>JBHJHJ010000033.1:0-2818 GCA_050330955.1 Elainellaceae cyanobacterium | reverse complement strand
ATAACCCCTACAGACACCGTCCGTTCTCTGGCGTTTCCGGCCATCGAAATTCCGCTCGCTGAACTGTTCCTACCGGTTGGGGATTGACCGATGGGCCAACCTTTTCCGACCCCGCTCCTAGACGCTAAGCTGCAGCAGCAGAAACGGCAGAACGCGGGCGATCGCCAGGAAATTCTCCAAGCCGCATTGGCGTGGCTGCGGTCGAACGCGGCTCAGTTTGGCATTGAGCAGGGGTATCTGTTTGGCTCGGTGACACAGCCCGGTCGGTTTACCGCGCGGTCGGACGTGGATTTGGCGGTGGAGGGGCTGACGCCGGGGGACCCGTTTGGGCTAATAAGCTTCTTGTCGACGGCAGTGAACCGGGATGTGGATTTGGTGCCGCTGGACCAGTGCCACTTTGCTGAAAAGATTCGTCGGGAGGGGGTGCGGTGGAGCGCGAGCAGGTCGTTGGATTAGCGGCGGAGATGACGGCGCAGATGCGGCTGATTGAGCGGGTCTATGACCGCCTGCAGGGGCGGGTTGCCTCCGGGCTGGAGACGGCGGCTCAGCTGGATAGCGCGGCCTACCAGATTCATAACTTCTACTGCGCCGTTGAGGATTTGCTGAAGCTGGTGGCGAACGCCTTTGAGAATCGCATCGGTGCTGGGGGCGATTGGCACCGCACGTTGCTGCTACGGCTGAGTCAGCCGGTGGAGGCGGTGCGTCCGGCGCTACTTTCGGAGGAGACCTGGATGCTGCTCAACCAGTTGAGGGGGTTTCGGCATTTTGTGCGCCACGGGTATGGGGCGGAGATTGAGGTGAATCAGCTGCAGGTGAATCTTGATTTGGCGGTGAACGTTTGGGCGCTGCTGCCGCGAGATGTGGAGGTGTTTTTGGAGCAGCTGCGACAGCGTGAGGATTAGGCGACAGCACCTGCCAGTCGCTTAAGAACTTGCAGGACGCGGTCTAAATCATCGGTTTGCCCGAGAACAAACTGCCGCGATCGCCCGTAGTAGGGCACGTCCTGAAACTGGAGTTTCAAAAACACAAAGTCTGTGCCGTTGGTGACGAGCCCGTAGCGTGGACGGTCTCGATTGGGCGTGGCTAGCATGTAGGACAGCGCCTGCGGAATGCCCACCTTGACGGAAAATTCAGCTCGCTTCGATTCAATCACCAGTATCCACAGCCGTTCTTTCATCACAAGGATATCGATGCGGCCCCGCACCAGGGTGCTTTGGTCGGTGGCTTCAATTTGGATGGCGTCTTCGGTGCTGACGTAGAACGGCGGCAAAAATAGCCCCGCCAAGTCCAGCAAGGGGGCGATGATGGCCAGTTTGACGGTGTTTTCTAGGAGCGATCGCTGTTCTAAATTAGCAGAGATGGCCTGCACCCGCGCTAGGCGCTGCTGCTCGGTGTCGGTGAGGGGCGGCAGGTGTTGCTGCCATTCTGGGAAGAATGTCGTGTCGGTGGTGGGCTGCAGGCCAAACTGCTGCGCTAGGTCGTAGAGGGTGATTTTGTCTGCGGCAATGGTTTGGACCATGGGGGGGCTGTGGGGCTGTTGCGTCTATGATACCTGAGGTGTCAGCTGTGAGACTTTTGGTGTCGGCGATCGCATCTTTTGTACCAGCGGCGAGACTTGAAGTGTCAGCGATGACAAATTTTGTCTCATCGGTGACAGCTCAGGCGTCACCGATGAGACCTGAAGGGTCGATGACGAGATCTGAAGGGTCAGCGGTGAGACTTTTTGTGTCGGCGATGATAGGTGAAATGCCAACGGTGAGACCTGGAGGGTCAGCGATGACACTTGACGGGGCAGTGACGAGACTGGAAGTGTCAGTGATGGGGTGTTGGGGGGCGATCGCTGAGCTGTCAGTGGACTTATCCCATATCCAGGGCGACCTCGATTAGTATGGAGCCAGGATATTTTTGCCCTGATAGATGCTGGACTGGACGCCGTATCTAAATTCTATCCGTGATACCTACGCCCAGTGGTGGCAGGTGTATACCTTCACGGATGTGGTGGGGGAGAGGCCGGAGGGCGATCGCGCCTCTGAGGTGCCGCTGCTGGATTTGGGGCTGATGGTGGAGACGCGGGTTCCCAGTGATAAGGGAGAGCCCGACGAGGGGCGGCTTGGCGAGGAGGAGCCCAAGAAAATTGAGCGGCTGGGGGTGCTGGAGGGGCTGCGGAAGTATGCCCTTGATTCTGACCAGAGGCATGTGTTGCTGGTGGGGCGTCCGGGGTCGGGGAAGTCTACGGCGCTGCTGCGGATGCTTTTGGAGGAGGCCCGCCTCTGTGCTGGTGATGTTGGCGATCGCGTGGATACGTCTCGGATAGATGATCCCAGTTCTGGTTTACCCCCCTCAAGTCCCCCTGCGTCCTTCGGACACGCTGCGCGAAAGCCAAGGGGGGAAGCTCCAGTTCTCCCCCTTACCAAGGGGGAGTTAGAGGGGGTAAGACCGCTCGAACTCACCACCGAAACTCTCGCCAACCAAGACCTCAAAATCCCCGTTCTAGTCGAGCTGCGCTACTGGCAGACCTCCACCCTAGAACTCATCCGCCGCTTCCTTCTGCGCCACCGCATCGCCCTTAGCCATAGCGAAGTTGAACAGCAGCTTGCCCAAGGCCGCTTCCTGCTACTAATTGACGGCATCAACGAGCTACCCTCAGAAGCGGCACGGCGCAACGTGAAAGCCTTCCGGCAAGATTATCCCCGGACGCCAATGGTCTTCACCACGCGGGAGCTGGGGCTGGGGGGCGACCTGGAGATTACGCAGCGGCTGGAGATGCAGCCCCTCAGCGACGAGCAGATGCGGCAGTTTGTGTTGCGGTATTTGCCGG
>JBHJHJ010000032.1:0-10201 GCA_050330955.1 Elainellaceae cyanobacterium | reverse complement strand
AGCAGCAATATCGTTCAGACCCTGTTTTCAGGTATCACCAACATCCTGCAATTTGCCGGTATCTCTGACCCCGAGGGCAACCCTATTGACGTTGGGCAAATCGCTAGCAACTTCCTTCAAGGCATGGCCGAGCGGCTTTTTGGGGTTGAGCGATTAGAGGGCATGAAACAAGCCTGGGTGAGCTACAGCCGCATCTATCAGAGCGCTATGAACGTGCTCTATGGGGTGCAGGCGATCGTAGACAGCACCCGTTTTCTGGTCGAGATGGTAGGCGAGAACGTAGGCAAAATTGGAAACGCTCTGAAGCGGTCGGGCTCAGTGATGCAGAACAGCTTTGGCTGGATGCAAGAGCGGCTGGACCGCTTTAGCGTCGGCCATCAGCGCTGGGAACGGATGTTTTCGAGGTTGGACCAGGTGGAAAACGTAGCTGCCTCGATGGAAATGGTCACAGGTGAGGTGGTCAGCATCCAGCAGACGACGCAACAGCTCAGGGACGACCGAGAGCAGCTCAAGCGTGACCTAGAGACAGTGGGCTTTGGGGTGGCCCCAGAGAGCCAGCCCGTGGCCGATGCGGAGCGAGAGGCGAAGCTAGACTCTGAGGCCCCGCTAAACCTGGAGGATCCACAGGTAGGCAGACCAGATGAGGGAGCCGATGGCAGCGCCTAACGACTTTGAGAATCTGCAGTCCGTTTACATGCGCGTCTACAACCGCATGGTGAGAGAGAGCTTCAGAGAGGACATCCCGGATGATGCATTCTCTACCCCAGAGGCCCAGATGCGCTACGCCTGCCTCATCAAAGACAACGACACCGCTACGATGATGCAGCTGCGGTCCAACCTGTTCCTAATGATTCGGGAAGAGGCCGCCCGGCTACAGGCTCCGATCTATGGCATCCCCACCGCCGAATACCAAGAGGCTGTCCGGTTTCGCCCCCAGGTGCAGCTGCATTTTGAGGAGCCGCGAGACGAGGCAGCCGCGGCCAATCGTGAGCGCAAGCGCGTAAGGGCAAGCTTCCGGCTGATGAACAAGACCCCAGAGACCGTCACCCAGACCGACATGACCGCTCTGCGCAACCGTATCGCTCAGCAGTTCCCCCGCTCTTACCGCTTCAGAACTGGGCGCTACAAGCTGAGTTATCGCCATAGGGAAGAGGGCTTAGAGCTGGTGATTCCGCCCTATACAGAGCCAGAGGGCAGGCAGTTTATCTCTAAAGTGCTGCTGGTCGCTGGGGCAACGCCTGAATGGGACAGGCTCACGGTCTCCACTTACCCCGATCGCAACTTCAACCGCCGCGAATACGCGCGCATACTGGGCCGCCGTCGCCGCCTGCCTCAACAACGTCCTGTAGCTAACGTCTACCTAAAGAAGGCGGAGCTAAAGCTACACGGGATGCTAACAGACGCACAGCTCTACGAGACCTGGTGAGGGGCGATCGCCTTGTAAAAAGGCGAGACCTATAGGGGTTGCTGGTCGTGTTGGGCCCTAAAATCCAATGGGCACAATGCTTTCAGCCCTTAGCATGGAGAGAGTGAATGGCAACTCGAAACGCGCGAGACCCGCATTTCATCAAAATTCGGGACAACAAATTTGTCCAGCTACAGCTGAAGAGTTCCAGCTACAGCGCTGGTCTGCAAACAACCCTGGGTATTCAAGACAACGCCCCAGGCGATGCCGCTGATATCGTCGGCTATGGCCGTGATGATGCCTTTGAGAACGGTTGTGTTCCGGTCCGGCTTGTCTATGAGGCTCGCCCCGGTAAGCTGCAGTCCGTTGGAGTGCTTTGCTCGCCATCAAACGCTGATACTGTCTTCGCCCAAGCCGTTGGTCAGACCTACAACGGCAAACGGATTGTGAAAGTACGCTTCCCCCGTCGCCGCGTCTATCGATACGGCTAAGCCGCTGGGAATCATTTTTTGACCATCTTTAACGACCAAACCAAAATAATTAGGAGATACGCGCTATGGCTGCAAATGGATGGGTTATTGCTTCCGCACCTGACGAAAGTTCCCCTGTAGATACCTACTGGGATGGAGACGAGTTTGCTACAGAACCTGATGACGCCTTTTTCTTTGCTGAACCGGCAGGAAACACCATTAACTCAATGCGACAGGAGGAGGGCTCTTTTCAACAGCGATTTGACGACAGGGATATTCGGCTACTCAACGCGACCCAAACGATCACCATCAATCCTCCCACCACTACTCCCCCCGCCTAGTAGATGAGTGAGTTTGAGCGGTTGGAAACCCCTTTTCAGTGGCTCCCGCCGCTCGATGGTAATAGCTGGATTGAATATGTTGACATTAAAACCGTTGTCTATCCCAGCAACTTTGCCATCTGGGATAATCAGTATCAGGCAAAAAGTCTTTATTTCTACTGGATAGAAGACAATCCGCCGCGAAAGATTGCTAATCATATCCGGCTTAATTTTTACCATCAGCGCGTGTATCCGGTCCCTGGGTCCAGGCCAATTGGCCTTTATATTTGGGGGCCTAATACTATCTTCTTATCTGGTAAAGCCGAAATAGGGTCCCCTGGCTTGAGTGAGGAGGTAAGCGCAGTGTTGACTCGAATCGAACAAAAGATAGACCAGATGCGATGAATATACTTGTTGAAGAAGCCGTATCCTCTTATCACTCTTCTGTGCCTGGCGTGCACAGCGGAAGGAGATTTGTTGTAGGGCTATCGGGGGTGAGCACCGATAAGTCGATAGCTGCATTGTCAATGGCCTATCAGGATGCGTCTGCTGGCAGGGTTGAGGTGAGCCGGATGCTGATTACGGGCGATCGCGCTGTCCTGGTGGACTCCAATTCAGATATTCCAATCTCGTTTTACCTGATTGTATTCGACTGGATAAAACTGCCCTTGACCTTGCGAATATGGCAGCAGGAAATAGTTTCATCCGACGCTCTCGCGGGCGAAGATATCAGGTTTTTGCCCATAGGCAGCACTGTTCTATCCGGTCCTAGGACGGCGATATACACCGGAGAGGGAGAAGACACTTGGACCGTAGGTTGCCGCTCAGACCAGGAAATAGAAAACAGCTTGCTACGCGTTAATTGCGGGGCAGGTAGGAGCGTAGTCGGTGTTTCATCTAAGCCTTTTACTATCCCGAGATGGTGGGAAATTGACTATGGATGGTATATCCATAACTTCAAAGAAGTTAGGGCTGTAGCTGATGAAAAGATTCCTGAAGAAGCTCGTTTTTCTTGGTCACCTTTGACCGAGTTGGGCATTCTTGTAGACGGGAACGAAATCAGCTATCAGGTCAAAGAAGCGGAAGATTCAAGCTTTCAAACTTTGTATCAAACTAAGCGTAAATCTTCTACTTCTTTGCGTCCTGCAGCCGTTTTAGGTCCTCAAGCTTTCGTTTACAACTGCATCTCAACTAGGTAAGAAATAACCATGGTAGTAATCGCACCGCCGCAAGAAAACAGCACTGTCCACCAGACGCTAAGCACAAACGCCTCCGATATAATTGCTCTCCGGGCATTGGTTGAAGGCCTGATTTACTATATGCAGTCTGAGGCTGATGTGGATGCTAAGGTGTCTGCCTCAAAGGAACTGGTCGAGCAAACAATAGCGACCCTGGACCAAACGCTGACTGACAGCATCAATTTGGTTCAACAGACTGCAACAGCCAACGCCAGCGCGATTCAGGCTAACGTTACATCGCTGACTGAGCAGGTTTCGAGGCTGGCGGCAACGGAGTCGGCCCTATCTCAGCAAGAGAGCCTCAACCAGCAGCAGCAAGTTTTAATCGAGCAGCTGGCGGCACTGTCTGCGCTACTGTCGGAGGCGACTGAGGAGCAGGCCAGCGACATCGTTGAAAACCTGTTCTCAAGCCAAATCAGCATCGGTGGTACGAGCATCGATCTGCGCTATCTTCTGTTCTTCAGAGAAGCCATTCAAATCTACCGGACAAGCCGCCTAGAGAATGCCACCTGGCCTGGAAACATGGTCTTCAGTACGTCTTGGCATATTCCCGGCGTTGGCAGTGAGCTGTCCAGTACGGGGCGGCTTTACGGCAATGAGGGCGGAGGTACAGAGTTTCCCGTTCTGGCTGACCAGACAAAATTTCCCACTCCCCTAACTGGCCCTGAAATCGTAAAGGTTGTCTACGAGGTCAACGACGCTTTTGGGGTGCCTGGGGTAACTTTCGAGCACGAAACCATGTTTAAGAAAGAGCTCGTGGGTGGCTTCATGATTTACAGGCCGATTCAGGTGCAAGACTTGACCTATGGAGGGGGTACGACGGTGCTGCTCGGGCTACTGGTGGCCACCTACGGGGATGCCGTCAAGGGTCAATTCTTCCCCAGCACTGCTGCGCCCAGCGAGGAGACGCCAGCCGACCCCGACCCAGCTAACGCTTAGGGCGGCGATCGCTTGACGGGATGAGTGCTTGCGGGAGCGGTGGGGTACCGCTCCCGCTTATATATGAGGGAGAGGGGCATGAAGGGCTTGTTGATGGAATCTGACGATCGCGACGCTCAGACATGGCAAGATCGCTATGTCGAAGCCTGCAGCTCTCTGGGGCTGCCGCGCGACCTGGCGCTATCGAGGGCACGATCGCTGGCTGAAGGCCTGGCGCTGATTGAGGCTGGGGAGAAGTTTGATCTAATCGTCGTCAGTCCTGGTTTACCGGGATTGGGACCGTACTCAACCGAGGCCCTAGAAGCCATTCGGAAGGTGGCCCCAGATGCGGCAGTGCAGGTTTACACCGAGACGCAGAGCTGGGCACTGCAGCAGCAGATCGAGTTCGACCCGCTCGCGTCGTTGGCCATCAAGCGGCCACGGGTAAGCGAGAGGGACACGGAACTAGAAGCGCTGATTCAGGAGGCATACCGCCGTGGCAAGACGGCGATAAGGGCCCTAGACCGACAGGTGCTACCCCTGACTGAGAGCGTGTCTCACCTGGAGACGGATTTAGACCGGGTGCGGGAAGATCTGTCTCGGGCGACCTGGGAGCTGCGCGCAGAGGCCAAAGAAGCGGCTGAAAAGGCTACGCAGGTGCAGATAGGCCAGTCGGAGCTGGAAAGCCGCATCGAGCGGCTAGAGAATAAGCTGAGAACCCTAGATGGGCTGCGTAAAGACGTTGATGCTATTAGGCGATCGCTGGGGCTAGTGGTGCGTGTCTCGGCCTTTTGTGCGCGCCGGTGGCGCTGGCTGTTGGGGCTGGCGGCTAGCGGCTCTGCTGCGCCGTTTGTGGTTGAGGCGCTGCGCGAGCTGTTGGATGGGGCACCGTAAGAGGGCGAAAAACTCAGATGCCGGTATCGACTGAACAGGGTAGCTCTGCGCGCGGGGCTGCCCTGTTTCTTGTTGAGGGTTTGAGCTGCAGCTACAGCGCCCCGATCGGTGACTATTTACGGCGGGTCGTCTAAACTTTAGACGGCGGTTAACCGTTTTTGCCTTGGGTAGGAAACCAACGGGTCGAACGACAAAGCTGGTGAGGGTGCCGATTCGGTTTGAGGCGCAGGTGAAGGCGCTGATACTGCGGCTGAAGGCGCAGGAGGCCCAGCAGCTTGAAGGGCAGCGGGGGGACGGATGCTGATAGATAGTGTTGTGAGTCAACTATTGGAGTCATTTCAGCGGTTTTATAGCCAAGTAATTGACGTTGCTCGCAATGATGCGGATGCTATCCAAGCTATTTCGGCAGTATTAGAAATTGTTCTGCCAATCTTCGGAGCAATCTTTGTAGCATTTAGCGGATGGATACTCCGTCGATTTTGGAAGCGATACACCAGACAAGCTCTAGATCAAGCAGATAATCTAAAGTCTCTGCGCCGTCAGTTTCTACACATTCTTCAGGGAGATGTTGAGCAGCGCCTAGACACTTCGCTCCATAGTCTGATTAAGCTAGACCTCTACATGGAAAATCAGCGACAGCAGGTCGGTAAGCGAACCCTAGAAATGGTTTCACAGGATGCTGCGCCACTGCCGTCGTTAGTAAATCGAGTTCTAGGTTTTTTGGGTGCCTCAACCAACACTCAAGTCCAACTTGGGTCTCAACAAAAAATAGTTGATGTCATTCAGCGTAGTGATATCCGAAATAAACTCTTGATTCTAGGAGAGCCAGGGTCAGGAAAAACGACAGAGCTCCTGGAATTAGCGAAAGACTTAATCCAGAGCGCTATTGAGGATGATGAGTATCCTATTCCACTGCTCCTAGAGCTGTCTGCCTGGAATGGAGAGAAACTTGAAGACTGGATTGTAAGTGAGGTCGAGAGACTATATTTAATACAGCCAGCAACGGCCAATATATGGCTAAAACGTAATCAGATTTTTTTGCTTTTTGATGGGCTAGATGAATTAGGACTCAATAAGCAGCGAAAGTGCATTGACAGAATCAATCAATTTGCGGAAGAAAAGCCACTACTATATGGCCTGGTGATTTGCTGTCGAAAGGAAGAATATGAAGCAGGACAGGTTGCGCTAAAACAGCTGAATGGAGCCGTCTATCTGAAACCACTTAGCGATGAGCAAATCAAGACATACTTCAAACAACTTAACTGTCTGAATGTTTGGGCACGAATCAAGAAAAATCATAATATACTTAGCCTAGCCAGATTTCCCTTGTTTCTATTTATGCTCTTAGTTGTATATGGAAGTAAGCCTATCAGCAATGAATCAGAACTCTTCGATGCTTACATCAAGAATCAAGTAGAGTTGCTGAGTAGCCAAGGCATTTATCCTCCAGGCAAATGGCTAACCACTCAAAAGACCCTGCACTACACAATCTGGCTAGCGAAGCAACTTGAAGAAAGTAGTAAAACTGAATTTCTTATAGAGGAATTACATTCTAGCAGTCTACATTTGAACTCTCAAAAAGCAGCGTTTAAGCTACTTTACGGACTGACTTATGGGCTGATTTTTGGAATAGTTTGCGGGATGTTTTTCAGTGGCATATTAATTGCGACGCCGAATTCTAGAATTTTTGTTGAGCAGATTGGCGAGCTGAACCCTGAGCTAATTGTCGCTGCAATATTAGTGACTGGGCTAATTCTTGGAGTGTTTAATGGTCTCAATTTTGGACTCCTTATCGGGGTAGGTCTCGAACAGATAAGCCGATTCGGGGGTCGTCAAATAAATCTATATAAGCCAGAGTTGGCAGAGAAATTAGTATGGGATTTTTCTCGAAAGTCACTACTCTCTGCTCTGAGTTTTGGGCTGCCTGTTGGATTAATAAGCGGGTTGATTGGCGGTCTATTTTTTGGATTGTGTATTGGGTTGATAAGCGGATTGATTGGCGGGTTACTTGATGGGCTAAGCCATAAACGTGATGTAGAAAAAAGCAACCCAAATCAAGGAGTCAGGAAATCTGTACAGAATACTCTTAAAGGTTTGCTGCTTGGTGGGCTACCTATTGGAGTTCTTAGTGGGCTGCTTAGCGGGTTGCTTGGTGGGTTACTCAGTGGGCTGCTTGTCGCGCTATCTTTCGGGCTGCTCTTTGGGCTGATAGGCGCTTCGAGAGGTGGGTTACATGCAGTTCTTCAGCATCTCGCCCTACGTATCATCCTCACCTACAACGGCTACACACCCTGGAACTACGCTCGATTCCTCGACCACGCCGCCAAACACCGATTTATTCAACGGGTTGGCGGTCGCTACCGATTCGTCCATGACCTGCTCCGCCAGCATTTCGCCGCCATGCCTCTAGAGCAGCCTCCTCGAAATTAACGAAAAGGACCATATAGCTAGGCACCACCATGAATCGAGTTGCCCTCGTCGTTGGCGTCAACACCTACAGCCACTTCAACAAGCTAAGCGCCCCCGCCGAAGACGCCGAGGCGATCGCCCAGAGGCTGGAGCAGGACGGTGAGTTCAAGGTTATCCGGTTGCCGGAGGCGCTTTCCCGTGATGCTGAAGGCGATCGCACCCCAAAAGTAGGCAAACGGGCGGAGGTAACCCAAGCCGAGCTGGAGCAGGCTCTAAAGCAGCTGTTCAAGTCCAATAGCCCCCAAGCCCCGGATACCGCGCTGTTCTATTTCTCAGGCCATGGGCTCCGCGATGCCGATGGCCCTGATGGGCTGGATAAGGGCTATCTGGCCACCAGTGAGACCAACTCCAAGCAATCCCGTCCGGGCCTATCCCTAGCCTGGCTCCAAAACCTGCTGGCCCGCAGCCCCATCAAAAATCAAATTGTCTGGCTAGACTGCTGCCATAGCGGCGGGCTGCTTATCGATGTGGCCTCCGCCAATCCAGGGCACAGCAACCACCACATCCGCTGCTTCATCTCCTCATCCCGCGACTTCGAGGAGTCCTGGCAAGACCTCAACAGCCCCTACAGCGTGCTGACCAAAGCGCTGCTGGATGGCCTGGACCCGGCACGGGTGGGGCAGCGGTGGGTTGACTCGTTTTCCTTGGCGGACTACGTTAATCAGGCCCTCAAGGGAGACCTACAATCCCCTATCTGCACTAACTTTGGGGATGCCATTGACCTGACCCGCGATTGGCAACCCGAAACCACCGCAGACGCCAGCACCACCGAGGGCACCGACATCTGCCCCTACAAAGGCCTCAGCTACTTCGACTGTAACGACGAGGACCCCAAGTACTTCTTTGGCCGCGAGGCGCTGACGGACCAGCTGCTGGACCATGTGCGGCAGCAGAGCTTTTTGGCGATCGTGGGGGCGTCGGGTAGCGGCAAATCCTCGGTGCTGCGGGCGGGGCTGCTGCACCAACTGAAGCGAGGGCGGCGACTGTTGGGGAGCGACCAGTGGGAGGTGCGCATTATGCTGCCTGGGGAGAACCCGCTGCAGAATTTAGCCCTGGCCTTTGTGGATGAGGAGCTGCCGAAGCTGGACCGGGCGGAGCAGGTGGGCAAGGCGGAGCGGCTGATTGAGGCTGGGGCCGATGGGCTGCGGCGGCTGGTGAGTACTTCGGACGTGCCGAAGGTGGTGCTGGTGGTGGACCAGTTTGAGGAGGTGTTTACCCTGTGCCAGGATTCTGCCGAGCGGGAAGAATTTTTTAGCGTGCTGCTAGGGGCACTGGAGGCCATGCCAGAGCAGCTTTGCTTGGTGGTAGCCATGCGCTCGGACTTTGTGGGCAAGTGCTTTGAGCAGGACTACAGCGGGCTAGCGCAGCGAGTGCAGGCAAATTTGGTGGCGGTGACGCCGATGAACCGGGATGAGCTAACGGATGCGATTTTAGAACCGACAAAGCGAGTCAACCTGTCGGTGGAGCCGGAACTGGTGAAGGAATTGCTGGATGATGTGGAGAAGTCGCCGGGGAATCTGCCGCTGCTGCAGTACACGCTGCGGGAACTGTGGAACCAGCGGCAAGAGAACCGGCTGCAGCTGAAGACCTATGCCCAGCTGGGCGGGGTGACAGGGACGCTGCAGCAGCGGGCGGATGCGGTGTATGGGGCTTTGGATGAGACACAGCAGGCCACGGCGCGGCATGTATTTTTGAATTTGACCCAGCTGGGGGAGGGGACGGAGGATACCCGGCGGCGGGTGCTGAAGCAGAGCTTGGTGACCAGCCAGCATTCCCAGCCGGTGGTGGATGGGGTGGTGCAGCGGCTGGCGGATGAGAACCTGGTGGTGACCAGTGAGCTGGTGGGTAAAGGCGCGGAGGCTCAGCGGTTGGCGGTGGTGGATGTGGCCCATGAGGCGCTGATTCGCCATTGGCCACGGCTGCGGCGCTGGCTGGATGAGGACCGGGATTTGCTGCGGCAGCAGCGGAAGATTGAGCAGGCGGCACAGGACTGGGAGCTGCTGGGGAAAGTGGTTAGCCAGCTGATGGAGGGGCGGCAGTTGGCGGATACGGAGCGGTTTCAGGCGAAGCATGGCGAGGCCTATCCCCTCTCTGAATCGGCAGCGCAGTTTGTGAAACGCAGTCAGCGACGCCGACGAATTAATCGGGCTAAGTTGGCGAGCTGGCTGGTGATACCGGCTTTGGCAATTGGGCTGATTACGGATATTTCGCTGCGGAATAATCGCGTTGATCAGTTGCGGCAGGTAATTGAGGGGGAGTCCTCGACTCATGAACGTCGGGCCGTAATAACGCTGGTTGAAGGCTGCGATAAGCCAATCCCCTTACCCCGTCCGCTGGCCGAGATAGCATTTGGGACCTGCCGATCGCTTGAATATGCCCCTCTCCAAGAAGCCAACCTCAGCAGCGCCAACCTCCGCAGAGCCAACCTCAGCAGCGCCGACCTCCGCAGCGCCGACCTCCGCAGCGCCGACCTCCGCAGCGCCGACC
>JBHJHJ010000031.1:0-10337 GCA_050330955.1 Elainellaceae cyanobacterium | reverse complement strand
CGACGATCGCTTCATCTGGAACAACGGCGACGGCAGCGACTTCATCGACGGTGGGGCTGGCTTTGACGTCACTCAGGTGAACGGTGCTGATGGCCCTGGCGACGAGTTTGACCTGTCTCAAGTGGATGGGCAGGCTATCTTTAACCGCCTCAACCTGGGGCTGTTCACCCTCACCTACGAGAACATCGAGCAGTTCGAAATCAACGGCCAAGGGGGCGACGACTCCCTCACCGTGGGCGACCTAACCGTCAGCGATGTGGAGAAGGTGGTGTTCTCCGGCGGAGAGGGCAACGACTTCCTCAACGCCAGCGCTACCCTCACCCCCATCGTCGCTGACGGCGGCGACGGCAACGAAATCCTCAACGGCGGGGCTGGAGACGATATGCAGATTGGCGGTGACGGTAAAAACCTGCTGATCGGCGGCGCGGGCAACGACATCCTGATTGGAGCGGACGGCACGGACCTATTCGCGTTTGCCGTTGGCCTATCTGCGTCGGAGCAGGGCGACAACCTGATTCAAAACTTCGGTGCCGAAGATAGCATCGTGCTCGACGCGAACATCTTTGCCGCCTTCAGTGGGGGAATTGATGGGGCACTGGCAGACAGCGAATTTATGGTGGTCAACAGCGCTGAAGAGGCCGCCCTTAGCGAAGCCACCATCGCCTACAGCGCTGCCACAGGGGCGCTATACTACAACCCCAACGGCACTGAGGATGGCTTTGGCAACGGGGCACAAATTGCCACTATTGAGGGTGCACCAGCGCTCAACGCCGATAGCTTCACAGTTCAAGTCTAAGCCGCTGTGACTTGATTAGAGGTTGGGGAGCGCCTTCAAGCAGCGCTCCCCTTCAAAATTCTCATTAATCTGCCATTAATCGTAGTTAGTGTAATACCGTAGTAAGCTCAGTTGTAGTCTGTTTTGACATAGCGACTTGTTACTTCCTATGACCCATGGCTCGTTTTTCTGATAATGCATCTGATGCTGAGCTAATTGAACACCTGAGGAGCGGCCAGCAAGACGCGCTTCGGCTGCTTTACAAGCGGTACAGCGGCTTAGTCTATACGATCGCCTTGAAGATGCTGGGGATTGCCAGCGAGGCAGAAGACTTGACTCAAGATGTGTTTTTGAACTTTTGGAAACAAGAGAAATTTGACCCAAACCGGGCGGCCCTGAGCACCTACCTGTGTGTGGTGACGCGGAGCAAGGCCCTAAACCGGCTTAAGCAGCGGGGGAGCCAGCAGCGATCGCTGGAGAAACTCAAGGTGATGCCCCCCTCAGAATTAACCGCCTCGACGCCGCTAGAAAATGCTTCGCTGAGCGAGCAGCAACAAACCCTAAAACGAGTCTTGGGCGAGCTACCAGACCGACAGCGGCAGATTCTAGAGATGAACTTTTATCAGGGCATCAGCCAATCGAATATTGCTCAGCAGCTCGATTTACCATTAGGTACAGTAAAGACAAACGCCCGTAAGGGGCTAATCACCCTGCGACGACTGCTCGGGAGTGCGGTCGAATGAGTGGAAAGAACATGGCACAGTCACTATCAAATGAGGAGCAGGCGCTAGCGGCAGGGTACGTTTTAGGAGACCTCACCGCTGATGAAGCCTCACAGGTCGCGCAACTGCTCAACACAAATCCGGCGATGCAGGAAGAGGTTGAGGCTCTGCGCGTTAGCCTGCAGCTTGTCCCCCTCGGGCTGGATATGGCAGCGCCCCCCGCTCACCTGGAAGACAAACTTATGGCGGCCTACCAGGCCACTGAAGCCAGCGAGGCCAGCGAGGCTGCTGACCTTAATCGGAGTCAGGGTACCACCGCTCCCGGCTCCCGGTCTTGGGCCAGAATTATTGCGGCCTTGTCCATCCCAGCGCTGCTCCTGCTTGCCTTTGGCAACCTACGGATGCGGCAGCAGTTTGCGCAACTAGAGGACGAAAATCGTCAACTGCAGCAGCAGCTCGCGGCATTGGAAGATACGGATGAGGTCGCGTCAATTTTGCAGCGCCCCAGGAGCCGCCTTGTCGCACTCCAGGGGAGTCGTTCAGCGGGCACATTGCTCTTTACCCCGGGCCAGTGGGAGCAGGTTGTGGTTTCTATTGCCGACCTGCCGCCGCTCCCCCCCGACCAGATCTACCGCATGTGGCTCTCCCTCGACAACGGACAGCCCTTTCTATGCGGGGAGTTTACCACTGACGAGCAGGGCTCTGTGTTTGTCACCTTGAATCCCCCTGACGCTATTCCAGAAGGGGTGAAAGCACAAGAGGTTTTCGTGACTCAGTCAGACGCATCGGCGCCGCTGGAGCCAACGGGCGATCGCGTCATCGTAGGTGAGATTTAGGCCTAGAAAATCAAGCCTAAACCTAGCGCCCCTGCTTCTCATAGGCCGCCACAATCCGCTGCACCAGCGGGTGTCGCACCACATCCGCCTGGGTAAGCTGGCAAAAGCCAATGCCCTCCACGCCTTTGAGGGTCCGTTGCGCCACTGCGAGACCCGACTGAGACTGATTGGGTAAATCGGTTTGGGTGACATCCCCCGTAACCACCATGCGCGAGCCAAAGCCCAGCCGCGTCAGCACCATTTTCATCTGCGCTGGGGTGGTGTTCTGCGCCTCATCTATAATGATGAACGCGTTGCTCAGCGTTCGCCCTCGCATATAGGCCAGCGGCGCCACCTCTATAATGCCGCGCTCCATAAGGCTCGGGATTTTGACCGGGTCGATCAGCTCGTACAGCGCATCGTAGAGGGGACGCAGGTAGGGATCGATTTTCTGCTGCAGGTCTCCCGGCAAGAAGCCCAGCTTCTCCCCTGCCTCCACCGCGGGACGGGTCAAAATCAGCCGCTCCACTTCTTCTGCCGACAGCGCTTGAACTGCGAGGATAGCGGCTAAAAAGGTTTTTCCAGTGCCAGCAGGACCAATACAGAACGTGAGGTCGTGGTCGTGAATCGCTTGAATATACTGCTGCTGCCGCAGGGTCTTAGCTCGGATCTGCTCGCCGCGCCGGGTGGTGGCGAGAACATTTTGCTGCAGCGCGCTGAGGTCAGCCGTCCGTTTAGTATCTAGGGCGTGGCGCGCCGTCAGCACATCCACGCCCGTCACAGGCTTACCCTCGCTCCAGTAGGGCTCTAATGCTCTGACTAGGGCAGCGCACTGCTCTACGGCGCTGTCCCGACCAGAAATAACCAAATCTTGCCCCCTCAGCACAACATCTGCCCCTGTGAGCTTTGTGAGCTGGGGCAGCGTGTCGTAGCGACTAGAGGTCAGCGCGATCGCGTTTTCTGGGCTGAGTAAATCTATGGAGACGGTAGCCATCTTATGGGCTTTGAGCTACCCCTGCTTCGAGCGGGGACGGGGGGCTGGCTTGGCGTGCGATCGCCGGCGCTCCCGTTCGCCTGACCCGGAGGTGCGCTCGGTTTGGCCATAGACCTCGAGATGAACAAGCTGACCAGCAAGCTGAGCAGCAGCTTGAACCACTGCCCGAATCGCCTGAAGGTTGCGCCCGCCGCGACCAAAGACCTTGCCCTTGTCCTCACCCTCAATGGCTAAGCGCAGCAGGATGCGGCCCGTACGCGGAGAAACCTCACAATCGAGCCGTAGCGAGTCTTGAGAGGTCAAAAACGGAGCAACCAAAAACTTGACCAGTGCAGCGTAGTCTGGCGCAGCAGTTTGAGTAGATTCAGAGGCAGGAGCAATAGGATCGATCACAGCTAAAGCAACTAGGAGCTAGCGTTAACCTGTTCAAAGACACTTGCCTTCTCCAGAATCCGGCGAACCGTTTCGGTGGGCTGAGCCCCGGTCTGCAAGCGCTTGACGATCGCAGGCACGTTGAGCAACGTCTCATCGGTGCGGGGATTGTAGAATCCGAGCTCTTCCAAGGGGCGACCATCGCGGCGATCGCGGCTGTTGATTGCCACAATTCGGTAGCTCACTTCCCTTTTCTTTCCGTAGCGCTTGAGTCGAAGCTTAACCATGTGTGTCAGACAGTCTCCTTAGCAGTAGTTCTCTTCTGTACCGAATAATAGATATTAGGTCCATTAGTATAGCACCACTTCCGCAAGAGATGCCGCAAAAAAATGGTAAGTCATCAGCACGGCGCGCTGGCTGCTGAGAAAAGAGCCCTTGAGTAAAGCCGCGTCACACCGGCTTAGGCTTCAACCGCGTCGCGCTTTGGCGGCTCAGGCTGTGGCCTAGGGCTATTGCCGTTCATCTTTGTTCCGTTTGCGGTGCCGTCAGGCAGAGTCTCTTGTTCAAAGTGATCGTGCTCTACAACGAAGACGTTGGAATAGAGATTCGCAATAATCTGCTGGCCCTGCTGGGTCAGCTGCAGGTAGCGGAGCCCTTCCTTGATGTAGGGGTAGACGCCATTCCAGTAGAACTTGGGGTAATTTCTCCGCAAATCGCCGGGATGCTTGTAACCCAGGTTTTTGTTAACACCGGTTTCTTCAAACTCGTAGAACAGGGCGCCGATTTTTTTAAGGTATCGGGGATCGCTGAGCTGGCCAATGAGGTCTGAGGCCCGAATCAGCCCGGGGTATGCCACCGTATCTTGATGATCCTCAGCAGTGGGCACAGGAAAGCGCGTCAGCTCAATGTTGAGCTTCACCTTCTCGGCATCAATCAGCCAGTGCCCACCGAAGCGTTCATCGACGAAGAGCTTAGCGCGATCGACGTGGTACGGGGTGAGGCTGGCGTCTGAGGCACCGGGCTGCAGTCGGACCCGCTCGTCGCCTTTGCCAGTGGCGTACCAGCCGTCGCGATCGCCCCGGCAGACTCCCTTCACGTAGCCGATGTCGTGGCAAACCAGCGAGATGATAAAGGAGAGCCAGTCTTCGGATGAGACTTTGCCCTCGCGGATGTGCTTTCCGCGTAGAATCTCCTGACCCACGAGCGTTACGAGAATGGTGTGCTCGACGTTGTGGTAGAGCGCATCACTGTTGGCAATATTTTCTAACGCCATCGAACCCGCCCAGCCTATGATGTCCTCATAGTCTTGGTTGAGGCTACCGTAGGTGCGATGATAACCACCTTTTAGCTTGCGGACGAAATCGTCGATTAAAAGTTCGGTTGTGTTGAACATTGTGGATGCTAACCTATCTACCACTAAAGATGACGTTCAATAGCAACTAGCGCAATGTGAGACCTAGGGTTATGTGGATGAGGTGACATACTTAATAGTGTCGCACAGCATTTACGAAGTGGGGCAGTGAGAGTAGGGACGGATGACCGCCCGTAAAATGCGCTAAAGCGCATGATTAGAGCGGCCTACACCGCTTCATAATTATTTTTCGGGATAGGAGTTCTGCGGTCAGGTCAACTCTATAACTCGTAATGTTGAGGTATACCGCAAGCAGCTCAGTTCAGAGCAGCTATACCAGCCTATCTACAAGTAATACATGTATCTAGCGTAATTCGACACTATTTCGGCAAATTTCAACAGTCACACACAGCTGCGCCGATAAAATCATGAAAACATGCTCTTATCGGTATCAGAAGCGTCATAAATTAGCAGTGACAATTATGACCCGAGACTGCGCTATCCTGACAGGCGTTGTCCCTTACACCAGAGCCAAAGCATGGAGACACCATCAACTTATACCCCACCCGAAGTCTGGCAATGGAATAAGGAGAGTGGGGGGACTTGGGCTAGTACCAATCGCCCCATCGCTGGCCCGACCCACGACAAAGCGCTGCCCATTGGGCAGCACCCGCTTCAGCTCTACTCCCTGGCCACCCCCAACGGTCAAAAAGTTACCATCCTGTTAGAAGAGCTGCTGGCCCTCGGTATCACTGGCGCCGAATACGACGCCTACCCCATCAAAATCAACAAAGGCGACCAGTTTGGCAGCGGTTTTGTCGCCGTCAATCCCAACTCCAAGATCCCTGCCCTTGTTGACCACAGCACCACGCCCCCAACCCGCGTGTTTGAGTCCGGCTCAATTCTGCTCTACCTTGCGGAGAAATTCAGCGCTTTGCTACCCAGCGAGCCGGCCCAGCGGACGGAGTGCCTGTCTTGGCTGTTTTGGCAGATGGGCTCAGCCCCATACGTAGGGGGCGGGTTTGGGCACTTTTACAGCTACGCCCCCACCAAAATCGAGTACGCCATCGATCGCTTTGCGATGGAGACCAAGCGCCAGCTTGACGTGCTTGATCGCTGTTTAAAAGAGCGACCCTACGTCGGTGGTGAGGCCTACAGCATTGCAGATATTGCCATTTGGCCCTGGTACGGTGGGCTGGTATTAAACCGCCTCTATGGCGCCGGTAAGTTTTTAGATGTGTCGTCCTACACCAACCTAGTCCGCTGGGCTGAAGAAATCGATGGCCGGCCTGCGGTGCAGCGGGGCCGCATGGTAAATCGAACCTGGGGGCCGCCAGAAGAGCAGCTCCACGAGCGCCACGCCGCTAGCGATTTCGAGACTCAAACCCAGGACAAGCTCGAAGCCGCCAAAGCAGAGTAAGCCTCAGGCGATCGCGGGGGCAGTGGGGGCGATCGCCTCCACGACCCCTTTGAACAACCGCAGCCCGTCTGTTAGCTTGCTTGGCTGCTCGTTCGCCATGTTTAGGCGAGCATCAGACGCACGCTCGGGGTGCGGCATCAGCCCCAGCACGTTGCCCTTGCGGTTGCAAATGCCCGCGATATTGCTCAAAGAGCCGTTGATGTTGGCCTCTGGTCCGGTTTCTCCTTCCTCGGTGCAGTAGCGAAACACTACCTGATGATGGCGCTCTAGGTCTGCCAAAGTAGACTCATCAGCGTAGTAGCATCCCTCCCCGTGGGCCACGGGCAACGTAATCACCTCTCCCGCTCGGTACTCGCCGGTCCAAGGCAGGTTGATGCGCTCCACCCGCAGGGGCACGCGATCGCAGATGAAGTGGAGGTTGCGGTTGCGCATCAGCGCGCCGGGCAGCAGCCCTACTTCGGTCAAAATTTGGAACCCGTTGCAGATGCCCAGCACCAGCCCTCCCGCTTTGGCGTGGGCGACGGTGGCCGCCATAGCCGGAGAAAAGCGGGCAATGGAGCCGCAGCGTAGGTAGTCGCCGTAGCTGAAGCCGCCAGGAATAACGATCAAGTCTAGGTCGCTGAGGTCGTCTTCCTGATGCCACACCATGCGGGTAGGCAGCCCCAGCAAGTCTCGCGTCACCATAGCGACGTCGCGATCGCAGTTCGAACCGGGAAACACAATCACGCCGACGTTCATGCCCTACTCCTTGCCCCTCGGTACTGTCTCTAGCATTGTATCTTCGCCCGCCTCATCAAAAGCAGGCGCTGAATCAGAGGTCGCCTCAACAGGCTGGTATAGCGTATCCCGCTGCTGGGCAGACCGCCCCAAAGACGCGATCGCCTCTTGAAGCTGGTCCGCGCTCATGCCGGTGCCGCCTTTGGCCCCCGCCATCGTCGTGATGTGTTCCTCCATTAGGGTGCCGCCGATGTCATTGCAGCCCCAGCGCAGGGCTTCCGTCGCCCCGTCCAGACCCAGCTTCACCCAGCTCGGCTGATGATTGACGATCCACTGCCCCAGGAAAAGCCGCGCCACCGCCATTAGCTTCAGCGCATCCGCCAGCACGGGCTGGTCGCGGCCCACCCGCCGCCGCAGGGGCTTGGGGGCCTCCTGCCCCACAAAGGGCAGGACGATAAACTCTGTAATGCGGCCCTGCCCCCGGGCCACCGACCGCTGCTGGAGCGATCGCAATTGGGCCAAGTGCTGCACCTGCTGCAGCGGCGTCTCAATGTGGCCCGAGAGCAGGGTGCTGGTGGTGGGCATCCCCCGGCGGTGGGCCGTCTCCACGATTTCTATCCAGGTGGCCGCGCTGATTTTCTCGGGGCACAGCACCCGCCGCACCGCGTCGTCCAGCACTTCAGCAGCGGTCCCCGGCATGGAGCCGACCCCCGCATCCTGCAGCGCTGCAATCACCGCGTCATAGCTGAGGCCGTCTTCCCGGGCAATGAACTGCACCTCTTGGGGGGAGAAGGCGTGCAGGTGCAGGTGGGGAAACTGGGCCTTGATTTGATCAATTAGGTGGGTGTAGTACTGCAGCGAGGTGCCGTTGCGCTTGGCCCCCTGGTGTAGCCCCCCCTGCATGCAGATTTCCGTTGCCCCCAAGGCAACCGCGTCCACCGCCTTACTCAAAATCGTTGCTTCGTCTAGCCAGTAGGCCCCGTCGCTGCCCTCATCTCGGCGAAAGGCGCAGAAGCTGCAGTGCTGCTCGCAAATGTTTGTGAAGTTGATGTTGCGATTGATGACGTATGTCACCGTATCACCCACAAGCTGCTGCCGCAGCTGGTCCGCCGCCTGCTGAATGGAGGCGATCGCTTGGGGGTCGGTTTGCCCTAGCAGCAGGACGCCGTCCGCCACGCTGAGGGGCTGTGCCGCTAGCGCCTTAGCGATTACCTTGTCGAGCGCGAAAGTGTCTAGTACAAACCCCATAGCCCCAGCCCGTGAAACAGTTGCCCGATCCCCACTACTGCTTAGTGTAGCGGCTTTGCCTGACTCGCGCTTCGACTACCCTCATTCCCCCGGTTTGCCCCCATCTCTCCTAAAATAGGTAGGGATCTTGCCAACCGCACGACTCGCGCCCTCCACCGACCGCCATGGAAGAATTTTGGGAAAATATTCTACGCTACCCCCGCTACTTGATCTCGTTCACCCTGGGCGTTCTGTACGCCTACATCAAGCCGCTTATCCCTCTGCTTAAGCGCCCCGTTACAGCCGTTCCACTGATTGGATTCGCGCTGGCGTTCTTTGCGTTTATTGCGCTGACGTTGCGGGCCATGCTGGGGTTTAACGCGGCAGTTCCACTGCCGTAAGCGGCCTTTCGTTTCAAGCCAAATCCCCAGTTAAACCAAAACCATCTTGGGAAGAGGTTTATTCATTTTGTATTACTAAGGAGAGCCGCTATGGCCACCAGTCGCCGAGTTGCTCGGGTTGCAGAATCCATCAAGCGCGAAGTCAGCCAGATGCTGTTCTCAGACATCAAAGACGATCGCGTCGGCATGGGGATGGTGAGCGTCACTAACGTCAACGTGTCCGGCGATCTGCAGCACGCTAAGGTCTTTGTCAGCATCTATGGCAGTGACGACGCCAAAGACCAAACCATGGAAGGACTACAGGCAGCCACCAGCTTTGTCCGCAGGGAACTGGGGCGACGGATGCGCCTGCGCCGCACGCCGGAAATTCTGTTTGTGGAAGACCGGGGCATTGAGGAAGGGAGCCGCATCATTTCCCTGATCAACCAACTGAGCCGCGATAGTCAGAGCCTCGCCTCAGAAGGCGATAGCAAGCCAGACTTGGGCGTTGAAGACGGCGGCGAAGATGAAGCCAACAGGAACGGGGATGCCCTAGAGTCCGACAGCTTCCCCGGCGCCGAGGACTAGTGGAGGTGAGTTCAGTCAGTACGCGGTCAGAGTCGCTGCCTGAGTGGCAGTCCCTCCCGCTGCCTCAGCAGGTGGCTCAGATGGTAGTGGCCCGCGCTTCCGGCCACCTGTTTGACCACCAGATTGCCTACCCGGACTGGGAGCCGACCCGCGATGTGCTTCACCGCTGGGTGGGTGAGCTGGGCATTGGCGGCGTCATTTTGCTGGGGGGCTCGGCGGCTGAGGTGGCCCAGCGGTGCCAGCAGCTCCAGAGCTGGGCCACAGTGCCGCTGCTGATGGCTGCAGATATTGAAGAGGGCGTGGGGCAGCGGTTTGCTGGCGCCACCTGGTTTCCCCCCCCCATGGCGATCGCCCACATCGCCCACGAAGACCTCAAGCAGGCCAAAGCCTTCGCCCGCGCCATGGGGGCTGTGACGGCCCAAGAAGCCCTGGCCCTGGGGCTCAACTGGGTGCTGGCCCCCGTGGTGGACGTAAACAACAACCCTGACAACCCGGTGATCAACGTGCGGGCCTTTGGCGATGATACCGCCACCGTCGAAGCCCTAGCCGTCGCCTTCCTCGAAGGGGCTCGCGCCCACTCCGTCCTCACCGCCGCTAAGCACTTTCCCGGCCACGGCGACACCGCCGTAGACTCCCACCTCGAGCTGCCTGTCATCCACCACGATCGCGATCGCCTAGAGGCCACGGAGTTCCCCCCTTTTGAGGCCGCCATTGCCGCTGGCGTTGACAGCGTCATGAGCGCCCACCTCCTCGTTCCCGCCCTGGACCCGCAGCGGCCCGCCACCCTCTCTCCCCAGGTGCTGACTGCCCTGCTGCGGCAGGATTTAGGGTTCGGCGGCATCATTGTCACCGACGCCCTGGTTATGGGGGCGATCGCCCAAAAGTACGGCACTGGCGAAGCGGCAGTGCTGGCAGTGGAGGCGGGGGCAGACGTGCTGATGATGCCCTTAGACCCGGTGGAAGCGGTGGAAGCGGT
>JBHJHJ010000030.1:0-14358 GCA_050330955.1 Elainellaceae cyanobacterium | reverse complement strand
CCGCTGCTGCGCCACGACATCGTCGAGGTGGTGCGACAAATCGCCGCCCTGCCCCAAACTCAAGATCTGTCCCTCACCACCAATGGATTTCGTCTGGCGACCTTGGCCGCTGACCTCTACGGCGCTGGGCTGCGACGCCTCAACATCAGCTTGGACTCCCTCAAGCCCGATGTCTTCGCCAAAATAACCGGCGGCCAGAATCGGCTGCGCTGGCAGCAGGTTTGGCAGGGCATCCAGGCCGCCCATCGGGTCGGCTTTGCCCCGCTTAAGCTCAACGTGGTGGTGATTCCAGGAATCAACGACGGCGAGGTGCTAGACCTAGCTGCCCTAACCCTAGAGCAAGCCTGGCACGTACGGTTCATCGAGTTTATGCCCATCGGCAACCCCGAACTGTTCGGCGATCGCCAGTGGATAGACTCAGAAACTCTGCGACAGCAGATCCGGCAGCGGTGGGGCCTGACCACCGGTCAAGTAGCTGGCAACGGACCCGCTGACGTGTTTCAAATTCCAGGGGCACAGGGCACCGTTGGGTTTATCAGTCAGATGTCGGAGTGCTTCTGCGATCGCTGCAACCGCATGCGGCTGTCGGCGGACGGCTGGCTACGGCCCTGCTTGCTGAACGAAGCAGGGCAGCTTGATCTCAAAACTGCCCTGAGATCAGGAATGTCCATGGCGGAGCTGCGGGATCAGGTCGCGCACCTGATCCACATTAAGCCTGAGGTCAACTTTAAGCAGCGAGAAAGCGGCACAGACGGCGCCTACCAGCGCACCATGTCCCAAATCGGCGGATAGTAATCCGAACCTATGCCTGACGTGAGTAGTACTCCACCACCAGCAGTTCGTTGATCTGCAGCGCAATCCATTCTCGGTCGATGACACCGTTCACTTTGCCCTCTAGCTTGCTTTTGTCAAACTCGAGGTGGTTGGGTAGGTTGGCCAAGCCGGGAAACTGCAGGTTGGTGACCACCAGCTCGCGGGAGCGATCGCGATCGCGCACCGTAATTACGTCACCAGGACGACACTGGTAACTGGGAATATCCACCCGACGACCGTTCACCATAATATGGCCGTGGTTGACCAACTGACGCGCCGACGGAATTGTGGGCGCCATACCCAAGCGAAACACGGTGTTGTCCAGCCGCATCTCTAGAAGCTGCAGCAGTACTTGACCAGTAGAACCCGTAGCGCGTCGGGCACGCTTCACGTAGCGCAGCAGTTGGCGCTCAGTCAACCCATAGTTGAAGCGGAGCTTTTGCTTCTCCTCAAGTCGCACCGCGTACTCAGAGCGCTTGCGACGACCCTGTCCGTGCTGACCGGGGGGATAGGCGCGGCGAGCAGTCTTGCGGGTCAACCCCGGAAGCTCTCCTAACCGGCGCACTACCCTAAGGCGGGGACCTCGATATCGCGACATTAACCTTCCTCTCTGTAAATCAAGCCCAAAACCCTAATTATACTTAAAGAGTAACCCATGCGCAAAACCATAATGAGAATTGCTGCTTAAAACATTGTTAGAATTAACAATGGGCACAATGTGTTATCTTAGCTCAGCAACTCAATAATCGTTGTGCTGGTCTGCATGATTTCATAGGCAACTCAAGCGTGATGAACGCCGGCTTGTGGAATCAGCAAGGCGGTTGGCGATGTTTAATGCACTTCAGAATTTAAGTTTATTTTAGGATACTCAAAGATATGAACCACCCGGTTATGCACCCGATGGTGAAATTTCAGCGTCAGGTGAAGTCGCTTGTCGACTCTACCGCCGTTAAAAGCTCAGATCGGCTCTGGAAAATCGCTCTTCTCTACGGTGATGAGTGGGCGCACTGGAAAGCCGAGCTTCTAGAGTTTGGATTTTCCATGCAGGATCCCATCGCTGACCTGCTCTCTGTCGAAACTTGGGAGGAGGATTAGCCTGCCAGCTTCGCAACGCCTACGGTGTCAGTGACTAGAGTACCCGTGATCAGAGCGCCAGTGATTAGCATGCCTAGGGCTACTGCGAGCCACAACAGCACGCTGCGGCGCGTTAGGCGCAGTGCTTGTCTGATAATGTCTTGGGTGATGGGGCTTAGGGCTTTGCCCAGCAAAGGTTTTGCTTTAGGCAAGCCGCGATAGTAGTTCAGCCCCCCCATTTGAACCCCCAGGGCAGCAGCATAGGCGCACTCACTCCACCCTGCATTGGGGCTCGGATCGCGAACTGCGTCCTGGCGGCAGCACTGAAGGACGTGACGCAGCTGGCCAGACAGCAGCCCTACCGTGACCACCGTCAAGCGACAGGGCACCCAGGTAAGGGCATCGTCCAGCTTGGCGCTGCACCAGCCGAGATGAGTATAGGGAGCGCTTTTGTAGCCCACCATCGAATCTAAGGTGCTAGCGGCCTTGTAGCCCAGGGCCAGGGGCATACCGCCTAAGGGCGTTGCCATGCCGAGTAGCCCATAAAACAGCGGAGCCGTTACGCCATCAGTCGCGTTTTCCGTGACCGTCTCGAGCACGGCGCGAAGGATTTCGGGTTCGCTCAGCTGCGCGGTGTCTCGCCCTACGTAGCGGCTGAGGCGATCGCGGGCGGCAGGCAAATCTCCCTGCATTAGAGGCAAGAGCACGTCATTGGCTGCATCCCTGAGACTTCGACCGGCGAGGCAGCTCGCCAACATAATGCTGTCTGCAGCTAAGGTCAGGATGGGATGAATGAAGGATGCCGCCTGATGGATTCCCCAACCGATGGCGGCGCTGCCTGCGACCAGTCCCAGCGCTAGACCCACCCCAGCCATCTGCTCTGCCCGTGGCGATAGCTTGAGCGCAAAGATAGCCTCGGAGTATCGCTGAATTGCCCTGCCCATGACCTGGACAGGGTGTAGCCAGTGCCACGGATCGCCGATGCCGTAGTCCAAAAGGGCCGCAGCCACCCAAACAAAGGCGATGTGGAAAGAATTGTCGGCATAAGTTATTTGATAAGGTGCATGCGGCATAAGGTGCGTGCTGCGATCGCGACCTTTCCAGTCTATGGTTTCATTGTCTCTCTCGGCTGAGGGCGGCTAAGCAGCAGAAATGGTAGCAGGGTGAATCGGTAAATCGATATCGAACGTAGTCCCTTCTGGGCCAGAGTGGCTACACAGGCGCCCGCGATGGCGCTCGACCACAATTTGGCGGCTGATGGCGAGCCCGAGCCCAGTTCCCTGGCCTGCGGGCTTAGTGGTAAAGAATGGGTCATAGAGCCTTGCTTGAGTTTCTGGGCTCATGCCGGGACCGTTGTCCGAAATCGAAACGCGTACCCAAGTGGCGTTGAGTTGCCGGGTTTGGATATGGATTGTGGGGGCCGGCTCTAAAGTGGTCTCAAGGGCGTCGATGGCATTAGAGACGACATTCATAATCACCTGGTTGATCTGCCCTGGAAAACAATAGATGGGGGGCAGTGCTCCGCAGTCGTGAGTCAGGGTAATCGAATGAGACGGTGCCGACTTGTTGAGTCGCGGACGCAGCATGCGCAGCGTTGCATTAATGCTGCTGTCGAGATGAGCCAACGTTGGGGTGGCCTGATCGATTCGGGAGTAGCGCGTCAGAGATTGGACCATCTCTTGGATTCGGTCAACGCCGTCTTGCATGGAGGCTAGCACTTTGGGAAAGTCTTTGCGGATAAAAGACAGGCCAATCTCGTCGATTTTTGCCTGGATAGGCGCGCACTGCTGTGGGCAGTATTGATGATAGACATCGATCAACGCAGTCAAGCTATGGACGTATTGCTCAACAAAGACTAAATTTCCATGGATGAAGCCGATGGGATTATTGATGTCGTGGGCAACTTCAACCATCATCTGCCCCAGGCCCGACAGCTTCTCCGTCTGAATGAGCTGGGCTTGAAGCGCCTGCAGCTTTGATTTAGCCTCATCTAGCGCCTGCTGCTGCGCTTGAGCCGCGACGGCCAATGTGGACTGAGCTGAGAGGGCCTCTTGAAGGCGAGTTTGGTAGCGCTCAATCTCCGTTGTCTCCATCACCTGAATTCCGAAGGGAGTGGCGATCGCCTGGGCGAGATTAATCACAAGCTGCTGCAGCCTTCGGGCACTGCAGCCCTTCTGACGCGACGACTGAACAACTCGGTCTGGGTGCAGGTGCCGCCAGGCCTCATCGGTGTAGCTAGCATAGCTCGCAATGATCAGGGAAAGTATCGCTATGGCCAGACCAATACTCTCCTGGGCGGGGGGGGGTGAGGTGATGGGATGAAACATAGATAACTACCGGGATGTAAGGGAGTGTGTTTCTAGCTTTGAGGCAGCGGCTCTTGGCGCCAATTTGACCGTTGAGTTACAAGGTGCGCTGTGTCAAACCTCGAACTTGCGATTAGAACTTGCCGGTCCGATAGGTTGAATCCATGGTTCCACGCAAGCTTGCAGCGCTATCTATAAAGATGTAAATTGCCTTACTAGAAGAGTGCCGCACCCAGTCGGGAATCTCTAACCGTATGTTGCGCAGTTTTGGCCCATTTTTGTAGGCATATTACAGTAGTGCTTAGGTGATGCTACGGGTTTAAGATATCTAGTTTAAATACTTTGAATCTAAGGCTTAGCGCACTGTCAAATCTCAGCCCAGAACGCTGAGCCGCGCGCATACGATGTGGGATTTAGTATCAAAACAAACATTATTTCCCTTGAGACTCATTTATGACGTGGCGTGTTCCCCCATTGCTATCTTCAACCTTGTAGCTTGAGCGTCTATGCGCATTTCTAGCTTTGCGCTTCAACTTTCTTTAAGAAAGTCTGTTTTTGCGTTTTCTTTTCCCTTAATTCCGTGAGGAGTCTCCATGAGCTACCGCATGAACCGCCGCGCCTACGCCGAGACCTATGGTCCCACCGGAGGCGATCGCGTCCGGCTGGCCGACACCGAGCTGATTATTGAGGTGGAGGCGGACCACACCACCTACGGCGACGAGGTGAAGTTTGGCGGCGGTAAGGTGATTCGCGACGGCATGGGGCAGTCCCCGATTTCCAATGCCGACGGGGCGGTAGATACTGTGATCACTAACGCCCTGATTTTGGACTGGTGGGGCATCGTCAAGGCAGACGTAGGTATTAGAGATGGACGGATCGCCAAAATCGGCAAGGCGGGCAATCCCTACATCCAAGACAATATTGATATTGTGATTGGCCCCGGCACCGAGGCGATCGCCGGGGAAGGAATGATCCTCACCGCCGGGGGCATTGACGCCCACATTCACTTCATCTGCCCCCAGCAAATCGAAACGGCGATCGCCTCCGGGGTGACCACCATGATCGGCGGCGGCACCGGACCCGCCACGGGGACAAACGCTACCACCTGTACCCCCGGACCCTGGGCCATTCACCGCATGCTGCAGGCGGCGGACGCCTTCCCGCTGAACTTTGGCTTTTTGGGCAAGGGCAACAGCGCCCAGCCCCAGGGCCTAGTGGAGCAGGTTAAAGCCGGGGCGCTGGGGCTGAAGCTGCACGAAGACTGGGGCACGACACCCGCCGCCATCGACACTTGCCTCACCGTCGCCGACGACTATGACGTGCAGGTGGCGATCCATACCGATACCCTCAACGAGTCGGGTTTCGTGGAGCACACCGTCGCCGCCTTTAAGAACCGGGCCATCCACACTTACCACACTGAGGGCGCGGGGGGCGGCCACGCCCCCGACATCATTAAGGTATGCGGCGAGGCCAGCGTGCTGCCCTCTTCCACCAACCCCACCCGCCCCTACACCACCAACACCCTGGAAGAGCACCTGGACATGCTCATGGTCTGCCACCACCTTGACCGGGGCATCCCCGAGGACGTGGCCTTTGCCGAGTCCCGTATCCGCCGGGAGACGATCGCTGCCGAAGATATTTTGCACGACCTAGGGGCCTTCAGCATGATTGCCTCCGATTCCCAGGCCATGGGCCGCGTCGGCGAAGTAATCATCCGCACCTGGCAGACGGCCCATAAGATGAAGGTGCAGCGTGGCCCGCTGCCGGAAGACTCAGATCGCAACGACAACCACCGGGCCAAGCGCTACGTGGCGAAATACACCATCAACCCCGCCATCACCCACGGCATTTCGTCCCAGGTGGGGTCTGTAGAAGAAGGCAAGCTGGCGGACCTGTGCCTGTGGAAACCGGCCTTTTTTGGCGTTAAGCCAGAGCTGGTGATTAAAGGAGGGGCGATCGCCTGGGCCCAGATGGGGGACCCCAACGCCAGCATCCCCACGCCGCAGCCGGTGCATATGCGGCCTATGTTTGCCAGCTATGGAGGGGCGATCGCGGCGACGTCGTTTAGCTTTGTGTCTCAGGCGGCGGTGGATGGGGGCATCGCTGAGCAGATTGGTTTGGCGAAGCCGGTGGTGGCGGTCGCGGGTACCCGCAATGTGGGGAAGGCAGATATGAAGCTGAATGACTATTTGCCTACTATGGAGGTGGACCCGGAAACCTATGAGGTGCGGGCGGATGGGGAGCTGCTGACCTGTGAGCCAGCGGAGGTGTTACCGATGGCACAGCGGTATTTCTTGTTTTAATGGATGCGTGGGTCAACGTTCCCAAATGTTAATGCTTGGCTGCGTAGGCTGAGTTTATTAAGGTCGCTCGAGTGGAGTTGATAATTTCAGAGCATGCAGCGCAGGAGATGAAACGACGGGCCATCAGTGCCCTGCAGCGCAGGAGATGAAACGACGGGCCATCAGTGCCCAAGCTGTCGAGCAGATTTTCAAAGCGCCTCAGCAAATTCTTTCCTCTCGGCTGGGACGCCAGATTTACCAGTCAATCGTTGAAATGGGCGGCAAACCGTACTTGCTGCGTCTAGTTATCGAAGAAGGACCACCACCCACCCTTGTAACGGCTTACCGTACCAGCAAAATTCAGAAGTACTGGAGACAATCATGAAGATCACCTACGATCCTAGCGTTGATATCCTACGAATCATTCTGGATGATTCTGCAATTGATGAGAGTGACGAGGATGTTGAGGGTGTCATTATGGACTACAGCCTGGATAAAAAGCTGGTAGGTATTGAAATCCTAGACGCCTCGCGCAGAGTTGATAACCCCTATGTGATGAACTACGCTATTTTGGCTACCGAAAAGGAAGAATCTAGAGTGGCTTAGCCAAGCAGTCGCTAACATCCCCACTTGTGAGCCGGCAGAGGTGTTACCCATGGCGCAGCAGTATTTCTTGTTTTAGGCTAGCTCGTTGTAGGTCTGCAGTAGCCATCGTCCGATGGCGCTGGTATTTTCTGTTGCAGAGCGCTGTAGGGCTTCGCTCACTAATGCCATTTTTAGGCTGGGTAAGACCTGCGAAGTGTCAATTCGACCACTGCGACCCTCGGCGATCGCAAAAGTAATGACGTCCTTGCTTTGGCTGTTGACGACCCAGTATTCTTCAACGCCAAGCTGCTCATAAAGGAGCCGTTTACTGCCTAAGTCATCGCTAAAAGACGTTGCTCCAATTTCAACCATCAGGGCAGGGCTGATTCATTGTAGGAGTTGAAAAACCTCGTCGACCTTGTTGGCAAGCCCTCGTAGCGCAGAGGTGAGGGCTTCGAATTCGTGTAGCCTCAACAAATTGATAATAATTGAACGAAACACCGATGCAACCAATAGCGCATTAGGTTCTCTGCCGTAGCTGTCATCTTCTTTGAGCACCACATCCTTAGGCCAGTGCAGCTGATTCTCAATGCTCCAGTGCCCGCGGATTGCCGCAAGCTGTGCTGCTGCAGTAGTGGCAACTGAGGTCAGGTAGTACGCTTTGTGTATTGAGCGCTTGCCCCTGCGGGTCTGCTGACGCTCAATACACAGCACTGCTTTTGCCCCAGGCCACTGCCCAGTATCGATGCCCGCTGCAGAGAACACGCGCACTTGTCTTCGTTCATATCGCCCATGCTGCTGCTCAACCGTAGTGGCACTGGGCTGCTGCTCAGACCTGTGGTCAGCAATAGCTGAAAGCTGACTGTAGAGCTTCTTCTGGTTGCTCTTGACGGCAACCAAGTAGTCATTGCCACTATCGATGATGAGCTTCAAAGTTTGTCTTGGTGCGCGTTCCCTAGCGCCGGGAACCGGCGCGGGGTCGCACCGCTTTTTGCGCGTGCAAGGCGTCAAAGGTGAGGACAGCTCCCTTAAGCTTCAGCTTCTCAAGCAGGTACTGCACTACCTTGAGTTCGCTGTTTTCGCCTTCACGCAGCGCTGCTAGCTCAACAGTGACGCCCTGCTGCTGAGCGAAGGCGCTGACAAGACCCACGAAGCGGGTTTTACCATCTTCACCTTCAATCGGTTGCCTGATCCGCTTGCCGTCTATGGCGTAGCTCTGTTCATCTGGGCTGATGTGCTCACTCATCCACTCGCTGAAGACCTTGCTTAGCGCCTCAAAATCAAGCCCGATGTAGGTTCGCCTGAAGGTCGAGTACGAGGGCATCGCTTTGGGGTTGATCTCCAACAGCCGTGCTACATCAGCTCCATAGCGCTTGGAGAATTCTTCCAAGGGCCGGTTACCGTGGTAGCCCGCCAAGTTGCCCATCACTATCATCACCAGAATTATCCATAGCGGATGTCGCACTCCTCTTGCGCAGCGGTAGTCGGGCACTCGCTGTAGGGCTTCGATAAGCGTCATGGCAGTATCCTGAGCTCTCACTGCCTTCTACTCTAGCTTTTATCCCCTTACATTGAATCAAGCCTGACCATCAGGGTAGGGGCCCCGAAGCGGCCTACATCGATAGGGGCGTTGTCCTGGGGCAGCGGTTGAGCGGCTGAGCCAACGTAGTAGGCCAAGTCAGGCTGGCACTCGCGCACTCCGGTCTTGCGGAAGCTTGTGTTGATGAGTTCTTTAACCGGGAGCCCCTTCGCTAAACCATACAGCGTTACGACGGTAGAAATCACAGAGTTGTCTTGCCCATGGGCGGATCCCAGCGGTGCCATCTCAATCCTCATATGGCCCTGATCATAGTAAGCTCGCCCTGTCTGGTGAGTTTCGCTTTGGGCTGCTTCAATAAACTGGGGCCAGCTTGCTGGTATCCAGGTATCGGTTTGTAGGGGCGCAACTTCTACCATGTGACGCATCCGCAGAACGGCTAGTAGTATGCATTATGACATTTACGCGCGCTGTCGCCTGCGAACCGTAGGCTTCCAGTCATTTGCATCGCCTTAAGCAATAGCGCTAACGCAATAAGGCCGACTCAACGGAGATAGACCAGTGAACTACACTGGTGAGCAAAGCATCTTGCTGATTCTACCCTATGGAAAACCCTAACCCGTTGGATATACGGCAACGTCACCCCAATAACAGGGTAAGCGGGGCTCGGATTTTTCCTCGCACTCTAGCCTTTGCTTCATGAGTCAACGTCCCCTCCCCGGTCGCATTGACCCTGGCCTACGAAAGCCCCGGTCTAAAGCACTGCGCCGCCGCTGCTTTGCGCCAGGGATGAGTCCCCGCCGTAAGCCGCGCATCGTGACTTCCGATGGTCGCTTTGATATTGCCCGTTTGGGCGTTTCGGCAACGCCCTGGAGCGACCTCTACCACTGGATGTTGGTACAATCCACGCCGGTATTTTTCGGCATTGTGGGGCTCTTCTATCTTCTAGCCAACGCCGCATTCGCCTTAGCCTATCTAATCGGCGGCGATCACATTGCCAACGCCCGCCCTGGCTCCTTTGCTGATGCCTTTTTCTTCAGCGTCCAGACTATGGCCTCTATTGGCTACGGAGCCATGTATCCCCAGACTGCCTATGCCAATGTAGTCGTCACTATCGAGGCGCTGGTGGGGGTGATGGGGCTGGCGATCGCCACGGGCCTCATTTTTGCCCGCTTTTCGCGCCCTACCGCTAAGGTTCTGTTCAGCAACGTGGCGGTGATTGCCCCCTATAACGGCACGCCCACGTTTATGTTTCGCTGCGCCAATCAGCGCCGCAACCGTATCCTAGAGGCTCAGATTACCGTAACTCTGGTGCGCAATGAGACTACCCGCGAAGGCCGCTCTATGCGCCGCTTCTATGATCTGCCGCTGGTGCGATCGCAAAGCCCCATCTTTGCGCTGTCCTGGACGGTGATGCACCCGTTGGTACCAGGGAGCCCTCTGTATGACTACGCCACGTTTCGCCATGAAGATGCTGATGCAGAGCTCATTGTGACGCTGACGGGGCTAGACGAAACCTTTTCCCAGACTATCCATGCCCGCCACAGCTATATTCCAGCGGAAGTGCTTGCAGACATGCAGTTTTGCGACCTGTTTACCCACACTGAGGCAGGGCAATTTGCCATTGACTACGCGCATTTCCATGAGGTAACGCCGGTTTCGCCTGAAGCTGCTGTGGAGTCGATGTAATCTTGCGTTGGTTCACAAGCCTACGGGGTAGATGAGCCACACAAGCTGTAATTGGTCTAGCGGCGATCGCCGTGCTAGAGTTCTTGCAGCCAGTTGCAGCCAGGAGACACCCCGTCAGCTCAACCATGACCGCGACCCGCATCACATCTCCCGCCGAAATCCTCAGCGGCCAGCGCACCTTCTTCGCCACCGGCGCCACCAAATCCATCGCGTTTCGCCTGCAGCAGCTTGATCGCCTTAAAGCCGCCGTTATCGAGCGTCAGGCCGACATCGTGAACGCCGTCAAAGCCGACCTAGGGCGGCCCGAGTACGAAGGCTACTTCGAGCTGGGGGTGATGGGAGAGCTGGACTACATCCGTAAGCGTCTCCGCGCCTGGGCCAGACCCCGGCGGGTGGCGGTGCCCCTGACCCAGCTGCCAGGGAGCGCTTGGGTGCAGCCCGAACCCCTGGGTGTGGTGTTGATTATAGGGCCGTGGAACTACCCCTTTCAGCTTTTAATGTCGCCGCTGATGGGGGCGATCGCCGCAGGCAACTGCGCCATCGTTAAGCCGTCGGAGCACGCTCCGGCCACCTCCCGCGTTCTGGCGACGCTGATTAAGGAGACCTTCGAGCCTCGGTACATCGCCGCGATGGAGGGCGGGGCGGAAGCGGCCCAGGCGCTGCTGGCCCAAAAGTTTGACCACATTTTTTTCACCGGAGGCACCCGCGTCGGCCAAATTGTGATGGCGGCGGCAGCTGAGCATCTGACCCCCGTCACCCTAGAGCTGGGGGGCAAAAGTCCCTGCATTGTGGACTCAACTGCTGATCTGCGCGTTGCGGCTCGGCGCATCATTTGGGGCAAATTCATCAACCTGGGGCAAACCTGCATCGCGCCGGACTACGTGCTGGTGAACGAGGCGGTGAAGCCGGAGCTGCTGCGCCAGATGAGGGCGGCGATGGCGGAATTTTTTGGGGAGGACCCGGCCCAGAGCCCTGATCTGGCCCGCGTGGTCAACGAGCGGCAGTTCGACCGCCTGACCCAGTTCCTAGACGGCGAAAAAGTGGTGATGGGCGGGCAAACCAATCGCGGCGATCGCTACATTGCCCCCACCGTTTTGGATGAGGTGAGCTGGGAGGCTCCGGTGATGCAGGAGGAAATTTTCGGGCCGCTGCTGCCGGTGCTTACTTACCGCACCATTGAGGAGGCGATCGCCTTGGTCAACGCTCGCCCCAAGCCCCTAGCGCTGTACTTGTTTACCGCTGAGCCAGCGGTGGAGGAGACCGTGCTGTCGTCCACCTCGTCGGGCAGCGCCTGCGTCAACGAGGTATTTTTGCAGGCCGCCATCTGGGGACTGCCGTTTGGCGGGGTGGGCCACAGCGGCATGGGCTCGTCCCACGGGAAGACTGGATTTGATACGTTCTCTCACTTAAAGAGCGTTCTGAAAAAGCCCACTTGGATAGATCTAGGCTGGCGATACGCGCCCTATGCTAAGCCCTTTAAGCTGGGGATACCTGCGCCCAAGTTGGTCTTCCTTAAAAAGGTGATCGGCCTTTAACTACCGCAGCGCTCTATTAGCCCAGGCCAGAAATTCCTCTAGGGAAAAGACCTGAATATTTTTTCTGGCGGCGCCGGGCGAGCGATACTTTCCCTGGGCCACCGCCGTCCGCAGCCACGGAATAGCCCCCGGCTTCATGCCGCCGCCCCCCGCAATCACGATGATGTCGTCTTCCGGCATGGCTTCGACGCAGTTGAGGTAGAGGTAAGGCAGCTTCTCGTCTACGGACCCGCTGGACTGCTGCCACTTGCACTCGATGCGGGTGTTGAGGCCAAACCGCTCAGACTTGACGAGAAACTCGGTGTAGCCCCGCTGACCGTAGATCGTGGTGTAGGGCACGTTCTTCAGCAGCAGCTCCATGCCGTAGTCCTGCGGCTTTTTGCACCAGGCGCTGTAGCGCACCACGGCAAAGCCCCGCGACTCAAATGTGGGAATCACCGTGCTCTCCAGCACTTTGCCCTGCCGATTGGCCGCGCCGCCTTGGGTGGTCGCCATCGCTCAGGTTCCGCCGTTGGTGACCAGCACTTCTGGAATCTTGCCCCGCCGTCCCGCCTTACTGTTGATCAGCCGCGTGGCATAGACCCGCTCAACCTTGAACTCTTGGTAGAGGTCCAGCACCAGCGGCGCTGAGGAGTTAGAAACCATAAAGCGGACCCCTTTGCGGTCTAGCTCCCGGCAAAGGTCCCGCAGGGCGTACTGCATGTCGCGATCGAAGCCGTCTTTGGTGTAGCCGGTGAAGTTTGCCGTGGCGCTCAGGGGGGCGTAGGGCGGGTCAAAGTAGACGAAATCCCCCGGCTGGGCGGATTCTTTGACGCTGCGGAAGTCGCGGACGGCGATCGCTGTCCCCTGAAGCGCCTGGCTACAGGCCCGCAGGTTGTCGGCGTTAAGAATGGTCGGGTTTTTGTAGCGGCCAAAGGGGACGTTGAACTGCCCCTTGGAGTTGACGCGGTAGAGCCCGTTGTAGCAGGTTTTGTTGAGGTAGATCAGGCGACTCGCTTTTTGAATCTCAGTCCACGCAGCATAGCCCGCAGTGCGGTCAATGCTCCGAATCGCGTAGTAATAGTCTTTGCTGTGGACATGCTGACCCATATCTGCAATCAGCTCCTCCACACTGTCCCGAATGACCTGATAGAGAGAAACCAAATCTGGATTGATGTCGGTCAAGACAGCTTTCTCAGGCTGCAGATGGAAGAACAGCGCCCCCCCGCCCAAAAAAGGCTCGAAGTAGCGATCGATTCGTTTTGGAATGCGCCGCATCAGCTCCGGCAGAAGCTGCGTCTTGCCGCCCACCCACTTGATGAACGGGCGGGGCGGAGTGACTAGGGCAGCTTTAGCGGCGTTCACGGCAGATAGTTCAAGAGAGCTGAGCTTGCTAATGGTAGTATATCAGTACTCTAGCAGCTCAGCTAGAGAGGCTTAGGAGTCCTTACAGGCTATCTGCTAAATATAGCGGCGATCGCGCCTCATATCAAGGGCGCGATCGCTATATGTGGGCTACAAAGGGAGGCCCGTCCGTAAGGGCGCATGGCCGTGCGCCCCACCGGTAAAACCACAGCCCGCATGGCCGTGCGCCCTACAGGCCCGACATCACCTCTCGCGCCGCCGCTAGGGTCTGGTCCACCAGCTCATCGGTGTGGGCCAAACAAGTAAAGCCCGCCTCAAACTGCGAGGGCGCCAGATAAATGCCGTGCTCCAGCATGCCGCGATGGAAGCGGCCAAACTTCTCTAGGTCTGACTGCTTCGCCTGATCGTAGTTGTGTACCGGGCCAGGGTTAAAGAAGAAGCCAAACATAGCGCTGATAGAGCCGCCGTAAGCCTCATGGCCGGTGTCTTTTGCCACCTGGACCATGCCGTCCGCCAGCCGCTTGGTCACCTGCTCCAAATAGTCATAGGCCCCCGGACGCTGCAGCAGCTCTAGGGTTTTGATGCCAGCGGTCATGGCTAGCGGGTTGCCGGACAGGGTGCCCGCCTGGTACATCGGGCCAGCCGGAGCCACCATTTCCATGATGTCTCGCCGTCCGCCATAGGCTCCCACCGGCAGACCACCGCCAATTACCTTGCCTAGGGTCGTCAGGTCAGGGGTGACGCCGAACTTGGCCTGGGCCCCGCCGTAGGAAATGCGGAAGCCCGTCATCACCTCGTCGAACACTAGGAGTGCGCCGTGCTCACGGGTTAGCTCCCGCAGCCCCTCTAAAAAACCGGGCTGGGGCGGGATGAAGCCGGAGTTGCCCACCACGGGCTCTAAGATCAGACCGGCGATTTCGTTGGGGTTCTCCTCGAACAGGCGCTTCACGGCTTCTAGGTCGTTGTAGGGCGCGGTCAGGGTGGCGCTGGTGGCCGCCTTGGGAACGCCGGGGGAGTCGGGTAGGCCCAGAGTAGCCACGCCAGAGCCCGCTTTGACCAAGAACATATCGGCGTGGCCGTGGTAGCAGCCCTCAAACTTGATCACCTTGTCGCGCCCGGTGAAGGCTCGCATCAGCCGCAGCACCGCCATGCAGGCCTCGGTGCCGGAGTTGACGAAGCGCACCATCTCAACG
>JBHJHJ010000029.1:0-2008 GCA_050330955.1 Elainellaceae cyanobacterium | reverse complement strand
TGGGGGTCTGGATTTGAGGTTCAGCTAACATCGCCGGTTACAAGGTTCATAAAAGTTAATACTTTCATTGTAGCCCTTATAGAACCGTGCGCTGGGCTAAGGCAGCTCTACCCGCAGCGGGACGTCGAGCTGCCACGGCTTGCCCCTATAGAACAAAAGCTGATAAATGTGCATTCCCCCATAGCGGAATCCCGCCTCACAGGACTGCAGGTAGAGAGACCACATGCGGCGAAAGCGATCGCCGTACTTCGTCTCGTCAAGGGCCTGGATCTGGTCCCAGTTGGCGGTGAAGTTCTCAGCCCAGCGCTTCAGGGTTTCGGCGTAGTGGGGCTTGAGGTTCTCGCAGTGGGCCACGGGCAGCTTGGCAGCCCACAGCTCCTGGGTCAACTCGTGGAGCTGGGGCACGTAAGCGCCGGGGAAAATATATTTGTCAATCCAGGGGCCGTTGCGCTCTTTGCTTTGGGTGACGATGGTATGCAGCAGCCCCACGCCTCCCGGCACCAGCAGCGCCTTCGCTTTTTCCATAAAGGTGGCGAAGCTGTCTTTACCCACGTGCTCGAACATCCCAATGCTGACAAACTTGTCGTACTGCCCCGCTAGCTCCCGGTAGTCGAGGATGCGGATATCGATGCGATCGCTTAGTCCTCTCTCCTGAATGCGCTGCTGGGCAAGCGCCGCTTGCTCTCTGCTGAGGGTGATGCCCGTGCCCGAAACGCCGTAGCGCTCAGCGGCGTAAATCAGCATGCCGCCCCAGCCGCAGCCGATGTCAACCAGGGTTTCCCCTGCTTTAAGGGCCAGCTTGCGGCAGATCAGCTCGTACTTTTGTAGCTGCATCTGCTCCAGGGAATCGGTGGGGCTGAGCTGGTAGCCACAGGAGTAGGTGAGGGTGGGGTCCAAGAACTGCTGGTAGAAATCGTTGCCCAGATCGTAGTGGTGCTGGACGTTGCTGCGGCTATTTTGGATGCGGGTGGGGACAGTGCGCAGCCGCTGAGTGATGACTTTGAACAGCAGACCCGGCGTGACGCGATCGCGGGCTTTGGCGTAGACGTTGCTGCGATACAGCAGGCCAATTAGCTCGACGAGGTTGTCGTTTGCCTCATCCCACCAGCCCTCCATGTAGGCCTCGCAAAAGCCCAGGGTGCCGTAGGCAAAAACGCGATCGTAGGTGCCGGGGTTGTGGATCTGCAGGCATAGGGGCGTGCCGGTGCCCGGCGTACCAAACTGAAAGCGATCGCCATCGGGATTAACGATGGTCAGGTCACCCGTTTCGATGAGGCTAAACAGCTCGTAGAGGTAGCGCTCGCCGCTGGGGAGACTCTGAATGCGATCGCTTTGCCGGGCTCGCTCGACGGGGCTGTGCTGAGCGGGCGTCGGTGTGCTGGGTTTCGGCGTCGTTTGGCTCACGGGGAAGGCTCCATTGAGGCTAAAGCTGTGGGCATTTTATCAGGCGCCCTGCTCACTGGTCTTAGCTTAAGATGAGGTCGAACGTCGCTGAATTTTTCCTGGTATGGTCCGTAATATCCAAGCATCATTCATGTCGAGGCAAGCATGAGTTACCGAGAGTTTACTTGGGCTAAAGCAAAGCAGGATTTTGACCTGACAACAGTGGAAGGTCAGCGGTTTTTCCCGCCCCTGCCTGAAGTCACGCCTAGCCCCCTGCTGCAGGAAACGCTGAAGCGAAACGTGCCCTGGGCAATTGCAGTGGGCAATGAGAAAGCCCGGTCGGAGGCGATTATCAACCCGATTTTGCTGGAGGTGAAGGATAGCCTGGGCGGCAAGGTGAGCGTGTTTTCGGGAGAAGAGTTCAACGTTGATGCTGAGGTTGGGCTAAACGGCACCTGCGATTTTTTACTGAGCCTATCGCCGGAGCAAATTGCGGTGGAAGCGCCCGTGCTGGTGGTTGTTGAAGCGAAGAAAGATGACCTCAAGCGAGGTATGGGTCAGTGTTTAGCGGAAATGGTGGCGGCGCAGCGGTTTAATCAGGCGAGTCAGCGGCCCATTGCCGGGG
>JBHJHJ010000028.1:0-14912 GCA_050330955.1 Elainellaceae cyanobacterium | reverse complement strand
TCGTTTTGTAAGGAACTTCTCTGATTGGCATAAAATAAGTAGAGCGCCGTAAGTAAACGAAGTTGTCAGGGGGAGCGGCCCCCGGCGGGGGCCGCTCCCCTTTTCGTTTAATTATGGCTACGCACTTAGTTTGACAAGCTTAGAGCGCTAATGGCATTGATGGCGTTTCTACCATAGTTCGCTTCCCGCGAGTCATCCACGCGCCAACCGTGTGGCATCCCTGTAAATCCTGTACCCGCTAGAGACAAACCGCTATGACAGAAATTTTGCTTCGAGAGCTGAGCAATGCTGATTTGGACTGGATGGTTACCGCAGGGGAGCAGCAGACCCTAGCCCCAGGCGATCGCTTAGCGACGGGAACCCAGCTCTACTGCGTTCTAGACGGCGCCCTAGAACAAGCACCCCCTGCTCTCCATCAATCCAGCGCCCACCAATCCAGCGCCCACCAATCTGAGTCCCCCAGCGCTCACGGCAAGGTAGCGGGCGAAGGAATTTACCTCCAGTTCAGCTCAGGGGATCTTCTCGGCAGCGAGGTGCTGCTGGGGCAATCACCGTCGTCCGATATTCGCGCGAAGAGCGCCGCCACCCTGCTCATGCTCCCGCAAAAAGCGATTGCCTCCAAACTCCAGCAGGATCCTGGCTTTAGGGCTCGATTCTATCGGGTGGTGGCAACGATGCTGTCTGAGCGGCTGCGGCAGATATACGAGCAGTCAGCGGCCCTGCACCGCAGCCACCAGCGACAGCTTCAGGAAGCCCTATCGGTGCTGGGAGAGCTGCGAGACAGCGACATTGACTGGCTCACCGTTGCGGGGCGGGTTCGAACCCTGGCGCCAGGGGAATTTTTGCTGCAGGCGGGCCGCCCTGTAGACGCCCTCTACCTCGTCTTAGAGGGCACGTTTTCCGTGCTGTGGCTTGATGGCGACGTTAACCCGCTTAAGGTGTGCTTCAACTGCCCCATCGAAACGGCAGGGCAGATGCAGCAGATCACGACCCTATCTAAAGGCGAGATGGCGGGGACAAGTGCTTTTCTCGACGCCCGCCCCCTGTCGGTTAGCATTCGCGCCCAGGAAGAGGCGGTAGTGCTGTGTTTGCCCCGTCAAGTTGTCACAGCCCGGCTGCTGCAGGACCTGGGCTTTTCCGCTCGGTTCCACCGCGTGCTGGCGATTCAGCTCTCTAAACTGCTGCAGGATATTGTAGAACTAGGGAGTCCGGACCCGGCTGCTGCCCCGGACAATGGCCAAGCAGACCTCGACGAACTCGATGATGACGAGCTCGACCTAGACGACCTGCAAAATGCCTCCCAGGGGGCGGCGCGATTTAACTGGATGCTGCAGCGGCTAGGGGTGGGCTAAGGGGGGTATGAATTAGCGCGTTTAGGAAACTGCTGCGTCTTGGTTTTACCCCCCTTACTCCCCCTGAGTCCTGCGGACTCGCTGCGCGAAAGCTAAGGGGGGAAACTGAGTTCTCCCTCTTAGCAAGGGGGAGCTAGAGGGGGTCCTGCCAGAACGCTGAACAGGCTATTCATGGGTGATTGTCTTCCTTCGTACAGCTACCTTCTAGAAAAACTGCCATGGCTGAGAGAACCGAGAAAAGTAACTTATTTCGCAAAGAGTCCCTAGAGCGCCTCTCATCCCCCGAGCAGCTCGACCAGCTGATGCAAATCGTTCGGCCCAGGCACTGGATTCCGCTGGGAGTGCTGGGGGTGCTGGTGGCGCTGGGGGTGCTGTGGAGCATCCTGGCCCGCATTCCAATGACGGTTTACGGCCCCGGGGTGCTGGTGCAGCCCTCAGAGGAGGAAGACTCTCTGGTGGGGCTGACCTATCTCAGCCGCACCGACGGCGCCAAGGTGCGCGCTGGCATGGACGTGCTGATTGTGCCTAGCACGGGATCAGAGCGCCTAGGGGGGATTATTGGCCGGGTTGAGGAGGTGACGGTGCCCTCGACGACTACCCTGGGCATGGCCCGCAAGATGGGCTCAACGGACGAGGCGGTGGCCCTCTCTGAAGTGGAGATCTTGGTGATTCCTGAGGTCGACGACCAAACCGCTAGCGGCTATCGCTGGTCTTCCGCTAGCGGCGCCGATACCGTGGTGCTCCCCGGCACCGCCGCCACCATGCAAATTACCCTCGATGAGCAGCCCCCCATCGCCCTGGTGTTTCCCTTTTTGAGTGAGTAACCCCTTCAATGTTCATTCATCCCCTGCAGCTGTTCAAATCCGCTCAGAGCTCCCGCGTCAAAACCCCCACAGTGCTGCAAATGGAGGCGGTGGAGTGCGGTGCGGCGGCGCTGAGCATCGTCATGAGCCACTACGGCAAAATCGTACCCCTGGTGGAGCTGCGGCAGGCCTGCGGCGTCTCCCGCGACGGGGTGACCGCCGCCAACGTGCTGAAGGCCGCGCGGCGTTACGACATGGTGGCCAAGGGATACAAAAAGCCGCTGGAAGCCCTGATGGACATCGCGCCGCCGTTCATCGTCTTCTGGCACTTCAACCACTTCTTGGTGGTAGAAGGCTTCGGCAAAGATAAGGTCTACCTCAACGACCCGGCCCAGGGGCCGCGCACGGTCACCGCAGAGGAGTTTGACGAAGGCTACACGGGCATCGTGCTGACGCTGCAGCCCGGCGAGGATTTTGAGCCGGGCGGGGAAAAGCCCAACGCAATCGCCGCCCTGAAGCGACGGCTGCAGGGCTCCACTGGCGCGCTGCTCTACTGCGTTATCGCAGGTTTCCTGCTGGTGATTCCCAACCTCGCTCTGCCCGCCTTCAGCCAAATTTTTGTGGATACAGTGCTCACCCAAGGGCGGCGGGAGTGGCTACCCTACATTCTGGGGGCCATGGTGCTGATTGTGGTGCTGCAGGGAATGCTCACCCTGCTTCAGCTGCGATTTCTCCGGGCGCTGAGAATCAAGCTGGCGGTGGTGCTCTCTAGCCAGTTTGTCTGGCACCTGATGCGGCTCCCCGTCAGCTTCTACGCCCAGCGCTTTGCGGGGGAAATCAGCAGCCGCATCCGCCTCAATGACAGCGTGGCCAGCGTGCTCTCTGGGCGACTGACCGTCACGGCCATCAGTACGGTAATGGTGCTGTTCTACGGCGTGGCCATGGCTTACTACGACGTGCCCCTTACCCTAATTGTGGTGTTCTTTTCGGGGGTGAACGTGGCGGTGCTGCAGTGGGTGTCCCGCCAGCGGGTGGACAGCAACCGGCGTCTGGCCCAGGAGTATGGCAAGGTGTCGGGGACGGCGATCGCCGGTTTGCAAAACATTGAAACCCTCAAGGCGTCCGGCATCGAATCGGATTTTTTCGCCCGCTGGGTGGGCTACTACACCAAGGCCATCAATGCCCAGCAGGAGCTAGAGCTGGTGAACCGGGCAGTGAACCTGCTGCCGTCGCTGCTGTCCTCGCTCTCGACGGTGGCGCTGCTGGTGTTTGGCGGCTGGCGGGTGGTGAACGGTAACCTCACCGTCGGCCAGCTTGTGGCTTTTCAGCTGCTGACGGGAAGCTTTCAGCGCCCGGTAAATACCCTAGTGCGTTTTGGCAGCACGCTGCAGACGCTGCAGGGAAATCTGGAGCGGTTGGACGACATTCTCAAAAACCCAATCGATTCTCAGCTTTTAGAGGATTCGGCGGCGGCGGCAGGGGCTGACGGCTCAAGTCAAGCGGCGTCTGGTGTTGTCAAGAAGCGTAATGGCGATCGCCCCCTTAGCCCCCATTCCACCAGCGATTCCCAGCCAGCGCTCCCCAAGAAACTGGGTCCGAAACTCAGCGGCGCTGTGGAGATTAAGCAGCTCACCTACGGCTATAGCCCCCTAGACGCCCCCCTCATCGAAGACTTCAGCCTCACGGTGCAGCCGGGGCAGCGGGTGGCGCTAGTAGGGGGCAGCGGCTCAGGGAAGTCCACTATCGCCAAGCTGGTGGCAGGACTCTACGTGCCCTGGTCGGGGGAAGTTTGCTTTGATGGGGTGCCCCGCGATCGCATCCCCCGCAGCGTTCTGACCAATTCCATCACCGTAGTCGAACAGGAAATTTTGCTGTTTGCGGGCTCTATTCGCGACAACCTCACCCTGTGGGACAGCACCATTTCTGAGGCAGCCCTGCGACAGGCCTGCCGAGATGCCGACATCGAGGAGGTCATCCTCTCTACCCCCGGCGGCTATGACGCGCCGCTGCTAGAAGGAGCGTCCAACCTCAGCGGCGGGCAGCGCCAGCGGCTTGAGATCGCCCGCGCGTTGGTAAACGATCCGACGATTTTGATCATGGATGAGGCCACAAGCGCTCTAGATACGGAGACGGAGAAGCACATTGACCAAAACCTGCGGCGGCGGGGCTGCACCTGCCTGATTGTGGCCCACCGGCTAAGCACCATTCGCGACTGCGACGAAATCATTGTGCTGGAACGAGGAAAGGTGGTGCAGCGAGGGACCCATGAGGCGCTATGGGAAGAAGGCGGGACCTACGCTCGCCTGCTAAATAGTGGGGCTAGTTAGTGCGTCCTACGAGTCTTGCTGATTGCGCTTGCGGAGAGCCGCAAGACTCATACCGATAAGACCTGGAACGAGGGCTGGCGTAGGAATAGCGTCTCCAGGCGTTGCAAGGCTCTCAACGACCCAGGTATTTTCCACATTGAGCCCTGTACCAGAAGGACGGGCGCGCGTCAGCGTGAAATTGAGACCGATCTCCGGGCCTTGCTCTTCCAAATAAACCAAGTTCACAGTGTCGTCAAAGTAGTCGTCCATGCCGTAGCCGAAACTAGGGCCAAACGAATACCCTGGGTAGTCAGAGAACTGGCCAAGATCAAAACCGACGAGATAGGCCAACTCCTCTGCAAGGCTCTGATCTCTCCACCAATCCTGTGAAGTTATCCGATTCTCTAACTCATCAAAGCGCCCCGTAATTGTTTCGAGACTGTAGCTATCGCCGTTGTAGGCCGTAACCTGTAAGGCGGAAGCAGGGGTAGCTGCCATCGCAACAGCAGCCACGGCGAGTAAACTTGTAAGCTTTGCGTTTGGCATAATATTCTAGCCCCGAGACAGCTTGTGTATTCATCCATCGACGATGTTACTGAATTGTTTGTCAGGCTTAAATAAAGCCTATGGCGCGCTATATAAAGTATGCGTGTTTTTTCCCTTAAGAAAATTTTACTGTCTGAAGGGAACTTTCCTGTTCCCAGACAGCGATGCTAAACGCCCCCTCTGTGGTTACACCGCAAGTGGGTGAGCGCCAGAAAATAGGCACCAAGACATAGGCGTTAAGATGGTCACACCCTTTGAGGGGTCCATTTCACCTCTTGACATAAGCCATGCTGTCACCCGCTGCACCGACACATTCCCCGTCCCACAGCCCTAGCGACGATCGCGAATTGCCCGTCGTAGAAATCTTTCACTCTATACAAGGCGAAGGCCTATGGTCCGGGGTGAGCGCTTTCTTTATTCGACTAGCGGGCTGCGACGTGGGCTGTCCCTGGTGCGACACCAAGCAATCCTGGCACCGCCATTATCCATACCAGTCTGTGGATCAGCTTGCAGCAGCAGCCCAGGCAGCCAGGCCCCACATTGTGGTGATTACGGGCGGGGAACCCCTAATGCACAACCTTCAAGCCCTGACCGAAGCTTTGAAGCGAAATGGGCTGCGGATTCACCTAGAAACTTCCGGAGCCCATCCCCTCAGCGGCAAATTTGACTGGGTTGCGCTCTCACCCAAGCCATTCAAGCCCCCCGTTCCGGATATTTATCCCTACGTGAACGAGCTGAAGGTGGTGATTGCCCAGCCGCAGGACTTTGAATGGGCCGAGTTCCAGGCCGCTCAAGTGCCCCCGGATGCCGTGAAGCTGCTTCAGCCCGAGTGGAACACTCCGGCGAGTCGAGGCCAAATCTTCAATTACGTGCTGCAGCACCCCGACTGGCGCGTCAGCCTGCAGACCCACAAGTTTTTGGAGGTGCGCTAATGGTAACTCAGCCAACGGATTGTACCAAGACCAACCGTCCTAAAGCGGTGGTTCTATTGTCAGGAGGGCTAGACTCTGCGACGGCAGCCGCCCAAGCGATCGCCGATGGCTACCAGCCTGTGGCCCTCTCCTTTCGATACGGACAGCGCCATAAGCGCGAGCTTCAGGCCGCTCAGCGCGTCGCTGCTGCTCTCGGCATTGAAACCCATCACACCATCGACGTGAACCTAGCCCAGTGGGGCGGTTCTTCACTGACCGATACCACTCAGGCCCTACCCCAGGACGGCATCAAACCTGACCACATTCCCTCCACCTATGTCCCCGGACGCAATACCGTCTTCATTGCGATCGCCCTTTCTCTGGCCGAAGCAATGGAAGCAGAAGCCATTTACCTGGGCATCAACGCCGTGGATTACTCGGGCTACCCCGACTGCCGCCCGGAATACCTGGCCGCCTTCCAGCACCTCGCCACGCTGTCGTCCAAAGCGGGCCTTGAAGGCAAAGCCCCTAAGCTGATTGCCCCCCTAGTCCTAGACTCCAAAGTAGACATCGTCCGCCGTGCCCTCCTGCTTGGCGTCCCCATTGCCGAGACCTGGTCCTGCTACCAGGGCGGAGAGGACCCCTGCGGCCTGTGCGATTCCTGCCGCATCCGCGATCGCGCCCTGATTGAGGCGGGACATCCCGAGTTGGCTACGCCTTTAGCTACCCACCAAGCTGACTAGCAAACGTAAGCCAGGACCCCTTTCTTATTCTCATCTGGTACTCATGCAGCCAAGTATACATCCGCTAAGATTTTTTGTGGCATCTACAGAAAGGTGTCTGATGTGAATTCACATTTCAGATAATCAAGGTACTAACAGCCATGGAAGAAATCTTTGTTGGCGGCATTTTTAATCCAGTTGGAATTCTTGCCGATGATAACGGTACTGTCTTCGTTAACTCAGACAACGGACTAGACATTATCCTGTCCAGCTTTACACCAGATGGCGCGTTAATCAATCAGGCCTCCATTTCAGGTGGCTTTTTTGACATTGTTGGTCAGGTCAATCTCGTTCAAGATCCAGTGTCAGGTGCACTGCTGGGCTTAAGAAGCGACGGAATCTTGTTGGCAATTGACCCAGTCACTTTGGCGGCTGCGCCGGTCTTAGATATCCGCACCTTAGACATCAATATCTCCGAAATTTTCGACGTTGCAACTGGACAAGTGGGCGCATTCGGAGGCCTAATCCAGCCCGCATTTGCAACCTTTGGTGATATCGACGTCCGTCAAAATGGCACTGTGACTGAGTTCTTCATCACCGGATTCTCTCAGGCACAAGCATTTCCCTTCGTTCTTAGGATTCAAACTGAAGGGGGGGCGGTTCTCGACGCCCAGGTGATTTTAAGCTCTAGTGCTGAAGCCCAGGACCTTTTAGGTACGCCTCAGTCGGTTCGGCTAGAGCGTGGTATTGCTGTCAACGACCAAGGTACGGTACTCACCACACTTCCAACTGCCACTACGCCTGAGGGTGAGACATTAATTTCCTCGTTCGATGCGCCGGTTGCATTCAGCGCTGATTTCGACCCTGCTGATGGCGCTGGTCCTGGCGCTCCCAGTTTCGTCCTTAACGGGATTGATATCGCCAGTCAAGGCTTGACGACCGATGCCGCAGGAAACTTCTACATCACGACAACCTCTGTAGGCTCAGCCGCACTAGGCGTGCCCGGCGAAGGGGCGCTGATTGCCGTTTCGGCAGACCTGAACCAAATTCTGGGCGTCGAGGCGCTAGGGACTGTTGCAAGCACATTTCGGGATGTCGCCATTAATCCCGTCACTCAAGAGGCGCTTGTAACCGTTGATCTATTTAGCGTTGGCCCAGTTGCCAATGATGCGGTTGTTGCCTTCCCGCTTGCTGGGCTGGAGCCGACCGCTGTCCCGGGTAATCCGTTTATTGGTGTACCGGGAACGCCGCTTCCAGAGTTTAACTTTTCGCCTTCCACTGACGATGACGATCTATTCCCAGGGAGTTTTCTGAATGACGCCTTCTCTGGCGCAGCCGGGGATGATAGCGCTTTCGGGGGCTTGGGCAGCGACTTCTTTAGAGGGGGAAGCGGCAACGACAGCCTCTCCGGTGGACCGGGTGACGATACATTGATCGGTAATGCTGGTGATGACGTTATTTCTGGAAACGACGGTAGCGATACCATCCGCGGCAGGACGGGTAACGATATAATCAGCGGTGGTCAGGGGATGGACATCATCCGGGGGGACAGTGGCAACGACATCATCATCGGCAACCTTGGCAATGATAGGCTGTTTGGTAACGGTGGAAACGACGAGATTCGAGGAGACCGCGGGGCCGACGTCCTCTTCGGTCTTGCGGGCAGCGACATCTTAACTGGCGGAGGCGGCCGGGATACTTTTGTTGTGAGTAACCAAGGGGGCTCCGACACAATTACAGATTTCTCTTCAGAGGATGACCGCGTTCGCTTAGCTGGAGGATTGACCCTAGAGCGAATCTCGATTATTGATACGGCAGCGGGTGCTCAGATAGAGGTGGACGGTAGAGCGATCGCTCTATTCACTGGTGCTAGCGCTAGCGCAGTGAGTGAATCAGTGTTTGTGTAACCCACGCCTTCTGTGTAAACGGTTAGGAGCACAAAGCCTTACGCTCCTAACCGACCAACCCTCGTACAGGCGAAAAACCCTAACAGATCTTTGTAAGGGCGATGGGCACGCCCGTCGCCCCTACCTTCTAATCAAATTCCGGGGCCCAGATGCTAGACACCTCCATCTCCCAACCCGGGAGCAGCTCCGGCGCCGTGAAGCGATCGCCATTTCCTAGAATCACCCCCTTTCCCTGACTGCGGTGCACTTCAATGGTCTGGGGACAAGCGCCCCCAAACACAATCGGCCTAGCGCATTGCCACCCCATCCTGCCGCGCCGCGCGCTTCACGGCTTCCGCCACCGCCGTCGCCACCCGGGGATCAAACACCGATGGCACAATGTGCTCAGGGCCTAAGTCCTCAGCGCTAACCAAAGACGCGATCGCCTCTGCCGCTTCTAGATACATGGTGGTGGTCATGGCCGTGGCGCGGCAGTCCATCGCCCCGCGGAACACCCCTGGAAAGGCCAGCACGTTGTTGATTTGGTTGGGGTAGTCGCTGCGCCCGGTGGCCATCACCGCTACCCGGTCTCGCACCAGCTCCGGCTGAATTTCGGGGATGGGGTTGGCCATGGCAAATACGATGGGCTGCTCAGCCATGCTCGCCACCATCTCCGGCGTTACTACGCCTGGCGCACTCACGCCCAAAAATACGTCCGCCCCAGCCATGGCGTCCGCCAGCGAACCGGCCTCATCCACTGCCAGCGCCTGCTTTTGGGGAGTGAGGTTCTCACGCTTGCGGCTGACAATGCCCTTTGAATCGCACAGGACAATGTGAGCGCTGCCGGCCTTTTGCAGGAGCTTGGCGATCGCAATCCCGGCCGCCCCGGCCCCGTTGATCACAATGCGAATTTGGCTCAGGGATTTACCCACCAGCTTCAAGGCGTTGATCAGCGCCGCCAGGGTGACGATGGCCGTGCCGTTTTGGTCGTCGTGGAACACCGGGATGTCCAGCTCCTGCTGCAGCCGCGCCTCTACCTCGAAGCAGCGGGGGGCGGAGATGTCTTCTAAGTTGACGCCGCCGAAGACGGGAGACAGGTTCTTTACGGCCTCGACAATGGCGTCGGTGTCCTGGGAGCGGAGGCAGATGGGAAAGGCGTCGAGGCCCGCAAACGCCTTAAACAGCATCGCCTTGCCCTCCATCACCGGCAGGGCCGCCTCCGGCCCCAGGTTGCCCAGCCCCAGAATGGCGCTGCCGTCGGTGACGATCGCCACCGTATTACTTTTGATGGTCAGCTCGTACACCCGCTCTGGGTCTTGGGCGATCGCCCTGCAGATGCGTCCCACGCCGGGGGTGTAGGCCATGGCCAAATCCCCCTGGCTTTCAAAGGAAATCTTGCCCTCTACCGAAATTTTGCCCCCCTGATGGAGCTGGAACGTGCGGTCCCGGGCGCTGAGGACGGTGATGTCGGGCAGGGCCTTGACGGCGGCGACGATGGTATCGGCGTGCTCGGTGCTGGAGGCGTCCACCACCACTTCCCGGACGAGCTGTTTTCGGCTTTGCTCCAGCAGGTCGACGGTACCCACGCTGCCCCCCGCATCCGCGATCGCCTGAATGACGCTGGCCAGCGCACCCGCGCGGTTAGGAAGGGCGAGGCGAATCGTAAGGCTGAAGCTCGGATTAGGGGTCAAACTGACCATAGCGGGAGACCAGATAATAGGGTTAACGGGTCTACGTCAGCGTCATAGCGTAGACCGATAATATTGATAAGCAGCAATACTGTCCCTCACCCTAGCCCAGCGCTGGGCAAATCTCAAGAATTGCAGGCTCGATTGATCAGGAATTGCTGACTGGAAATTGCTGGACCGCACTGCCAACCCATTATGCCTTGTCTTCACACCACCACAGACATTCGTGCTGAGCGTTCGCAGGTCTGGGATGCCCTAATGGATAAACGCCTGTGGCGCAGATGGAATACCTTCCTCTACGACCGGGCCCCAAATGTACCGCTTTCCCTCAATGCATCGGTTAAGCTAGCTATGCAGCGGGTTCCCCAAGAAACCAAAACTCAGTTCGAGGTGCGCATCGTGCATTTGCGGCCTGAGGTCGGTTTGCGCTGGGTGGCGATCGCGCCGGGCTATCGCAGCGAACACCAGTTTGAGCTAGAGGACATTGGGCAAACAGATGGCGGCTATACGCGATACCACCACCAAGAGATAATCACTGGCCCTATGTCCAGGCTGATTGTGCCGTTTATCCGTCAGGACGAGCTTCGGGGGCTGCGGCGCATGGCCCTAGAGCTCAAGCGATATGTAGAGGACCAAGGTTGAGGCACAGTATTACGGAAGAGCGCTACCGGCGGCTGCGCCAGGAAGTTTTCCTGGCCCTGATTGTGCTGCTGGTGATTACGAGCCTGGGGACGGTGGGCTATCGCCTGATAGAAGGCTGGAGCTGGATCGACTCGGCCTACATGACCATCATTACAATGTCCACCGTTGGCTTTACCGAGGTGCAGCCCCTCAGCCCCTTGGGGCGACTGTTTACCATCACCCTAATCTTGCTGGGCGTTGTTAGCATTGGTTATATCGTCAACCACTTTACCGAGGCTGTCCTTCAAGGATCGTTCCAGGAGGGCATCCGATTGCGGCAGCAGAGGCGCCTTTTGAGCACGCTAAAACAGCACTATATTATCTGTGGCTTTGGTCGCACGGGGCGCAACATTGCGCTGGAGTTTGCGGCGGAGGGCATCGAGTTCATCGTCATCGACTTTTCACCGGAGGCGATCGCCCAAGCGGAGCAGCTCGACTATGTCGCCATCACCGGGGATGTCACCCTCGACGATATTCTCATGCGGGCGGGAATCGATCGGGCCGCCTGCATCGTCGCGGCCCTGCCGTCCGACGCGGAAAATCTCTATACGGTGCTGTCGGCCAAAAGCCTTAACCCCAAAGTTCGCACCATTGCCCGCGCCAACACCGAAGAGGCGGTACAGAAGCTGCAGCGGGCCGGGGCAGACGCGGTGGTCTCGCCCCACGTGACCGGCGGCAGGCGAATGGCGGCAGCGGCCCTGCGCCCCCAGGTGATGGATTTCGTAGACGGCATCCTCACGGGCACCGATCGCTCCTTTTACATGGAGGAGTTTTTGCTCGACGCTAACACCTCACCCTGCGTCGGCCAAACCCTGCGGGAGACGCGGCTTAGGTCGCGGTCGGGGGCGCTGGTGCTGGCCATACGGCGGGCGGACGGCAACCTAATTGCGGGGCCGATGGCGGAGGCGAAACTGGAGGCGGGAGACATGCTGATCTGCATGGGGACGGCGGAGCAGCTGCGATCGCTCAACCAAATTTTGAGTCCGCTGAAGGTGCGGACCACGCTGCGGCTACCCAAGCACTAGATGATATGACTTGCGATCGCACTGCAGCAGACGACTGCTGAGTGGTGATAATAGGCATTACTCAGATTGGGACATGTACTTCTCAAACACCTCAGCCTCCGTCATATTGTGGGTGACGTTGGCAAACTCATAGTAGCCTGGCTTCCTATCATTTTGGCTCAGGAAACAGACCTCGGGTAATGACAATCACCACGCCAAACACCTCTGCAACAGTAGCACCAATATAGATTTCAACGATCCACCGATTTCGGTACTCTAGCTTCCCTAAACCCAGCAGAATGAATACGGCGTTCATCACCAGCAGTTGAGACACCAAAATCCACATAAACCAGGTGGCATAGCGCTGCCGCAGCTGGCGATCGGAGCGCCGGTCCTCTAGCAGCTCCGTGGTCAGCGGGTCAGCGGGCTTGGTGCGCGGCGAGGTCTCAACCTGAGCCTTGACAATGTCGATCGCCCGCTTTCGGCTAACGGGGTCTGTGGCTTCAAACCTAAGGTTGTCAATGGTCTCGTCAGCCATTCGGCACTACTCGCGGGCAAAGGCGTCTGTTGGAATATTCAGCCCCCTGAGCCGGAAGGTCAGGGCTGCTTCAGATACTCCAAAATACACCATCGCCGATATCAATGACTCCCCGCGCCGCAGCAGCCGCTGCACCTCTCGCCTAGGCATCAGCAGGCTCCCGGCGAATTCATCGGCGTAGATGTTTTCGGGGGTCTGCTCAATTTCACGGGGCTGGTCGCGCATGTCCACATAGTTGTATTCTCCGCCAGTGCTGCCCTCGGCCACCCGCCGAGAGTAGTGGCCCAGCTGATGGGCACAGGTGAGTCGCTTGCGCTGGGTACTGTCTTGGTAATGGATAACGATCATGGGGTCTTTACCCGCTTCTTTGAGTAGGGCCCCTGAGATCGGGTCGGGCAGGTCGGTTTCAAAGACATGGAGGCCGAGTTTTTTAGCGATCGTCACGGGGTCAACGGGGAAACCGGCGTTGTGCCACACATCGGTGAGCATCTGCTCGGCCATAGCTTTGGCCTGGCGGCTGACTATGTTTGTCGTGGGCTGCACCATGGACTTTTTCCCCGAGGACCGGTTGTGGGTTTGGGAGCGGGGGCTTTCGCCGATGGGCTCATCATACCGGAAGAGCTAGCTCTGGCATAGTCGAAGGGCGGGCAGTGCCCACCCTTCACAGAACCTACCGTGGCGGCAGCGGGATGCGCTTTACGCTAGGCGCCTGTAGACAGGACACAAAAAAATATCCATGAGTGAGGAGTGTAGCGGAGGGCAGGACGCGGCGCAACCGTATTGACGGGTTTTGCCAGATCGAAACGTAGAAGGGCGGTAGGGGCATAGCGGTGCCATGCCCTTCCACAAAGGTCATCAGAGAGTGAGGACACCACAGGCGGCATTGGCCGTCTTCGAATTATCGTCGATGATCTCCTCACCCTGGAAGATAGCAACATTACGACCCAAGCCAATGCATTTGCTGGAGGAGAAATTAGCATTCGCGCGGGCGATATCAGCCTGTTTGGCGACAGCGATATTCAGACCTCGGTCCAGAGCGGCAGCAAAGGAGGCGGCAGCATCACCCTGACCGCCGATAGCATCATCGCCTTCGACGATAGCGATATTCTTGCCTTTGCCGCTGACGGTCAAGGCGGCGACACTACCCTCAATACATCTGCCTTTTTTGGTGAAGGCTTCGATCCCGCCTCCCTTAACGCAGATCCCCGCACCCTCGACGGCAATGACCGGGTCGATATCAACACAACTGGGGCCGTTGATGGAGCAGTGGCAGTTCCAAACGTCAGCTTTATCCAAAACAGCCTCGCCGACCTCCCCGAAGGCATCCTCAACAACGAAACCCTCATTGCCAACAGCTGCGTCACCCGCAACGAAGACGGCAGCAGCACTTTCAACATCGCCGGTGCCCAAGGCCTACGCAATCGCCCCGGCACCACCACCACCAACTACCCCACAGGCGAAGTACAGCCCGTCCCCGCAAGGCGAAGTACAGCCCGTCCCCGCAGAACAAAGCTGGCAACCCGGCGACTCCATTGTCGAGCCCCAAGGCGTCTACCAACTGCCCAACGGCGAACTCGTGCTGAGCCACAACTGCCAGAATTCGCCTCGGTAAATCCATCGACGAACCATCTAGAAACCAGGGCGGAATGCATCTTTGAATAGATTTTCAATCGCGCTAGTTTTCTGTCAGCGCTAGCCGGTACTACCCAGCGCAGCGCTTCACCCACCACAGAGGTTCCTGAAGACTCTGTAAAGATAAGGTAACACTCATCTACAGAGGATAAAGGGTATCTATACTTAGTTCGTGTAGAACATTCCTTCAGAACTACAGGCTATATAGCGCTTGTTTCTAAACCGAAATGAGTTGCCGTATAGTTTTTCACGGCGCTCTCGCCTTGAGACTTTGCTAAGCTTACTGCCTTTGTCCCCAGCGGTTCTTGCTTTCACAGCCAGTGCCAAGTAGATAGCCATCAATAAGCGGTGCCGTCGGAGAATTTACTTCCCCAACGTTTATTGATAGCCGCACGCTCGCTTTGAAATCGTCTTTATTGCATCTGCCTCAGGAATGAATCCGCCTTCCTTCCAAAGGTCTGTGAGCGGGATAGCTTATCGATTTAGCTGCCCTTTTACTCGTCGTGGGTAGATTTGGACCGCAAAAACCAGAGCCTCAGTCTTTCGATCCCTCGAGGCACTTCTATGTCTTGGGGAGCTTTACGTAAAAAATTCGTCGCTCAATTTAAACATGAATACTCTCGATGTTGCCGTGAGCCGTCGTCAGAGGACGATCGAGCCAAAGCACCGTTCTACACCGAACGCTTCGCCCGCTCGACCCGCTATTGAGTCTCCCCTGGTATCAGTTATCATTCCTGCCTACAACGCAGAGGCGTTTATCGGTAGAACCCTGAGGTCTGTGGTGGGTCAAACTTACCAGAACTTGGAGATCATTGTTGTCGACGATGGTTCACGGGATCGCAC
>JBHJHJ010000027.1:0-2096 GCA_050330955.1 Elainellaceae cyanobacterium | reverse complement strand
CGAGTCCTGCGAGCTTGACTATCCGGGGCGGCTGCAGTTAGTGTGGCTGCTGCTGGTAACCGTTGGGCTCGCTACGATGGTGGCGGCGCTGCTGATTTACCACGGTCAGGTGGCCGTGAGCCATTGGCAATCGGCCCTCAGCCTCAACAATTCCCTCACCCCAATACCCATTAAGTTTCGCTTTCGGGCACTGTGGCAGGTGGTGCAGCAGCTGCGGACCTCCCCGTGGCAGCTTGGCCTTTTGCCTCCCCTCGTCATTGGAATTTTGATTTATCCCCGCTGGCTGCTGCGGGGTCTGGCGGTCTTGATGGGCTCGGTATTTGGCATTGTGATGGCAGAGCATTGGACCCAGGTGCTGCTGGCGCTCAATCCAACCAGTTTCGGCCAAACCGACCCCATCTTTAGCCAAGACATTAGCTTTTACGTCATGGTGCTGCCCGTGGCGGAGCTAATTAGCTTTTGGGTAGTGGGGCTGTTCATATTGACGTGGATTTCGGTGGCGCTATTGTATTTGCTGTCGGGCAATAGCCTCACGCGGGGCCAGTTTCCCGGATTTGCCCTGCCTCAAATCCGCCACCTCTACCGGCTGGGCAGTGCCGCCATGGTCGCGATCGCCCTCAGCTACTGGGTAGATCGCTACGAGCTGCTCTACTCCCCAACGGGAGTAATCTACGGCGCCAGCTACACCAACGTCACCGTAGAGCTGCCGCTGTACACCGGCCTGAGCGGAGTGGCGCTGGCGATCGCGGTGCTGCTGCGGGTGCGATCGTCTTCCCTCCCCCGGCTTCCCCTGCGTAGACCCAGGCTGCGGGGGGGTAGCGGGAAAAGCGCGGCGGTGGGGCGGCGACCGTCTTGGCCGCTGGTGAAAATTCTGATTCTTTACGTCGCTGTTGTGGCTTTGGGCGGGGTAGCGCTGCCTGCCCTGGTGCAGCGGCTGGTGGTGCAGCCCAACGAGCTCGACCGAGAAGGGCCGTTTATTGAATACACCATTAACCTGACGCGGCGCGCCTTCGGTTTAGATGACATTGATGTGGAGGTGTTCAACCCAGAGAGTAGCTTGACCTACCAGGAGCTGCTCAACAACGAACTGACGGTCAACAACATTCGGCTGTGGGACACCCGCCCCCTGCTAGAGACCAACCGACAATTGCAGCGCATTCGCCTCTATTACGAATTTGCCGACGCCGACATCGACCGCTACACCCTAACGGGGCCCAACGGCAGCGAGCGGCGGCAGGTGCTGATTGCCGCCCGCGAATTGGACTATGGTTCTGTACCCGACGAGGCCAAAACCTGGGTCAACCAGCACCTGATCTACACCCACGGCTATGGCTTCACCCTTAGCCCAGTGAACACCGCTGGCGAGAGCGGCCTGCCCCAGTACTTCATTCGCGGCATCGAGCACATTCCCAGCAGCGAAACTATCCGCCAGAGCATCCCCGTACAGGATCCGCGCATCTACTACGGTGAGCTGACTAACAACTATGTGCTCACCCAGACCAACCTGCAGGAGCTGGACTACCCCAGCGGCAGCGAGAACGTTTATAACACCTACGACGGCGACGGTGGGATTTCTGTTGGGGCCTACTGGCGGCGGCTGACCTACGCCCTGCACCTGCGGGACTGGCGACTGCTGCTTACCGAAAATGTGAGGCCGGACACGAGGCTGCTGTTTCGCCGCAACATCCGCGATCGCGTCCAGACCATCGCCCCCTTCCTGCGCTACGACAGCGACCCCTATTTGGTGGTGGCGGATGGCGGACCCTTGCGCGAGACCCCAGATGCCAATGGGGCAAGGGGCAGCGCCGCTGCCAGCTACTTGTATTGGGTAATCGACGCTTACACCGTTAGCGATCGCTTCCCCTACGCCGCCCCGCTGAACAACGACTTCAACTACATCCGTAACTCGGTCAAGGTGGTGGTCGACGCCTACCATGGCACCGTGGCCTTTTACGTGGCGGACCCCAGCGACCCCATCATCCAAACCTGGAGCCGCATCTTTCCAGAGATGTTCCAGTCTTTGGACGAGATGCCCAGGGCGCTGTTCAGCCATATCCGCTACCCCCAAGACTACTACCGGGTGCAGGCGCAGCAGC
>JBHJHJ010000026.1:0-20380 GCA_050330955.1 Elainellaceae cyanobacterium | reverse complement strand
AATATTATTGATGGGCCGCACCCCGGCAGCCTGGAGGCGGCGCTGCAGCCACTTGGGGGAAGGGCCGAGGGTAACGCCGCCCAAAACGGTGCCGATGTAGGTCGGGCAGGCTTCGGGCGCTTGAACGGCGATCGCAAGCTGGGGACTAGCGGAGACCTCGACCTCAGGGCACTCAGGCAGGGATAGGGGCACCCCGGTTAGGGCTGCCACCTCGCGGGCAATGCCAATCATGCTGAGGGCGTCCGCTCGGTTGGCTGTAGAGGTGACGTCAAGCACCACGTCGTCGAGCCCCAGGTAGGGACGGGCGTCTTCGCCAGGGGTGAACCTAGATGAACTGTCTGCTCGATCCCTCTCCGAAAAAATATAGATTCCTTCTGAATCTTTCTCTAAGCCCAGCTCGGACTGGGAGCAAATCATGCCCTGGGATTTGACCCCCCTCAATTTTCGCGGCGCGATTTTAACGTCAATCTTGGGCAAATAGGTCCCCAATGTGGCGACGGGAACAAATATTCCGGATTTTACATTCGCCGCGCCGCAAACAATGGTAGAAGCCTCAGACTCTCCAATGTCGACGGTACACACCCGTAGCTTGTCGGCATTGGGGTGGGGCTGACACTCAGAGACGTATCCCATGACCACACCCTCAGCCCAGCTCCGGCGATCCTCAATGTCTTCGACCTCGAAGCCAGCCATCGTCAACAGATCGCTAAGTTCGACTGGCGTCATCGAAACGTCAACAAAATCCTGCAGCCACTCCAGTGAAATTCGCATGCGGCGTAACTGTCCCTATGATTCTCCTAGCTGTTGCCCCTCATTCTATCGCTCATGGTCCTATCGCTCATGGTTATTGCGGTCGAAATGCTTTGATTGCGGAACTGCTGCGGGGCACCCTCAGGTTATCGGGATGGCGATCGCTCCGGCTTTGCGAAACTTGCCCGACCGACAGTCATACCATCGAGTTAATTTGGCCGTTTGACCCATAAATTGATGAAAATTTAGCAACTCTTTAAGAGAGACCTAAAGAGCAACCCGTTACTTGTCCAGTACCTCAAGGGAAATCATTTAATGTAGAAATGACAGCCAAAAGCCGTAAACCCTGCTTCTTCAGCTCACCTGAGCTAGTTTGCTAAATGCGTTCAAACTGAGCAAAAGTTACGCAACGTCACCAAATGTAATGCCACACGCTCTCGAGATTGGAATGGGCTATTGCTTAAATCCGATGTGTCCGCACCCGGTAAACCCGGATTCAAATCAGCGTTGTCAGGCCTGTGGGTCCGTCATGATGCTGAACGATCGCTATCGAATTGTTCGCAAGCTCGGACACGGGGGGTTTGGCGCTACGTTTTTGGCTATCGACGAATCGCTTCCGGGGCATCCCAACTGCGTGATCAAACAGCTTCGCCCCGCTAGCAACTCTTCTGAGGTCCTTCATATGGCCCGGGAGCTGTTTCAGCGAGAGGCCAAAACCCTCGGGAAAATTGGCGATCATCCCCAAGTTCCCAGACTGCTGGACTACTTTGATACCAATCAGGAGTTCTATCTGGTTCAAGAGTTCATCAGCGGCTTTACGCTGCAGCAAGAGGTCAAGCATACCGGACCTTTGACGGAAGCTGGGGTAAAGCAGTTCTTGAGCGAGATCCTGCCAATGGTGCAGTATATCCACAACAACGAGGTCATTCATCGCGACATCAAACCGGCCAATTTGATTCGACGAGAGCAGGACAAAAAGCTGGTGCTGATTGACTTTGGCGCTGTGAAAGATAAAGTCAATCCGACGCTGGCCTCAATCACCTCTGAAAATACGGCACTAACGTCCTTCGCAGTCGGGACGCCGGGCTACGCCCCCCCCGAGCAAATGGCAATGCGGCCAACCTACGCCAGTGATATCTATGCCCTCGGCATTACCTGCATCTATTTGCTCAGCGGCAGGTCCCCGCGAGATATGAACTATAACCCAACGACGGGTGAAGTACTTTGGCAAGAGCATGTGCACATCAGTGAGCACTTTGCCGCGGTGATCAAGCGGATGCTGGAAGTCTCGGTTCGTCACCGCTACCAGTCGGCCATTGAGGTACTGCGGGCTTTGGACTTGGTCCCCTATATGGACAGCTTGGCAGAGGGAATCACAACTGCCAGCCGTCCAGATCCTCGCCCTAAGCTGAAGCTCCCCAGCACAGCTCTTGACAATTCTAGCGGCACGATTTCCTCACCCACAGCTCGCCTTGCCGCCCAAATTCGAGCCCGTAAAGCCCGCCGGGCTGCCGACACAAGCCAGTTCTTTTCTGCTGATAGCGGGGGACGGCGCTCGGCACCCCCGTCCGGCCATAGGGACAGATTAAACACCGCCAAACCGAGCAAGGTGCACACCAGCGCCAAGCAGCTTTTGGACGCCTACTCCCATGGCCAGCGAAATTTTACGACCCGCAACCTCAGTTTGCTCAACCTTCAGCGCGCTGACCTATCCAATGCCAACTTTCATGATGCTGACTTCAGTCAATCGAGGCTTACTGGCACCAACTTTCAAAAGTCCGATTTAGGCGGCGCCAATTTTGGCCGGGCTAGCCTGCAGCGAGCCGTGATGCGAGATGCCAACTTGGTTGGGGCTTTCTTTGGAAATGCGGATCTAGCCAATGCTGACCTGCGGGGCGCGAATTTGAGCTACGCCCATCTCACCAACGCCAACCTCCGAGGCGTCAATCTGTGCGGGGCTGATTTAACGGGTGCAAAGGTCTCGGAAGACCAGCTTGCTATGGCCCGGACCAACTGGAAAACGGTGCATCCCCGCCGCAAACGGGGACTGTGGTAGAGTTCTAGGCAGCGATCGCCCCTCAAGCACAGTCCCACCCGTGAGCAACTTCAATCAGCCCAAGCGCCCCCCCAACATGGACCCAGAGCTTTTCCGCCGTTTAGCGGAAGAGGCCAAAGCACCCTACCGGGGCTTAAGACGCTTCATCTATGTTTCGGTAGGGGCATCTGGCCTAATCGGCGCTGTGGTATTTCTCGCCCAGACTATGGCCGGGAAAGATCTCGGGCGCTCAGTGCCCAATCTGGCACTGCAGGTCGGCATTGTCGCCCTGATGGCGTGGCTCCTTAGACGCGATCGCGATAAGACCTAACTCTCCGCCACTTGACGTCCGTACTTAACAGTTCGATACAGAACAAAACAGTTAGCAAGAAAGTTGAAACATAAAGAAAACATTACGGAATGCTGATGGGGGGCTGATCCCTGGCATTCTAGTTCTAGATAAATTGAGGCCAGCCGATATAAAGGCCTTAAGGATACCTGTGAATGCTTGCTTAGCCGTCGACTTTCGTGAGAAGGTTGGCGGTTTGGCATATGTAATAGCACGTGCTGATTCTGCAAAGAAATTGCCCTCCATCAAATGCCTTGAGCCACAGGGCTAATAGAATAAGCCCGTAGCCTACGCGATTATTTGCGCTGAGCCTTTCCAAACTATGGGCTTTTGGCGACAGGCAATGTATATTAGTGTGCAATTGTATTGGTAGGCGGTACTATCACCAGACCGTCAAAGCCCAATAGCTAAAATTTGCTCTAGAGCAGCAACCTGAAATCTGTGAGGTTCGTCCATGACTATATCTCTATTCCAGCGTCAGCAAATCGCTCGGACAGCGCTCCGGTGCGGTGCAGTAATTGGCTTGGCGATCGCTGGTTGGGTGAGCCTAAGCCAGCGGGCCAATGCCCAGGCTGCCTACGGCAGCTACGTTGGGGTTGGCGCATCTGTGGGCTTGACCAGTGGCGACAGCGAGCTTGGCGAGGACCAGGACTTTTCTGGGGTGATTGCGGCCCGCTACCACTTTCTAAGGCTGCCCATCTCGCTTCGTGCCCAGGCGCTTGTGTTTACCGATACGGACGCTTTCGTGCCCACCGTTTCCTACGATTTTCCGATCAACTGGCAAACGGACGCCTACATCGGTGCAGGCGTTGCTTTTCAAGATGACAACGACTCTGCCTCGCCCATCGGTAATGAAACTGCGTTCGTGCTGCAGCCCGGCGTTGACTACAGCATCCCCAACAGCCGCTTCGTCGTGTTTGGCAACGCTATCATCGCTTTCGATGCCTACGAGCAAGGGGGAGGCACGGCAGCAGCCCTTCAGGGGGGCGTTGGCCTGCAATTCTGAGACAACTGGTACCACAACTGGCAAAAACAACACACCACTAGCTCGATCGAAATGATAAGAGACCGGCAGGGCAGGTTCGTCATTCCTCACGAGGGATATACGCCTGAATTCTGGCGGCAGCTTCTGCGTCTACACTCAGTTTTGGTTTGGGCTCGGTGGATATTGGTGGGCTGCTGCTGCTTGCTGTTGGGTTTACCTAGCCTATGGCTTCTACGCGGCGAAATTGAAATGCTACAGCGCTACTTCACCTGGTCTGCAGTTCGCTATGCCCTAGCGTTCAATCCACTGCCAACAGCGGGGCTGCTGATCTGCACGACGATCACCCTCTCAACCCTGATTTGGCAGAGTCGCAACATTATTCTGGGCCTGCCGCTGCGGGAGAGAAAGCGCCTAGAGCGACAGCTCCAGCGCATTAATCAGCAGGGACCCACTCATCCCCTATGGCGCATTGTGCGCGACGAAGTTGGGCGACGCTAAGAGCCCCCACCAGCCTATGCGCCCAGCAGCGCTACCAGCAGGGCCTTTTGGGCATGTAGCCGGTTCTCAGCCTCGTCCCAAATGCGCGCACGGGGTCCCTCCATCACCGCATCGGTGATCTCCTCCCCCCGGTGAGCCGGTAGGCAGTGCAGAACGATGGCCTCTTTATCGGCGTGCTGCAGCAGTTCATCATTGATTTGATAGGGCTTGAATACGGGCACCCGATTGGACGCGGAGGTTTCCTGACCCATGCTGGCCCAGACGTCAGTGTAGAGGACGTGGGCGCCTTTAACCGCATCAATGGGGTCTGCCATCACTTCCACTCGGGCGCGACCGGCGGTCAATTCCTCTGCCTTTGTCATTACTTCAGGCAGAGGCTGATAGCCCTCCGGCGCAGCCACCACGATGTTCATCCCCACAAGAGCACATCCCAGCATCAGGGAGTGGGCGACATTGTTGCCATCGCCTAAATAGGTAAGGGTCAGGCCTTCTAGAGTGTCGAACGCCTCTCGCACCGTCTGCAAATCTGCCAAAATCTGACAGGGATGCTCAAGATCCGTTAGGGCATTGATGACCGGAATCTCAGCGTAGCGGGCGAAGGTCTCCAGCTCTGACTGGGCATAGGTGCGAATCGCTAGAACATCGAGGTAGCGATCGAGGACGCGGGCTGTGTCCTGGGGCGGCTCCCCTCGATTCACCTGAGTGACATTGGCATTAAGATCTAGAACCTGCCCCCCGAGCTGATACATGGCTGCTGAAAAGCTGACGCGGGTGCGAGTCGAGGCTTTGCTAAATAAAAGACCCAGCGTTTTGGGGCACTTTGGACAAACCGCGCCGGACTTGAGTTGAGTAGCCAGGTCGAGTAATTGCGCCACTTCAGCGTGGGATAAGTCGGCCATGCTGAGGAAGTCACGTCCAGCAAGGGATGGAACGTTCATGGGGTTTGTGCCTGCAATAGAAAATAGAAATCTATCAGATCTCGCTTCGAGGCGCCAGTCGCGCGGCCCCTAAGTTAGCGATCGCTAACCCCGCTATAATTTATACCGCCATACCACAGGGCGTGAGGTCCACACCGCTATCCACGTGAGTACATCCTAGTGCAGCCTCGGAGGCTTAACATCAGCTTGTTCAAAACTGCAATAGTTTGATTAGATCTTTAAGGAAATCCGTGACGATAGTCACAGATGGGGGAGTCCGGTTTGAGGTCATAATATACACAGGCTTCACCAGCGATTGATCGCGATCGCTCGCACCTGACCTAATCTTTGCTCAAATTCTTATCCTTGCTCTAAGTTGAGGAAAACCACACCGTGGCAGTCATATCTCAGGGGCACCGATTCATCACGGCCGATGAGCAGCTCATCTACAGTCATCTGCTCTATTGGATCGAAAAAGAGACTACGGAGCAGATGCTCTTCCGGTTTAAGTCGCTATTTATTGAAGGGTACAGCTACCCCGACGCAACGGTTGCCAAGGCGCTCGACAACATCACGGCCTCATCCAACGCACCGCAGGATTTCCGATTCATCGTCAATCGCTGCTGCCACATTCTAATCAATCGCTGGCAAGCGCGCTCGCAAAGTAAGACGGCCATTATCGAGCTGATCGATCTATTCCAGCGTGTTCCCGACGCTCCCATAGCCGGCATTTGGAGCCACCACTACGTCCGGCGGCTGCGGGAGCTGATGCGGCAGTTTTTGAAGACAGAGCAATACTTCACCCTCAGGCGTCTGGCCGAGCTGCTGCGGGCCAACGTTTCCGGCGGCGGCAGTCGCCTACTTGGCACCCTCATCTGCCGCTATCCCTACTTATATCCCCACTGCCTGATTAGCGAAGACAGCCCTAAAACCCATCGATGCACCGTCCGCGATATCCAAATCAGTGCTCAATCAGAATTTGAAATTGCGCTCTCCAAGTATCTGACGGCCCAGGTTCGAAATGCACGTGTCGTCCCACCGCCCAAAGGTCATCGGTCCCGAGCCAGCAATCCAACTCTGCTGAGCGATCGCGCCCTCAACCAAGCGATCAGACACTACGCTTGCCCCGTCGTTTCAGGCCGGACTTATAGAGACTTAGCGCAGAGCTTCATCGCCAGCAGCGGATACGCCCAACCCTTCATCTCCTTCAAAAAAGATCTCTACCACTACTTAATCGACGGTGTTGACCCAAACTATAGCCGTCGCCAGTTCAACCGCCAGCTTTGCGCCCAGCTCAGCGACTTCCTACCGGCGAGCGACTCAGCTCTGGTTGACGACTTTCTTATCGTGCGCACCTGTAGCCACCTCTTCAACTTCCTCGTCGTGGATGGACCGAGGAATCCGCAGCATTTTGTGTTTGTGGATCTGCTAAACAATATTGGCCCGGTGCGCACCATGGGTCTCCTGCTCAAGCTGGTGCTGCTTTGCCGGAGGGTTCGTCCTTACCTGGAGCGCCGATTCTCAATCCTGTTTAACCATTACGAGACCTGTCGCCGGGACGCGGTGAGCTGGCTGGTGTACGCCTTAGAGTTGCTCAATGTGGCGCTGGCCACCAACTTTGGCAAGCTAGACACGTCCTTATTTGCCCTAATTTAAGCGCATAGATGTCCTGGGCCATTTGGTCATCTGCTATAGAATAAGTTAATAAAAATTTAGAATGGAGGGGGCTGCTGATTTGAGCTAGCTCTGTGATGGTTGTATGGTCTGATTAGCCTATTAAACCGGCTAATCTGCCGTTCAGTTCAGTAGTCCCCGCTTTAACCGTTCATCTGACCCGGAACAGCACTATGACCTCTGCCTTCCTTCAAAAGCTACACAACTCGGAACGCCCCGTGATTGTATTTGACGGCGCCATGGGAACCTCTCTGCAAACGCAGAACCTGACGGCTGATGATTTTGGCGGACCCCAATACGAGGGCTGTAACGAGTACCTCGTCGTGTCTAAGCCGGAAGCCGTCGAGCAGGTGCACCGGGAGTTTCTACAGGCGGGGGCCGATGTGATAGAGACCGACACCTTTGGGGCGGCCTCTATCGTGTTAGATGAATATGATTTGGGCGATCGCGCCTACGAGCTGAACGTCAAGGCGGCGCAGTTAGCTAAGCAGGTGGCGGCAGAATTCTCCACTCCCGAAAAACCCCGCTTTGTGGCCGGCTCTATGGGCCCCACCACGAAGCTACCAACACTGGGCCATATCGATTTCGACACCATGAAAGCTGCCTTCGTGGAGCAAGCCCAGGGGCTTTACGACGGCGGTGTGGACCTGTTTATCGTGGAGACCTGTCAAGACGTACTGCAGATTAAGGCAGCGCTGTCGGCAGTGGAGCAGGTGTTTGAGGAGAAGGGCGAGCGTCGCCCGCTGATGGTGTCGGTCACCATGGAGACCACCGGCACCATGCTAGTGGGCTCCGATGCGGCGGCGATGCTGACTATCCTAGAGCCCTATCCCATCGATATTCTGGGACTCAACTGCGCCACTGGTCCTGACCGAATGGCGGACCATATCCGCTATCTCTCTGCCCATTCCCCATTTGTGATTTCCTGCATCCCCAATGCGGGACTCCCAGAGAACGTCGGTGGCCATGCCCACTACAAGCTCACGCCGATGGAGCTGCGCATGGCGCTGATGCATTTTGTGGAAGACCTTGGGGTGCAGGTGATCGGCGGCTGCTGCGGCACCCGGCCTGACCACATTGCCCAATTGGCCGATGCGGCGCAGGATTTGACGCCACGGGCGCGATCGGTGCGGCGATCTGCCCTGGATGATACAGCGGCGATCGCAAACCCCGCATCGGCAAACGACCCCACCACCGTACGGGCAAATGGCTATTCCGATGTACGGGCAAATGGCTATTCCGATGTACGGGCGAATGGCCATTCCGATGTACGGGCAAATGGCCATTTGCCCCTACCCAATGGCGGCACCACCGATAATCCCCGCCCCCCATTGGGATACACCCCGGCGGCGGCCTCCCTCTATGCCGCCCAACCCTACGACCAAGACAATTCCTTCCTCATCATCGGCGAGCGCCTCAACGCCAGCGGCTCTAAAAAATGCCGCACAATGCTCAACGCCGAAGACTGGGACGGCCTGGTCTCTTTAGCGAAGGCCCAGGTCAAAGAGGGGGCCCACGTGCTGGATGTAAACGTGGATTACGTCGGCCGCGACGGCATCCACGACATGCGGGAGGTGGTGTCGCGGGTGGTGACCAACGTGACGCTGCCCCTGATGCTGGACTCCACCGACTGGCAAAAGATGGAAGCGGGGCTGAAGACGGCGGGCGGCAAGTGTATCCTCAACTCCACTAACTATGAGGATGGGGACGAACGCTTCTTTAAGGTGCTGGAGCTGGCCAAAACCTACGGCGCCGGTATTGTGGTGGGCACCATCGACGAAGACGGCATGGCCCGCACCGCCGACAAGAAGTTCGCGATCGCCCAGCGCGCCTACCGCGACACCCTCGAATACGGCATCCCGGCCCACGAAATCTTCTATGACCCCCTGGCGCTGCCCATCTCCACCGGCATTGAGGAGGACCGAAGCAACGGATTGGAAACGGTGGAGGCCATCCGCCGCATTCACGAGAACCTACCGGGAGTCCACAGCCTGCTGGGCATCTCCAACGTCTCCTTCGGCCTTAACCCGGCGGCCCGCATGGTGCTCAACTCCGTGTTTTTATTCGACTGCATGGAAGCTGGCATGGACGCGGCCATTGTCAGCGCCGCCAAGATTTTGCCCCTGGCCAAAATTGAGCCCGACCACCAGCAGGTGTGCCGCGACTTAATCTACGATCGCCGCCAGTACGACGGCGAGGTCTGCACCTACGACCCGCTGCTCAAGCTGACGGAGCTGTTTGAGGGAGTCTCCACCAAGCGCGATCGCTCCGCGGTGGCGGACCTGCCCCTAGAGGAGCGGCTGCGGCAGCACATCATCGACGGCGAGCGTCAGGGCCTAGAAGACGTGCTGAACCTAGCGATGGAGCAGTATCCCCCCCTAGACATCATCAATGTCTACCTGCTGGACGGCATGAAGACTGTAGGTGAACTGTTTGGCGCAGGCCAAATGCAGCTGCCCTTTGTGCTGCAGTCAGCGGAGACCATGAAGGCGGCGGTGGCCTTTTTGGAGCCCCATATGGACAAGGACGCCGCCAGCAGCGACAAGGGCACCTTCCTCATCGCCACCGTGAAGGGCGATGTGCACGACATCGGCAAGAACCTGGTGGACATCATCCTGTCTAACAACGGCTACCGGGTAATCAATTTAGGCATTAAGCAGCCGGTGGACAACATCATTGACGCCTACCAAGCACATGGGGCCGACTGCATCGCCATGAGCGGGCTGCTGGTGAAGTCAACAGCGTTCATGAAGGAGAATCTGGAGACCTTTAACGAGCGGGGCATTACGGCTCCGGTGATTTTGGGCGGCGCGGCCCTGACGCCGAAGTTCGTCAATGGAGACTGCCAGGCGGTGTACAACGGCCAGGTAATCTACGGTAGGGATGCCTTTAGCGACCTCAACTTTATGGATAAGCTGATGGCCGCTAAATCCCAAGAGAACTGGGACGACCTGAGCGGCTTTTTAGATGAGCAGACCGAAGCCGAGCAGAATGGCCACCACAATGGTCACGTCGCCGAGGTCCAGGACGTGCCCAACACCGAGGTCCCAGAAGCCGCCATCCTAGAAGACCAAGCGGTGGATACCCAGCGCTCCGACGCCGTGGCCATCGACATCGAGCGGCCCAGACCCCCCTTCTGGGGCGCGAAAGTACTGGGGCCAGAAGATATTCCCCTGGAAGAGGTGTTCGAGTACCTGGACCTGCAGGCCCTAATCGCCGGGCAGTGGCAGTTCCGCAAGCCCCAGGGCCAATCCCGGGAAGAATACGACGCCTTTTTGGCGGAGAAAGCCTACCCGATTTTGGAGGCGCTCAAGCAGCAGGTGCTGGCCGACAAGCTCCTGCACCCCCAGGTCGTCTACGGCTACTTTCCCTGCCAAGCCGACGGCAACAGCCTCCACATCTATGACCCGGCGGTGATGGACCAGGCGGCGAAGCTGCCCGACGGCCTCGCGCCGGTGGCAACCTTCAACTTCCCCCGCCAAAAGTCCCTGCGCCGCCTGTGCATTGCCGACTTCTTCGCCCCCCGCGAAACGGGCGTAGTAGATGCATTCCCCATGCAGGCGGTAACGGTGGGTGAGGTGGCGACCCAGTACGCTAAGTCTCTGTTCGAGGGCGATCGCTACACCGACTACCTCTATTACTATGGTTTCTCGGTGCAGATGGCGGAGGCGCTGGCGGAGTGGAGCCACGCCCGCATTCGCCGAGAGCTGGGCTTTGGCGACCAAGACCCAGCGGCCATCCGCGATATTCTAGCCCAGCGCTACCAGGGTTCGCGCTATAGCTTTGGCTACCCGGCCTGCCCCAATATCCAGGACCAGTACACCCTACTGGACCTGCTGGAGACGGAGCGCATTGGCCTGACGATGGACGAGAGCGAACAGCTCTACCCAGAGCAGTCGACGACGGCGATCGTGGCGTATCATCCGACGGCGAAGTATTTCAGTGCGTAGGTCGGACCGGAGCGTCAGCGCACCCCAACGAGGCTACTACAGTGTTCCGACCTAAAATCAGCCCTGATATTGGCTTCATTCCCACGCCTTTAGATGCGCTGGACGTCATGCTAAAGCTAGCGGCGCTGATGCCGGATGATGTGGTGTATGACTTAGGTAGCGGCGACGGGCGCATCCTAATTCAGGCTGCGCAGCGCTGCGGGGCGCGGGGGGTGGGCATCGACATTGACCCAGTGCGGGTGGCGGAGGGGCGATCGCTGGCGGAGCAGGCTGGGGTGGGCGATCGCGTCACCTTCCGCGTTGGCAACCTCTACGATGAGCCCTTTGATGACGCTACAGTTGTTTTTGTCTATCTGCTGCCCCACCTGAATTTGAGGCTGCGGCCTAGGCTGCGGCAGCTCCGCCCCGGCACTCGTATTGTGTCTCACCAGTTTGATATGGGGGACTGGGCGCCGGCGCGGGTGGTGAAGCTGCCGCAATCTGAGGAGGAGTCGACGGTGTACTTGTGGGTGGTTTAATCCTGCGTTTTCTAACTCCGGTATGATGAGTGCAGATTTTGGAGGCGTTAGCCTATGGCTGGTCTTGGACCCTCGCCAATGGACCACGACGAGCGCGTTGCGCAATTTCGTCAGCGCTACGAGAAACTGACTGAGGCGTACCGCAATCTGAAGCTGTTTCCGCTGCTGTCGGCGGAGGAAATCGAAAAGTTTCGCGTGCCCTACGGTCAGCGAGCCTTGGTCAAGCTGCGCAGCGATATTCTGGCCTCCGATGAGGCGGGCAAGCTGATTTTCACCGGACATCGGGGCTGCGGCAAATCTACGCTGCTGGCCCAGCTTGCGCGGCGGCTGCGCGATGACGGGCACTTCGTGGCCCTGTTCTCCATTGCCGACATGGTGGAGATGTCGGACGTGAACCATATCAACATTCTCTATGCGATCGCCCTCAAGCTGCTCAGTCAGGCCACCAAGCTGCAGGTGCCGATTCCAGAGTCCACCAAGACGACACTGATGACCTGGTTTACCGAAACCAAGTCCCGCACCTACAGCGACCAGCTCAAGCAGGAAATGGGGCTGGGAGGGAAGTTCTTTGAGCTATTCACGGCAAAGCTGCAGAAGGAAGCGGCGTTTCGTGAGGAGATTAAGCAGACCTATGAGCGCCGGGTGTCGGATCTGTCGCGGCAGATTGACCTGATTGCAGCAGCAATTCAAACCGCAACGAAAAAGCCTGTGCTGGTGATCATTGACGACTTGGACAAGCTAGATCTGGCGGTGGTCAGAACAATCTTTCAGGACAATATCAAGGCGCTATTCTCTCCCAATATTCGCGTGGTGTTCACCATCCCCATCGCCGTGATGCGGGAGCCTCGGCTGATTACAACTCTAGATTCTGACAGCCGCATCGTGATGCTGCCGGTGACCAAGTTTTTCCCGCAGGAGGTGGCGCACCAGGAGGACGCCTCGCCCATCGAAGAGAATGTGCAGCGGCTGGTGGCGCTACTAGAAAAGCGCGTTTCGGATGAGCTAATTGAGCCCGAGATGAAGCGGCAAATTGTGCTGCTGAGCGGCGGGGTGCTGCGGGAGCTGGTGCGGCTGGCCCAGGAGTGCATTCGGGAATGCATGATTGAGTTGGAGGCAGAAATTACGCCTGATGTGAAGATCGATGCCAGCATGCTGGAATTGTCAGTGCGATCGCTGCGGAATCAGTTTGCCCGGACGCTGGGCAGCAATTTGTATGGGTTGCTGGTAGAGACGTACCGAGAGTTTACGCCAGCGGATATTAAGAGCGATGAATTTTTGGAGCTGCTGCACGGACTGTATGTGCTGGAATATGAGAATGACGACCTGTGGTACGACCTGCATCCGATTGTGGTGGATTTGTTGAAGCGGAGGAAGCTGATTTAGCCCATCCATGCTCTCCCCAAACCTCGATCGCCTCAACCAGCGAGAATTTCGTAAGCTGCTGCTGTCCATCAAAGCCAGCAGTCAGCAGCTCGACCTGCTGCTCGCCATTTGCGACGATCGCAACCTGCAGGCTCAGCTCATCGAGGACTACGAAGCTGAGCTAGAGGAAGCGGGCGTCGCTACGTTTCGGGTGCGGCTGAATCGGGAGGAGCCCAGCTTGAGGGCTGCGCTGGAGGAACTGGTGGCGCGGGAGCCTGCGCTGCAGCGTGGGGCGGGGATGGTGACAGTGCTGAATGCTAGCGAGCTGCTGGGGGTGCGGCTGAAGCAAGAGCAGTCGGAGCAGGAGCGGTTTTTCTTTTCGCTGCAGTGGACGCGGGAGGCGCTGCGGCAGTTTGAGTTTCCGGTGGTGCTGTGGCTGGCGGATTCGATCGCGACGCGGCTGTCGCGGCAGGCGCCGGATTTTTGGAGCTGGCGGAGTGGGGTGTTTGAGTTTGTGGCGCAGCCGGTGACGGTTGAAGGGGGAGGTGTACTGCAGCCGATGCAGACGCTGGAGCGGGAGGAGCAGGAGGGACAGCTTTCGGTGGGGGAGCTGCAGCGGCAGATTGCGGAGCTGGAGCAATCTGCGCCGGAGTCGCCGCTGTTGATTACGCTGTACAACTCGCTGGGGGAGGCCTATCAAGGAAAGTACAAGTATTTTCAGGCGCTGGAGCAGTATGAAAAGGCGCTGGCGCTGGCGGAGGCAAAGCAGGACAAGGCGGGGCAGGCCAGGGCGCTGCGTAATTTAGGAGATTCGTTGCGTTACTGTGGGCGTCCGTTTCAGAGTATTGACTACTATCAGCAGGCGCTGGCGCTGTACCGCGAGCTAGTCGATTGCCATGGGGAAGCAACCACCCTCTATAGTCTGGGAATTTCCTATTGGTATCTAGGCGAGTACAAACAGGCCATCGACTTCTATCAGCGATCCCTTAAAGTCATACGTAAGATCGGCGATCGTCATGAGGAAGCATTCGTCCTCCACAATTTGGGGCTTTCCTATTGGGCCCTGAGACAGTATCAGCAGGCCATCGACTTCTATCAGCAGTCCCTCAACATCGCTCAGGAGATTGAAAATCGTTATGTTGAAGCATATGCCCTTAACGGCCTTGGGAATGTCTATTGGTCCTTAAAACAATATCAGCAGGCCATCGACTTTTATCAGCAATCCCTTGAAATTATGCGTGAAGTTGGCGATCTCCACCCAGAAGTATATGCCCTCGGTGGTCTTGGGAATGTCTACCGTAACCTAGGAAAGTATCAGCAGTCTATCGACTTGTTTCAGCAATCCCTCGAAATCGCTCGGAAATTGGGCAATCGCCACGGGGAATCATATGCTCTTGGTGGTCTTGGCCATGTCTATCGTGGCCTAGAGCAGTATCAGCGGGCTATCGACTTCTATCAGCAACGCCTTGACATTGCCCGAGAGATTAGCGATTGCCAAGGAAAAGCAAGCTCTCTCAGTAATCTGGGAAATGTCTACAACTCTCTAGAACAATATCAGCAGGCCATTGACTTCCATCAGCAACACCTCGACATCGCACAGGAGATTGGCGATCGGCGTGGGGAAGCACATGCCTGCTTCAATAAGGGGGTAGCTCTCGCTAATCTAGGCAAGCTTGCCGAGGCGCGAGTATCTTTTGCAGTGGCACGGGAGGTGTACAGTTCCTTGGGGCTATTAGGAGACGTTGAAGATTGCGATTCTAAAATCCAGCAGCTCAATTCGAAGGAGCTCAACCGGTCGGACTAAACTGCTTCCATCAGCAGAACTTTCAAACGCCTTAGGAGAAAAGGTTATGTTTCTCATTCCACTCCTCAGCAGAAAAACTAACCAAATCGGCTCGATTCTCAGCAGCCCGAATCGCCCGCATCAAATGCTGACGATTGGCCTCAGCCGAGAGCAAATAGGCCGTCGTATCCTCCGCATCAGCGGCTTGAGCTGTGCCATCCCGCTCAACCAAAACTCTAATTAGCGTAGGGTGAGCACTGCCCGCTCTACATGTGGATGATTTGCGTAAGTCCTAGTAGCAATACGCACACCCAGCCCCCTCAATTTCCTATCAACCGCTCCACACTGAGCTGAACCTGGGGAAACGCCGGAACAGATACCATCCCCGTCACCAGCTCCCGCCGCCGCTGATACCCACTCCCAACCAGATCCCCAAACACATGCAAACAGCGATCGCGCAAATCCACCACCCAGTAGTCCCCAATGCCCGCCGCTGCATAAATTTCCCGCTTGCGCCCCAGGTCATACTCCAGCGTCGAGTAAGACACCTCTAGCACCAAATACAGCTCCTCAGGACTGGGGTGGCGCGCGTCGTAGCGGCTCTCGGGAAGCTGCGCCAGGGCGATGTCTGGCTGCGGCTCGGAATCTATCAGCGTGATGGGGTGGGCCGAGCGCACGTCGGCTAGGCCCGCGAACTGCGCCAGCAAATATTTGAACAGCCTGTTGTTTCGGTTGGCGTGGTAGGGCGTCTCTGGGCTCACCTCAATCAGCTCCCCATTCAGCAGCTCAATGCGGCGGCTCCCCAGGGCTCCCGACGCCACAATCTGGTGATATTCCTGGATGGAGAGCCTTGCGGTCTGAATCATTGCGGTTGACCTTGAAGCTGTAGCCTCTCTAGCATATCAACCCCTCAACATTGGCGATCGCAGGCCAACATCGTAACGTGACGCCCCGACATCGCAACGTGACCGCTCAACATCGAATCGCGATCGCTTACAGCATTTGCTTCAGGGGCCAACATTAAAGATCGAGGGGCCAACATTGTAATGCGATCGCTCAACATCGCAATGTGACGGCTCAACATCGAACTGCGATCGCTTGCAGCGCTTACTCCATCGCTCAACAGCTTATCGACGGACCTGAAACCGCCGGTAAAACGCATTAAACACCATGTATAGCCCATAGGCGATAAACCCCAGGGCAATCAAAATCAGTCCCTCGGTGCCGTAGGACTGCTTCAATAGCGCCTGCAGCGCCTCCTGCATGCCCCCAGCGGGCTCCACGCTGGAGGTTAGCGCCGCCCGCACAAACCCCACCCCAATCACTAAAATCGCGACGCCCCGGGCGGTGTAGCCCACCTGGGCTAGGTAGGTCGCCGCCTTTTTTAACCAGCGATAGCTCGTGCGATCGAGCAGGTTGCAGGTACTCCTAAATTCGCTAATAAACTCCCCCGATACGGCGCCGTAGATGTAGATCGCGCCGACCGCGAAGATGGTGATAGCGATCAGGGCAATCAGCACCTCGCCAAACTCAAACCTCAAGATTCGCGACAGCGCCTCGTTGGTGGCGTCGGTATTCACCTTTTCCCGGTCCCAGGCAAAATCCACGGATTCATAGGCCAAGTTGACGTAGGCGATTCCGCTGGATAAATAGCCGATGCGCTGGCCGACGCTTTTGAGGCTCGTCTCTCGGTCGTGCTCAGGGTCAACAATCGCCTGGACAAACCGCCAAAATCCGTAGCCGCAGAGCCCGGTAGCCAGCACGGTCACGATTGCGGTCCCCAGCGGCTGCCTGAGCAGCACCAGTAGCGCCTCTTCCGTCCCCACAATGGGAACGGGATTGCCCAGCGCCGACCGCAGGGCCAAGAACCCCACGAAAAAGTACACGATCCCCTTGCTGGCGTAGCCCAAGCGAACCCAGTAGCGGACTGGCTGCCAGCTAAAAGACCAAAGCAGAGCCTTCTGACTCTGCTCCAGCAGCGGTTTCAATATCATTCAATGGACCGTAGACGTTAGTCCATCATTATCCCGCACTTATTCCCCGGCACCCAACTGACGCAGCTGAATCCGTCTACACAGGCTATCCACCGCGAGCAGCAGTGACTGCATCATCTCCGAGCCCTCGCTGTAGTCCGCAGGCACCAGGTTATCCACCCGCTGCGACTTGCTTACCTTGTGCTTTTGGGCCCAGTCGCCGCCCTCTTTGTTCACGCCAATGGAGGTGCCGCCGGAGCGGTTGAGCAGCTCAAAGCAGGGCAAATCCGAGGTGCCGTCTCCCACATAGATAATCTGGCTGAGGGGCAGCCGCAGCGCGTCATCGGCGATGTCCTCATAGGCGGACAGAAGCTCCTCTTCTGAGTGGGAGTCGATTCCCTTGGAGATGTAGTGCAGGTAGTGGGGCTTTTCGGCGTGGCTGACGTCGTGCTTGAGGTGGTCTACCTCGCCGGCCTCGCTATATTGGAACTCGCAGCCCCACATGGCTTTGAACTCATCGGCGATCGCAGTGGCGCGGGCAATCTCCACAAAGCCGCTGGTGATCAGGTAGAACTCTAGCTCGATGTCGGCATTATTTTCCTGGCAGCACCGTCGCAGCTTGTCGAACATGTCGGGCACCCCTGGAAATGGGGCGTGCTGCTGTCCAATGTTCTCAAAAAACTCAGCGGTGATTTTCTCGCCCTCAGGGCGCCGCCGGGATTCCTGAATGAGAGTGTAGAAGCGGGCCGGAATGCCGTCCCACCCAGATTTAAGCAGCGGCTCGTAGCGCTCTTGGCGAAAGGTGCCGACGTCATGGCCGAGGTGTTTGATCACGGCGTCGTAGGAGTCGGGCACCAGGGTATCGTCAAAGTCGAAGGCGATCGCGATGACGTTGGAGACGGGTTGAGTGGCTTGGACCATGGCGGGTAAGATTGCGGAGATTACGCCCTAGCTTGGAGCGTTTGCATTCAAATTGACACCTGCCCTAGGTGAGAAGTCTGCCGTGCGCGTGTGAGGGCCCAGACCCCATTGATAATGTGGGCCGGTCCAACGGCCCTGTGTAGGCCACTGCCATAGCGCTCTGCCCAAAGCGGCTAGACTAATGCCCAAACGCCTCCGTTAAACTATTGAACAAAACTTAGTAAGGGCTTCTATGGTTTCTAAAGGCACCCCTCGAATTGTGGTGGTGGGGGCAGGTTTTGCGGGACTGAGCGCGATCCGGCGGCTGGCTAGTTTGGAAGCCGACACTGTCTTGATCGACAGCAATAACTACCACACCTTTGTGCCGCTACTGTATCAAGTGGCCACGGGGTTTATTGATCCAGCCATAGTAGCCTATCCAATCCGCAAGCTGCTACGACGCTACCGCGCTGTGCGCTTCCTCCAAGGCACCGTTACCCGGGTCGATTTCGCGGCTCAGACCCTGGAGGTAAACGGCCTCTCCCTGGACTATGATTACCTCGTGCTGGCCACGGGCAGCCAAACCCGCTTTTTAGAGGTCCCCGGCGCGCCCGACCATACCTTCCCCCTGCGTACGCTGAAGGATGCAGTGGTCCTCCATCAGCACGTTTTAAGCTGCGTCGAGCAGGCCGTAGTTCAGCCTGAGGCGAGGGGCAAGCTGCTGACCACCGTCATTGTGGGGGGCGGACCCACCGGGGTTGAAATGGCCGGAGCGCTGAATGAGTTCATCAATGAAACCCTGGTCAAAGACTACCCTGAGCTGGGTTCAATTCAGGCCCGCATCCTGCTGGTTCAGTCGGGCGATCGCCTGCTGACGGGGTTCCCGGCTCCGCTGGGTCGCCGTACCGTCGGCTATCTGCGGCGGCGCGGCGTCAAGGTACACCTGCAGACCAAGGTGGCCTCGGTGTCACCGAGGGAGGTCGTTCTTGACGACGGCCTTACGCTCAACACCGCCACCGTTGTTTGGGCGGCGGGGGTTGAGGCCAATTCCCCCGCCACCAGCGCCGCGCCGCAGACCGACAAGGGTAAAATTCGGGTAAAGACGACGCTGCAGCTTTACGACCATGACAACGTTTACGTCATTGGCGACGTGGCGGCGGTCGAACAGATGGACCTGGACGGGGTAGCACCGGAGGCGCTGCAGCAGGGAAAGGCGGTCGCTGAGAATATTCAGCGGCAGATACAGGGAAAAGCGCCCCAGCCGTTTGAATACTTTGATAAGGGCCGGGCCGCCATTGTGGCGCGCAATGCAGGGGTGGCCCACTTGTTTGGCCGGGTGCCCGTGAGCGGCATCCTGGGCTGGCTCATTTGGCTGGAGGTACACCTTTTCTATCTTCCGGGTATTGGCAATCGCCTGATTTTATTGATGAGCTGGGTGCGGGATTACATTAAGCGCGATCGCGCCCACCGGCAGGTTTTTTTGTTTCGGCAGCCTAACGATTATCTGTAATCTAGAGGCATGGGCCGATGGGCCTGAGTCTATTGCTCAACTGACTGCTCTGAACCGCTGTTTTGAATCCCTGGAGTCCTTACGATGTCCTATGTTGCGCTCGCTGCACGCGTTTTCCTCTCCATTATCTTCATCAGGTCTGGGATTTCGCACCTGCTAGGGTTTTCTGGCTTCCAACAGACCATCGCCAGTCAAGGGGTTCCCCTGGCTGGGCTCACCGCCGTTGTCACCATCATTTTTTTGCTGGCGGGCGGGCTGCTGCTGCTGCTGGGCTTTAAGACCACCATTGGCGCTATCCTGCTAATTGTCTTTTTGGTGCCCACGACGCTGCTGTTTCACAACTTTCTAGCTGACCCGTCAGAGACCAACGCCTTCCTGAAAAACCTGGGTCTGATTGGCGGTCTACTGATGATGATTTACGCGGGTCCCGGTAAAATCAGCCTCGACGGTCAGACCGGGCAGACTTGAGCTTTTCATCGCATCCTGTCAGTCTTCACGAAGGCTAGACAACATGCCAGCCGTCCCTTACCGCGATCGCCCCTGGCGGCTGATCCCGCCGATAACAGCGCCGGGACAGCTGCAGATGCAGATTGATGGCTGGCTCCTGCAGCAGCAAAGGCAGCAGCATTTGCCCACGCTGCGGTTTTACCAGTGGGCTAGACCGACAATTTCCCTAGGCCATCTGCAAAAAGACGTGCCCGACCATTGGAAGACGCTCAGCCACCAAGGCCAGCTCGACCTCGTGCGGCGGCCTACGGGGGGACGGGCCGTGTTGCACAGCGGCGACCTCACCTATGCGATCGCAACACGCTACCGCCAGGGCAGCAAAACGGAAATCTACCGACATCTGTGCGAGTTTCTGATTCGCGGCTGGCGACCCCTGGGGCTGGAGCTTCGCTATGGCGAGTCAGGGCGCAGCTACCGCCATCGGGCAAACTGCTTTGGGGTGGCCACCCAGGCCGATCTAGTAGATGGCGAAGGCCATAAGTTCATTGGCAGCGCTCAGCGCTACGGTAAGAGGGGCGCATCTGGCGATCGCGCGGTGCTGCAGCACGGGTCTATGCAGCTTGCCCCAGATGCGCACTTGTTTTCCCAGCTATTTGCAGAGGCTGCTCCAAAAAGCCCGTTTTCCTCGCAACAGTTTGCTGCTCAGCAGCATTTAACCGGTGCCTTCGT
>JBHJHJ010000025.1:0-2496 GCA_050330955.1 Elainellaceae cyanobacterium | reverse complement strand
TGATCCGCTCGACCCCCCACCCGACACAGCGCTGCAACACCCATCGAACCCTCTTGCCCAACGGCCTAGTGGTGCTTGTCACCGAAAACCCTGCTGCCGACATTGTGGCAACTCGCATTTTGATCCAGGCGGGCGGGCGCCGCGAGCCCCTTGAGCAGAGCGGCGTCTCCGGCCTGCTGGCATCCGTATTGACCAAGGGAACCGCCCGCCAGTCCTCCCGCGAAATCGCCGAGACCGTGGAGTCTCTGGGCGCATCCCTAGGGGCAGATGCCGCCTCAGACTACTGCATGCTGGGGGCTAAGACGGTTTCTGCCGACTTCCCAGAGATTCTAGCGCTGATGGCCGAGATTCTGCGATCGCCGACCTTTCCCGAGGCGGAGGTGGCCCTCGAGCAGCGGCTCGCCATTCAGGAGGTGCGCTCTATGCAGGAGCAGCCTTTTTCTGTGGCCTATCAGCAGCTTCAGCAAGCCCTCTACGGCAGCCATCCCTACGCCACCGGCACCGTCGGCACCGAGAAAACCCTAGCGCAGCTGGGGCGCAGCCACATCCAGGCCTACTATCAGACCTATTTTCACCCGATCCGCAGCGTCAGCAGTATTGCCGGCCGCTTCAGCGTCGTCGAGGCGATCGCCCGCGTGACCGACGCCTTCGGAGACTGGCCCCAGTCTGACGCGCTTTCTGAAACGGTTCCAGCGGTCACCCATAGAGCGCCTCATCAGGTAGCCACGCCCCAGGGTACTCAGCAGTCGGTCATCATGCTAGGCTATCTCGTGCCTCAGGTCCATCACGCAGACTACCCAGCCCTATAGGTCATCAGTACCTACTTGGGTAACGGGCTCTCCAGCCGTCTGTTTGTAGAGTTTCGGGAGAAGCGCGGTTTGGCCTACGACGACTCAGCCCACTACCCCACCCGCCACGATGCCTCCCACTTCATTCTCTATATGGGCACCGCCGCCCACAACACGGCGATCGCCCGCCAGGGCCTAAGTGAAGAAATGGAGCGCCTCTGCCACCATCAGCTCACCGATGACGAGCTGCAGATTGCTCAAAATAAGCTGCTGGGACAATACGCTTTGGGAAAGCAGACCAACAGTCAGGTGGCTCAGCTCATGGGCTGGTACGAGATCTTGGGTCTCGGCATAGAGTTCGACCAGACCTTTCAGCAGCGCTGCCGGGCCGTAAATTCGGCGGTAGTTCAGCAGGTCGCCCAGCGATACTTCAGCGACAGTCCCTTTATCTCAATGGTGGGGCCAGGGGAATCCTTGGCGTAGCGGGCCGCCAAATCAAGGTTGACGTCGCTTCTCTATTGCTGTATCCTCTGTCAACACTAGGCTATCTTAAAGAAGATTTAACTCAAGCCAGGCTTCGACGAGTACACCTCAAAATTCGTAGGCATTTCCCGTCGATTTCTCTATACTCAGTGCATGACAGCCACGCCCGTCCCACCACAACCTATCGAACCCCAGTCGTCTGCTCAAACGTCAACTAATGTTTTTGCGTTGAAAGACGTCGTGGCTCGGCTCTACCGAGACCAGAGCAAAATTCAGGATTTGCTTGGCTCGCTCAGCTTTGCGCTGCGTAGCTTCAAAAATTTAAACCAGTTTCTAGAATTGACGCCGCTAATTGCCAGCCGAGTGGCCGACGCCGACGGCGGTACGCCCGTCTTGGTGAAAGGGGGGCAGCTTCAGCTCGATCGTCTCCACTTCCAAGGCGGGGCGCACTGCCAGCACCTCCAGCGGGTCGTGCCTAAGACCGTGCGCGACTTAGCGGCGCTGCTGACCTCACCCATCAAAGCGGAGGATGGCGCGGCGGTGATGGCGGCCCTTGATCAGCAGCTTAGCCACGCGCTGGGTCCAGAGGGGCAGCTGTTCAGCGCGCCGATTCTGGTCAAAGACGCCGAGCGGGGCAGGCTCTACCTCTTTAGCTATCAGTCTGACTACGTCTGGACCGAGACCCGGCAGAAGCTGACGCGGCTTGTCGCAGACCAGACGGCAGTCGCGATTGAAAACAACGATCTGACGATGGAGCTGCGGAAGAAAGAGCGCCTAGACCGCGAGCTAGAAATCGGCTCAGAAATCCAGGAGCAGCTGCTGCCCCGCCACTGCCCCAAAATCAGTGGTCTAGGGCTGGCGGCTCGCTGCCAGACGGCAAGCCGGGTAGGCGGCGACTACTACGACTTTATCCCGGCGAATTACGACCAGGAGTGGTCCCAAAACCCAAATGATCTAGCCTGCCGCCGCTGGAGCATCACCATCGGTGACGTGATGGGCAAAGGCGTTCCCGCAGGTCTGATTATGACCATGCTGCGGGGCATGCTGCGGGAAGAGGTGCTCAACCAGCATTCTCCGGCCCGGATTTTGCAGCACCTCAACCACGTCATGTACACCGATCTAGAGAACTCCAATCGGTTCGTGACGCTGTTTTACTCAGAGTATGACCCCCAGACGCGTCTGCTCTCCTACAGCAACGCAGCCCATAACCCACCGCTGCTGTGGC
>JBHJHJ010000024.1:0-81632 GCA_050330955.1 Elainellaceae cyanobacterium | reverse complement strand
CGATCGCAGATTTAAAGGCGGGTCGCAACGCCGTGCTCCAGGGAGACACCGTTGGGGGTAGCCCATCGATTGAGCTTGCCCGTTTAGCAGCCGATAGGGCATTAGACGGCGATGATTTAGACGGCGATAGTTTCCCTCTAGATGAAGCTGTCTTAGCCTTTAATGCGAAAGATAGCGATGCTCTAACGGAAGATGCTTTGAGCGAGGATATTCTGGCTGCCGACGCGCTGGATGTCAGCGCATTCGATCACGATGACCTAGCTGGCGATGCGCTGGATATTAATACATTAGATATCAATACGCTGGATAGTGACCTCTGGGAAGGTGAAGCGGTCAGCTTAGAGGCTCTAGATGAGGCTGCAGAGGCAGATTCACTGGAGATAGCTCCACCGGATACAGACCGAGCGAATTCGGCCACCCCAGATAGCGATCCGCTAAATAGCGACACCCCAAGGCGTCATACCCCAGCAGATACCGATTCAGAAGACCATCTTTTAGGCATCTGGGGTTTAGCTCCCCCAAACTCCGCCGCTGGCGAGCAAGACGGCGAGTCAGATTCGGATGCGCTGATTCAACTGATTCCGGAGGCCCCTGTTGCATCGAGCGAGGCTGCCCAAAATGCTTTACCGGACACTGCGCCAGATACTGCACCAGATATTGCACCAGAGGGCGAAGCTGCCCCAGAAGCGCTAGATCACCCTGAAGCGGCTCAATTTTCAGAGGAAACGGCTGAACCGCCGAGCGGCGATGTTAGTGCCGATTACGAGCAGAGTCTAGAGGCGATCGCAGCGGACGATGTCTGGGCAGATCCAGTTGCAGTCGATGACACCGTTGACCTCACTAGCGAGGCCAACGGTGCTGAGTCTGACCTGAGCGAGCCGCTTGGTTCTGTGCCTGAAACTAGCGTAGCTCCCTCAGCATCGCCTACCCGGCAGAGCCAGGCCGAGTTTGTCGCGGATGAAGCCACTCCGACGCCACCTGCAGCCTCACCTGCACCGTCGCGCCCCCAGCCACCCCGCCCCCGCCGCACCAGAGCCCTGGCGTCTAACCTCACAGTTCGCGTGGACGCCGACCGACTGTCCCGCATGAACAACCTGTTGGGTGAATTGACCATCAGCCGCAATGGATTAGACCTGCAAAATACCCAGGCCCAGCGGGCCACTCGTCAGCTTCGGCAGCGGTTTGAGCGATTTCAAAATGCGGTGGAAGCCATCCGCACCTTCTCCGATCAGCTTCTAATTGCCGACCAGCATGTCGCCAAAACTCAGAGACCCGCTAGAGATAGCTTAAACCAGAGCCTACAAGACTTTGACACGCTAGAGATGGACCGCTACAGCACGCTCTACGCGCAAACGCAGGTTTTGCTTGAGGAAATTGTGCAGCTTGAGGAGTCCATGGAGGACGTGTCCCTATTTACGCAGCAGTCTGGCCAAATGCTGAACCGCCACCGCAAAATGCTCTCCAACATGCAGGACGAGCTGATGTGGGCCCGAATGCTGCCCATTGGCAACCTCTTAAATCGTTTCCCAAGGATGATTCGAGATTTGTCTAATCAGTATGAAAAACCCGTCCAGCTTGAGCTGAAGGGAACTGAGCTGCTGGTGGACAAAGCGGTGCTCGAAAAGCTGTATGACCCACTGCTGCACCTGCTGCGCAACGGATTTGACCACGGCATTGAGCCGATCGCTGAGCGGCAGCGGCGCGACAAACCCGCAGAAGGGAAGCTTTCCGTGACGGCGGTCTATCGGGGCCGCCAGGTGGTGATTGAGGTGAGAGATGACGGTCGGGGCCTCAACAGCGATCGCATTCGCCAGCGGGCCGTCGACATGAATTTACTGCCTGCGTCAGAAGTTGAGAAGCTGAATGACCAGGATCTTCAGGAGCTTATTTTCCAGCCTGGATTTTCAACGGCGGACCAGGTGAGCGATCTGTCAGGGCGAGGCGTTGGCCTAGACGTGGTGCGGGAGCAGGTGCGGGAGCTTAACGGCAGCGTCACCGTCACCTCAAGATTGGGCGAAGGGACGACGTTTACCCTGACGCTACCGCTAACCCTGTCGGTGCTCAACTTACTGATTTGCTTTACCGGGTCGACACCCCTGGCCGTGCGCAGCAACGGAATCACCGAGGTTGTGATTCCAAAGCCAGGACAAACGTCTCGCTCGGGCGATCGCGTCTTCTTCCACTGGAAAGGAAGGACCCTGCCGGTGTATCACATGAGTGATTTACTCGCTTATAACTGTCTCATCCCCGAAACCCCGCCCAGCCGAATCCTGTCCGCCGTGCCGTCGCCAGCAGACTGGGATTCCCCTGTGCTGGTGCTCCGCCGGGAGGGCGAAGCCGTCGCTATCCAAGTGGACCGCCTGGTCACTGAGCAAGAGCTGGTGGTCAAGCCCTTTGGTCAAGCCATTTCACCCCCCGGCTATGCTTACGGCTGTACGGTTCTGGGCGACGGTAGCCTGGTGCCGGTGGTGGATGGTTTGGCCTTTTTAGAAACTGTCCTGGCCCAGTATGAAGCAGAGGGCGCCAAGACCGTGTCAGCGGCGCTAGAGCGTGCGGTTCAAGGCGCCAATTCACAAGATGAGATTCAGATGACTGAAGCAGTGACGCTGCTGGTCATTGATGATGCGGTGACCTCTCGACGGACTTTGGCGCTGTCCCTAGAGCGGGCCGGCTACCGAGTGCTGCAGGCGCGAGATGGCCAGGAGGGCCTAGAGCAGCTCGGCCAAAATCCAGACGTTCAGCTCATTGTCTGCGATGTAGAAATGCCGGTAATGAACGGGTTTGAGTTCTTGACCCACCGCCGCCAAACCCCCCCTATCTCTGCTATTCCAACAGTGATGCTCACCTCCCGCAGCAACGACAAGCACCGCTGGCTAGCCAAGCAGCTCGGCGCAACAGACTACTTCACCAAGCCCTATCTGGAGCAAGAGTTCTTGAAGGCGATCGAGGCCCACATCGAGGCGACGGAAAAGCAGATGGCGGCGGTATAGAATAGGCATACCCTGCACGAAGGGCGTAGCACGCTATGTCCGTACAGCTTGCCTCTAGCGCTATTGGCCATCTGCCCGTGAGTAACCCACTCCTCGAACTGTCCTATGAACCGGCGTTCCAAGCTCTGGGGGATGACTATTCAGACGAGGTTGCCGCCGCTGAATTTCCCCAGCACAGCCTACGCTTTCGCAACGATGCGCTGCTGCCGCTCCTGGGCCTCGACCCACAGCAGGTGACGGATGACCACTTCGTTCAGGCCTTTGGCCAGTTTCAGGAGCGCCAGGATGCCACCGGCCAGCGATCGCCCTTTTTGGCCATGCGCTACCACGGCCACCAATTTGGCGAATACAACCCCTACATTGGAGATGGCCGCGGCTTTCTCTACGGTCAGGTGCGCGGCGTCGATGGCGCGCTGTATGACTTTGGCACCAAGGGCTCGGGACCCACGCCATACTCGCGGGGTGGGGATGGGCGGCTCACCCTCAAAGGGGGCGTGCGAGAAGTTATTGCCTCGGAGGCGCTGCACCGGCAGGGCGTAACAACCTGCCGAATTTTTAGTTTAGTGGAGACAGGGGATAAGCTCTGGCGCGGAGATGAGCCCTCGCCGACGCGGGCCTCAGTGATGGTGCGATTCAGCCGCAGCCACATTCGCTTCGGCACCTTTGAGCGGCTGCATTATATTGGGCGCCCTGACTTGGCGCGTCAGCTTTTGGACCACGTCATTGAGACTTACTACGGCCACTTAAAAGGCGATGACGCCTATGCTCAGTTTTACGACGAGCTGGTGCAGCGTACGGCCCAAATGGCGGCGGGCTGGATGGCCGCGGGCTTTTGCCACGCGGTGATCAACAGCGACAATATGTCGATTACCGGGGAGAGCTTTGACTACGGCCCCTATGCCTTTATTCCCACCTACGACCCCAAGTTTATTGCGGCCTACTTTGACTACCGGGGCCGCTATCGCTATGAAAATCAGCCTTTGGCCTGCCGGTGGAATTTGCACATGCTGCAGCTGGTGCTCAAAGGCGTGATTCCGACGGAACCGATGGAGAAGAGCTTGGAGGTCTTTGAGCTGCACTACCAGCAGGCCTACCGGCAGCGCATGGCTCACCGGCTAGGACTTGCTTCGGCGTCGCTGAGCACTGTTACAGAATTGGTTAACGCAACGGTGGAGATGCTGCACCAAACGCAGGTCGACTACCACGGCTTTTTTGCGGGATTGGGTCACCATATTTCCGCAGATTGGCGAACCTCTGCGGAAGCCATTTTGACTGCCCTATCACTCCCCGATCAGCCCAGCGTTCAGCGGTGGGTCAAGCTGTATCGGTCGGCGCTGGCACAGGAAGAAAACTTGGCGGCGATCGCCGCCCAACTGACTCAGCACAATCCTAAAACAGTACCGGTCCGCCCAGAGATTGAGGCGGTATGGGAGCCGATTGTGGCTGAAGACGACTGGCAGCCGTTTTATGGATTGCTGGCTCGCATTCGCGACGGGAACTATAGTTGACCCGCAAGGCGACGGCGAAGAGAAACATCAGTTTAGTTTTGTAACACAATGGTAAGAAGATGACTCAAAATCGCTTCGCCACTATGACGGTTACTCAAAACGCGCCAAAGCTCGATCAGACCCCCGATACGCTACCAGCCGGTGGACCAGACCCCGGTCATTTCGATTGGGCCGAAGCTTGGTATCCCGTCCACTACATCGAAGATTTAGACAAAGCGCGTCTAACCCGCTTCACGCTGCTGGAGCGAGATATTGTCATTTGGTGGGACCCCAGAGCCAACGCCTGGCGCGTCTTCGCTGACCAGTGCCCCCACCGGCTTGCGCCACTGTCCGAAGGGCGGATTAACGAAGACGGCCTGCTGGAGTGTCCCTATCACGGCTGGGTTTTCTCTGGCAGCGGGGCCTGTGAGCACATTCCGCAAGCGTCGCCCGAAGTCGAGGCGCATCTTTCTAATCGGGCTTGTGCTGAATCAATGCCTACAGCCGTCCATCAAGGGCTGCTCTTCGTATATCCGGGTAAAGCTGAAAATGCTGCGCGGGTGACTGTTCCTGGTATTGAACCCTTAGGGGAAGAGCCGGATGGTTGGGTCCTGCTCAACACCTTCCGGGATTTACCCTACGATGCGCTCACGCTGCTGGAGAACGTATTGGACGTGAGCCACATTCCTTACACCCACCATAAGACGGTGGGAAAGCGGGAAAACGCCGCTCCTATGCAGATGGAGGTGCTGGCATCTGGGAAACAGGGCTTCAAAGGCCTCTGGCCAGAAGGTCCCCGCAAAGGCCGGTTGGGCACGCAGCACACCACCTTTGTCGCCCCCTCGCTGATGTATCACGACCTTACCTCTAAGCAGTTTGGTCGCACCCTAACTGCGGTTTATGCGGTCCCCACCCGTAAAGGTCAATGTCGATTATTTGCTCGCTTTCCGTTCAAGTTCTCCTCAAAGCTGCCTGGGTTGTTCATCAAGCTCACGCCCCGCTGGTATAGCCACGTCGGCAACAATCGCGTCTTAGAAGATGACCAAATCTTTCTGCATATTCAAGAAAGACTGCTAGAAAAAGCAGGCAGCAAGCCCTATGCTCAAGCCTGCTATCTTCCCACTCAGGCTGATCGCTACGTCATGGCGTTTCGCAAATGGGTGAGCGACTTCCAAGCCGACCCGTTTTCAGGGCGATCGCTACCAGCGGAAATGTCCAAACCGGCGCTTTTAGAGCGCTATAGCTCTCACACCCAGCACTGCGGCAGCTGTCGTCCTGCTTTAGAGAACATCCAGGCCTTGCGCAGGGGTGCACTTATTTTGAGCGCGGTGATGTGGTCCAGCATTCCCCTCGGCATTTCTATCCTCGGTTCTCCTAGCGTTTCTGTTGGAGCAATTCTGACTGCCGTGCCCCTAGCGGCGGGGGCGCTTTGGCTGTGGCTGGGTCGTTTAGAGGGCAAGTTTTACCAAGGCAGTGAAGTTCCTCCCAGGAACCTACCCGAAAAATCTCGAAGGAAAATGGACCGGGCGAGCTAGCGATCGCGCCCTACGTCGTCTAACGCCCAGCCTCGGGGTGCCCCGAGGCTGCTCCAGGCTCCTCACTCAGGAATTGCCGGTCCTGCGCTCGATACCACGAGTCGGTCTGGGTGCAGCAGCTCCTGCGCCGCCTGGGTGACCTGTGCTTGGGTCAGCTGATCAAGCCGTGAGGCGTAGCGATAGACCTCCGCTTCTGGCAGCCCGTAGAGGTGATTTCTCAACAGCGCTTGGCCGAGCTGGTCAGGATTGGAGATCGACAGCAGGTGGTCGCCGATCAGCATGCGTTTGGCCTGCTCAAGCTGCCACTGGGAAACGCCCTCGGTGCGAAACGCGTCCAGGCGAGCTAGGGTTTGGCGCACCGCCAAAGCCGCATTTTCCGGGGCCGTCTGGATGTAAACGTTGAACTCCCCTGGCCCAGTCAGCGCGGTCCAAAAGAAGCTGCCGGTGCTGTAGGTGAGGCCCATTTCTTCTCGCAGCTCCCGAAAAAGCTGGTTTGAGATAATTCTGCCTAATACAACGCTGGCGTAGTAGCGATCGTCAGCCCGGGTGATGCTAGGGGATTCAATTTGAGTCATCACTTGGGCCATTCCAGGAATTACCTCATGGGCTCGCACAGTGGCCTCTGGCAGCGGCACCGCTGGCAGCGACGGCCTCGGCGCTGACGAAGTTGACTTCCAATCGCCAAAGGTCTCCTGCAGCAGGACTTGGGCCTGCTTTGGCTCGAAGTCTCCCACCAGAACCAGACTCATGGCGCTGGGCTGGTAGTGGGTGCGGTAGAAGGTCACCACGTCGTCGCGGGCAATCGCATTCAGGCTAGCCTCCGTCTGAAAAGTATGGCGGGGGTGATCCGCCGGGTATAGGGCTTGGTTGGCGGCCACACTGGCCACGTATCTGGGGTTCTTCTCAGCCGCGCGTGTGGTCTGTAAGGCCTGCTGCCGGTTGCGCTCTAGCGGCTCGACCGGGAACGTAGCCAGTTCCCACACCTCCCGCAGGGCAGCGAGCATCTGCGGCAAATCTTCCGAGAGCCCCGCAAAATAGGCCTCCGCCGTTTCGGCGCCAGAGGAGATGCCGTAGCGGATGCCCTGCGCCTCTAGGGCAGCGGCAAACTCATTTTCGCCTTGGAGGGCGCTGCCGCCGGTCAAGGTCCGAGTGGTCAAGTCGGCTAGTCCCGCCTTATCCTCGGGGTCGAAGGCCGAGCCAGCCCAAACCGAGCCGGTCAAAGATACGGTGGGCGTCCGGGAATCGGGTACGAGTAATACCGTCATCCCATTCGCCAGCGTCACCTGCTCCATGGCTGGTGGAGTAGGAGCTGGCGCGGCATCGCCTAATTCTGGCAGGTAGGGCTCCACCAGCTCAGGCTCTCCTGGCTCAGCAGTCCCCGGCGCTGCCGTCCCGCTGTGTAGCGCTGCAATTGGAGGTGTCGCCACGTCAGGGGAGCCATCAGCAGCGATCGCCGCTTCCTCCGCAGGCACAAAGAAAAACGTCGCCCGCTGCTCCGGCACTAGGTAGGTTTGGGCAACCCGCTTGACGTCCTCAGCCGTCACGGCCAGCAGCGCCTCGGTGTAGCGATCGTAGGCCTGTATGTCAGCGTCAACGGCCCAACTGCGCGCTAGAACCGCCGCCTGGTAAGGGAGGTATCGCTGCTCAAACGCTCGGTCTACCGTAATTTGCGTCTTGACGCGCGCCAGCTCCGCAGGGGTGACGCCCTCGGCCTGCACCCGCTGAATCAGCCGATTAACCGCATCATCAACGCTGTCTAAGGTTTCATCAGCGGTAGGTTCCGCCGTCAGCCAAAATAGTCCGGCCTCACGATAAGCCCAGTAGGCGCTGAAGGCAGAAGACGCCAAGCCCGATTTGACGAGGGACTGCTCCATCCGACTGCTCTCCCCCACCGATAGCACGGCGTCGAGCACCTCTAGCGCCGCGCGGTCGGGGTGGGTGAGGCTGGGGGCTGGGTAAACCAGCTTTAGTTCCGGGAGGGAGAGGTTGGCTTGGGGAATCACCTCCCGCGTATTTGGGGTGAAGGGGGGACGCTGAACCGGTGCGGGGGGCTGGTGACGAGACGCATCGGGGATGGGGCCAGAGGGAATGGCGCTGAAGCGATCGCGGATGTCTTTGATCACCTGCTCGGTCTCAAAGTTGCCCACCAGCACCAGTGCGGCATTGTTGGGACGGTAGTATCGCTGGTAGAACTGCCGCAGGTCTTCGGGGGAGATGCGGCTCATGCTGGCGCGATCGCCAGTCCCCATTCGTCCGTAGGGCGTCTTCGCCAAGGTCCGGTGGAGAATATCTTCCAATTGGGTGTAAAAGGGCCGATTTTCGTTGCCCTCGCGCTCTGAGATGACGGCCTGCTTCTCCAGCTCGACGTCCTGAGGATCCAGCTTCAGTTGGGCCATCCGCTCAGCTTCGAGGGTCAAGATGGCCGGAAGCTGATTTGGGGTAATGAAGCAGAAGTAGTTGGTGTATTCGTCTGCCGTGGTGCCGTTTCGGTTGGTGACGCCCAAGCCGCGCACCAGTTGACGGTAGGAGACAGGCCGCGCTTCGGTAGGCCGGAACATCATGTGCTCAAACAGGTGCGCTAGCCCTTCTTGTTCCGCCGGCTCTTGGGCCGAACCCACGCGGTAAATCGCCTGGAGGGCGATCGCGGGCATGGTTGGCACTTCCTTGGTTACGATCGTCAGCCCGTTGTCTAAGATCGTTGTCTGCACGTCTGCCGCCAGCTCGCTCTTCAGCCTGGCGGAGCCGCTCTGAAGTGGGCTCGCCGGAGTTGGCACAATCAGGCCCGCCACGAGGACTGCGACTATGGCGCTGACCACAGCGGTGATGAAAAATCTGAGGCGATCGCGCCGCAGCGCGAAAAGAATAGGCGAGATTGGGCGTTTGAGGTTAGCAGGCTTGAGAGCTGCCCGTTTGAGGTCGGCAAAATACTTCATGATAAATGCAGCACGATCGGATTTTAGGAACTTAGGCTATTACACCATCTTGCTTCCACAAATGCAGCAAAATTACAGGATCCTTTCAGCGATGTATGGAAAAAGTAGGCCTACAAAAATCAGCCTAATGGTTACCATCGCGGCAGGCGATCGCCCTTGTAAGAAATGAGAGAATGGGGCTACACCTAACCGTCCGATTTGCCAAAGCCGCTACCTGCTAGCCATGGATAACCCCGCCCACAGCGATCGCACCAGCGACAAGAATACCAATGACGAGCACACTAGCAGCGAGCATCCGGGCCGCGACATCGGCGGCGGGCTACCCGTCATCCAGCAGTGGGCCAAATATACCTTGGATGCCCAAGGACCCAAGGCCTGGGAGGTGATCTTTAAAAAGAGCGCCTGCCTCTCCTGCGCCTGGGGCACAGGCGGACAAAAGGGTGGCTTTCGCAACGAGCTCAACGAGGGGCTGCAGCGCTGCGCCAAGAGCATGGAGGCCATCAAAGCGGAGCTGGACCCCGGCGTAGAGTCGCTATTCTTTGAGCGGCAGCCCATCCACGCGCTGCAGAAGTTGACCTCCCAAGAAGCGGACCGACTGGGGCGGCTGACGGTGCCCATGGTGCTCCGGGCGGGGCAGGCCCACTACCAGCGCATCGGCTGGGACGAGGTGTACGACATTGTGACGGCGGCGTTCCGTAAGCCCGCCGAGCGGGTGGCCTCCTACAGCTCCGGGCGCTCTTCTAACGAGGCGGCATTTTTGCTGCAGCTGATGATGCGGGCTTTGGGCACCAATAACCTGGCGGACTGCTCTGACCTGTGCCACCGGCCCTCCTCCGTGGCGCTGAAAGAGGTCTTCGGCACCGGCACCTCCATGGTGAGTCTGGAGAGCCTGCGGCAGTCGGACTGCGTGGTGCTGCTGGGCTCCAATGCCCCGGCCAATCATCCCCGGCTGTTGAATGAGCTGATTAAGCTGCGGGACCGGGGCGGCAAGGTTATCGTCGTCAACCCAGTGAAAGAAGTGGGCCTGGTGAAGTTTGGCTCCCCGGCGTTCCCGGTGAGGTCCTTAGTACCGGGGTCCGATATTGCTAACCTATTTTTGCAGCCCGTTCCCGGCAGTGACCTGGCGCTGCTGGTGGGCATTCAGAAATCGCTGGTGGCGCGAGACTTAATTGACTTGCCCTTCCTACAGGCCCATACGGAGAACTGGGAAGCGGTAATTGAACAGGTGCAGGCTACGAGTTGGGAGACGATTACGAACACCTGCGGCATCTCCCAAGACCAAATTGAGGCGGCGGCAACGCTGATTAGCCAGGCGCAGCGGGCGGTGTTTGCCTGGGCCATGGGGATTACTCACCAGCGCAACGGCGTAGACAATATTTTTAGCATCGCCAACACCGCCCTGCTCACCGGCAATGCGGGCCGGGAAGGTACAGGACTGATGCCCATCCGCGGCCACTCCAATGTGCAGGGCTTTGGCTCTATGGGGGTGTTTAACCAGCTCAAAGAAGAGCTGCGGGGCGCGCTGGAGCGGATTTTGGAGCGATCGCTCAACCGAGAGCCGGGCTATGACGCGCGATCGCTGGTGGAAGCCGCAGACGCTGGCAAGGTGGATTCTCTGCTGTGCCTAGGAGGCAACTTCTACGCCGCCAACCCCGACCTCACCCAGGCCAAGCGCGCCCTGGGCAACATCGACACTATCGTCTACCTGGCCACCAAGCCCAACCTGGGCCACTTCCACGGCTTGGCCCGCCAAACCACGCTGGTGCTACCGGTGTTCAACCGCTTCGAGACCCCCCACAAGACCACCGTGGAGTCGGGCAACAACTTTGTGCGGCTCAACGACGCCGGTAAGACCCACCTCCAAGGAGCGGATCTAGTGGCCGAAGTGGATTTCTTAACCGAGCTGGCCCACCGGCTCCTCGGCAGCCATCCGGTGGACTGGCGCCGCCTCAAGAACACCCGCTACGTGCGCCAGCTGATCGCCCAGACGGTTCCTGGCTACGAGGCCATTGGCACCATCGACGAGACCCTGGAAGAATTCACCATCGGGGGACGCATTATCACCGAGCCCCACTTTCCTACTGACTCGGGCAAGGCGCGGATGCAGACCCCTGAACTGCCCCAGCTCAGTCTCCCGGCTAAAGCAGATTTCGGGGCAGACTTTAGTAAAGCCAGCTCCCGCGGCGTCGTGGTGGCGCTGATTACGGGACGGGGCTACGGTCAGCACAATACAGTGGTCTACCGCACAGCGGATAAGTATCGCGGCATGCCCCACCGCCACTGCATTCTCATGCACCCAGAGGACGTGGCCGAGGGCGGCCTAGAGGACCACCAGCGGGTGAGCGTTCAGGGCGACGCGGGCCAACTAGACCAGATTGAGGTCATCTGCGGTGCGGTGCGACGCGGTGCGGCGCTGATGTTTTATCCGGAAGCAAACGTGTTGATGAAGGGGCACATCGATCCGCGATCGCAGACGCCAGCATTCAAGCGAGTGCCCGTGCTGGTGTACTAGGCCGGCTATGGGTAGTGCCGCGACTCAGAAGTGCCACCTCCTGGAAGGTCTGTCGCGTCAGGGCTGGTGGCATCGCCCTGTTCTAGCGCCTGAGGTTGGGAGGCCGTTCGTTCATAGGCGGGCGCCGACGTCGCGGGAAAATTGCCGGGACTCGCGGTCCTCACCTCTACGAGCTCGCTCTGCAGCTGATCGATCTGCTTTTTCTGACGAGAAATGCGCAGGTTACGCCGAATCAGGGCAGGCAAGGCAACGCAGAGCCCAATGAAAAAGCCAATTGCCAGGGTAAGCAGCAAGATAATTGCTAGGGAGGCCTCGAAATCCCAGATGCCTAGGCTCACTTCTATAGGAGCCGAGTTCTGCAGGGCAAAAACGACGGCAAGGAACGCTACGATAAGCGCCGCAATCAGGAGCAGGGGCATAAGACTTTTTCTACGCTATACCTGACAGATTAACAGTTAAGCTCGCCCAAATCTGCAGAGTTCCTGTGAACCTCACAGCAATCTCAAAACTAGTGGCTAGGATGAGAGGGAGGAACTACTCTGACGACGCCATGGCGACTGAAAAAGATGTCCGCAAATATTTAGCTTACTGGTTCCAGGCCGGCAAGAGCGTGATTTCACCCCAGGGCAAATCCCGCCGCCCTGAGCCAGTCATCTCTGGCGATCGCTACAGCGCGGCATTTGAAGACCTATGGCAGACGGTGCTAGCCCAAAAAACCGCGTACTACCTGGCCGGCACGGATCAAACCATTGCCGATTTGCTAGGTGAGTCCTGGGAAATCGCCGCCTGCGCCCGCTGTGAGATGCCCATTCCCATGGCGTCAGTGGGTACGGGAGCACTCACCTGCCCCTGCAACGACCTACCGACCTGGCCCAACTTCGAGCTGCCCCAGCCGCGATCGCCCATCAGCTCCACCGATCGCCTCAACCAGCTGCGCGATCGCCTCAAATAAAACGATTTCTCCTTCTCCCACCGGAAGACCATGTACGGGCAAGCGGCCGCTTGCCCCGAGAGGCAGATATCCGATAGCACCTAAATTGAAATCGGCGCCGACTGGCTGCGGCCGCTTGCCCCGAGCACCAAATATCGCCGCCTAAATCGATAGCGGCGCCGACTGGCTGCGGCCAATTTCCCAATCGCGCATCTGATGCAGCCGCCCATCCCGAAGCTGCACCACGGGGAAATCGGACAGGCGAACCAGGTGCTCATCGTGGGTCGTAATGACGACCGTAATCCCCACAGCGTTGAGCTTCTTGAGAATTTTCACCACCTGCCAGGAGTTGTAGGCGTCCAGATTGCCCGTGGGCTCATCCGCCAGCAGCACCGACGGCGTATTGACAATCGCCCGCGCAATGCTTACCCGCTGCTGCTCGCCCCCCGACAGCTCGTGGGGAAAGCAGTCCGCCTTATCCTGAAGGCCCACCATCTTTAGCGTCGGCAGCAGCCGACGCCGAATCTCTCTACGGGTGAAGCCTTGGGCCCAGAGCACAAACGCCACATTCTCAGACACCGTACGCCGGGGAATGAGCTTGTAGTCTTGAAAAACCACGCCGATCTGCCGCCGCAGCATGGCCAGCCGATTACCCCTCAACCCGCACACCGACTGGTTATTGACGATAATATTACCGCTGCAGCAGCGCTCAGCGCCGTAGAACAGCTTCAGCAGGGTCGATTTTCCAGCCCCCGATGGCCCAGTGACGAACCAAAAATCTCCGCGTCGAATCTGCCAGTTGACGTTATTGAGGGCCAGACTACCGTTGGCGTAGGTTTTTGTGACCTGCTCTAGACGAATAATGGGCTGAGGGGCCTGGCGCGAGGCCTTAGGTTTTCCCGAGCGCTCTGAAGGGTCTGAAGAAGGCTGCGTTTCTGTACTCTCTTGCGATGCTGATTGGGTCGCCGACAGAGGCGGAATCGGTGCCCCAGGGCGAAAAGCTGCGCGACGCGAACGAGACGCTGTATCAGAAGAGCCAGATGGAGGCAGGTCAGCAGCGGTTAGCGACATGGATTAATCAACCTATGGATCGATGTGGGTAATTGAGAATTATGGCCCTGGTATGGAATCTTAAACGATGCAGTGCAAATAACCAAGCATCTGCACAATTTAATCCCACATTTCCGGAGGACGCGACTTTAAAGCTGGAATTTAACCAAGAATCTTAACGTCGAAGCGTGGTCACAGCGCGCCAGGCAAACTGCGGCAGCACTAGCATTCGCCGCCAGCGCCAGGGCTCTTTGTAGAGCCGGTAGCTCCACTCCAGGTTATTGTCGCGCAGCCAGGCAGGCGCTCGGGTTTTAGTCCCCGCCCAAATATCAAAACTGCCGCCCACCCCAATCCAGGTGGCGCTGGGGCAGAGGTGACGGTGCTCGGCAATCCAAAACTCCTGACGGGGTACCCCAAGACCAACCAAAATTAGGGCCGGCTGCTCGCGGCGTAGGCGATCGCACAGCGTGTCCTGCGCCTCCGGGGTGATGTAGCCGTGCTCTGCGCCAGTGACGCTGAGCTGAGGGCAGCGGGTTTGCCACTGCTGAGCCACGGTTTGGGCCACGCCAGGAGTACCGCCATAGAAAAAAATGCTGTGCTTGGGGGAGGCCCCGATTCGTGTAATCAAAGACTCAGCCAGTTCAATCCCTGGACAGCGCTGAATATGCTGGTTTCGCAACCGCAGGTAGAGCACCACACCCGCCCCATCGGGCACCACCAGCTCGGCGTTGTAAATAATCTCAGCCAGCTGGGGGTTGCGCTCAGCCTGCATCGACATTTCCGCATTGAGGGTAACCACATGGGTCGAGTGACCGGCCTCGATCTGCTGCAGAAGCCAGCTCGAATAGTCATCAAGGATGTGCACTGGTAGCCCCAACACCCTCGCTTCCCGCTTCTGGCCAGGATGCTCCTGCTGCTCCAGGGATTTAGCCATTGTTTCGGTAGCCTTACCTTAATGCCAATAGTGCCAAACAAAATTGAACCTGCTCATCGCCCATACTACACCGCGTACAGTACGCTGCGGATGGTAGAGGCATGCAGCGCATGCAGCACATCACAAAAAATCGAATCTACGCAGGGACCGGACTGGCAAGAGGAGGCAAAAAGAATAAGCAATATGTATAACTGTGACCTTAGGTTAAACTTGGGTTGCAAAAGAACATCGTCAATGCATTTGCCTGGAATGGCCGCTGCGCTAGCGATCGCCTCTCTTAGGCATCGTCGCCTCTACTGGGCATAACCGCCCCTGCCGGGCACATTGGACGGATAGGGTATCTGCTGCACCTGCTTAACTTCCTGTTGATTACCGAGGTAACCACTATGGCTGACGCGCGTCAATCTGACTTCTGGCCTACAGCATCGTCGTACCGCGATCGCCTGGAGGGTTACTACGATGAGGTTCAGGCGCTAATTCTCGCTAAGCAGACTCCGCTGGTGGGCCTGTTGCCTGCCAGCACCGCGGTCACCGTCCACGGCAACTACACTGACGCCTGGGTGCGCGACAACGTCTACAGCATTCTAGCCGTATGGGGCTTGGCCTTGGCCTACCGCAAGCTCGACACTGATCAGGGGCGCCGATACGAGCTGGAGCATAGCACCATTAAGCTGATGCGCGGCCTGCTCTACGCCATGATGAAGCAGGCCAGTAAAGTCGAGCGATTCAAGGTCACCCAGGCCCCCATCGATTCGCTTCATGCCAAGTACCATCCCCTCTCGGCGGATCCCGTGGTCGGCGACGATGAGTGGGGCCACCTGCAGATTGACGCCACCTCAATCTATCTGCTGATGCTAGCCCAGATGATTGCCTCGGGCCTAAACATTATTCAAACCCTCGACGAAGTTAATTTTGTTCAAAACCTGCTGTACTACATTGGTCGCGCCTACCGGACGCCGGACTATGGCATTTGGGAGCGGGGCAACAAGATCAACCACGGCAAACCTGAGCTGAACGCGAGTTCTGTGGGCATGGCCAAGGCGGCCCTGGAAGCGCTGAATGGGTTCAATCTATTTGGCGTCACTGGGGGGGCTAGCTCAGTGGTCTACGTACTGCCCGACGAAATTGCCCGCGCCCGCATCACCCTAGAGTCGCTGCTGCCGAGGGAATCGGGCTCGAAGGAAGTGGACGCGTCGGTGCTGAGCGTCATTGGCTTTCCGGCCTTTGCCATCGAAAATACTGCTCTGGTAGATAAAACCCGCGACGCCATCACCGGCAAGCTAGAGGGGTATTACGGCTGCAAGCGCTTCTTGCGGGATGGACACCAGGCCGCGATTGAAGATGTGACCCGCCTGCACTACGAGCCGGCTGAGCTGAAGCAGTTTGAGCACATCGAGTGCGAGTGGCCCCTGTTCTTTACCTATTTAATGCTGGACGCCATTGCCCGGGGCGATCGCCCCACGGCTAAGCGATACCGTAAGCGGCTGGACGAGCTAGCGGTGGCCCAGGATGGGTTTCCGCTGCTGCCAGAGCTGTACTACGTGCCGGAGGAGGCGATCGCGGCGGAGCGCGAGCAGCCCAGCAGCCAAAAGCGCCTCCCCAACGAGAATTTGCCTCTGGTGTGGGCCCAAAGCCTCTACCTGCTGGGGCGGATGCTGCAGGACGGCCTAATTTCCATGGGTGACATTGACCCGCTAGGGCGCTACCGGCGGGGGAGGCAGCACCGTCAGCCTTTAGTGCAGGTGGCGCTGCTGGCGGAAGATGGGGCGCTACAGAGCGAACTAGCCACCAACGGCATCGACACCCAAACCCTAGAAGAGCTTGACTCGATTCAGGTGCGGCAGGCCAGCGAGCTGTCGGCTATCTACTCCCAAATTGGGCGTAACGAAAAGCTAAAGCTTTCGGGCAGACCCATCCGGCGGCTGCGCAGCCTCACCACGGCCCACCTGTTCCGCGTCCAGGGGGAAATGGTGGTCTTTTTGCCCGCCTTCCTAGACCAGCGGGAGTTTTACCTGACGCGGGACTACCACTTCTTGGTGGCGCAGATTCGCGGTGAGCTGGCCTATATTCATCGCCACTGGCACGAGCTGGGCCGGCCCACCGTCACCCTGCTGCTCACCAACTCCATGTTCGAAATCCATCGGTTTGGCAGCATCGAGCGATCGCCGCTGCTGGCGCTGATTAAGCAGCTTCGAGACGGCGACTGCGACGGAACGCCGGTCACCCTGGGGCATCTCAACCAGTTCAGCCTCACCGCCAACATCGAGCGCATCGACCATCTGCCCGACTTCGAGCTCGCCCGCGCATCCATGAAGGACAGCATTGTCCTGTCGCGGTGGCTGGAGTTCTCCCCCGATCTCAGCGGCCCGCTGAGCTATACCCAGGAGTTCATGATTGAAGGGGAGCGCGATCGCGGTGTGCTGCTGCAGTCCCTCAGGGAGTCCCAAAACCTCTATGAGCAGATTGAGCTGTTGGACCTGCTGACGCGGCTGGAGGGATTGGCCTTCGACACCGGATTTGGCCAGGAGGATGAGGTCATCACCGTCACGGACCTGCTGGTGGAGGTCTACACCAAGGCCAGTGAGCTGGAGCTTTGGTCGATTATTCGCCGCGCGGCGGGTTTACTGGTCAAAATCGACATCGGTCTGTCGGACGCTGTGACGGATATCCTCGTGCGGCAAAAGCAAATCGCCATTGGGGAGGTCTACAGCGAGGACTGCCTGATTCAAGAGCCCATGTCCCATGGGGAGATTGTGGAGAAGATTGAAGCCTGCTGCGGCGAAGACGTGCGAGAGCGCCCGCTGACCCAGGAAATTTTGATCTACTTGAGCATCTTGATCAAGACCGACCCTGAGTTATTCAATGGGCTCTTGACCCTGCGGACGGGATACCTAATTTTGCTGCTCACAGACGAGGTGGCCCAAAAGGAAGGGGTATCTCAGGACGAGGCGTTTGAGCTGCTGGTGCAGATGAGCCCGTTCGAGGTGAAGCAGCGGCTGCAGCACGTGCTTGAAGGCTACAGCACTTTGGGGCAAAATCGGATGCGCCACGAGCTGCTGCAGGTGAAGCGGCGGCAGGACATTCAGTGGGTGCTGCCGGAGAAAATTGTGCTAGATACGGTCGATCACGAGCCGTTCAGCGGCAGCTGGTGGCGACACCGGCAGCGGGAGGGCGCCCTCAATCGTATCCCGGAGGACTTTTACAGCGACGTGCGCCAAGTGCTCAAGCACTGCAAAGGCCTCGTCATTGGCGATAAGCTAGAGCGCCGCAACCGCTTAGACAGTGAACTGGTGCTTTCGGAAATGACGCCCGAGGAGCAAAACTTCGCCCTACGGGTGGAGCACCTGCTCAACAAGCTGCAGGCCCCTGAATACCGGCAGATCACCGTGGAAGCGCTGACCGAACTCGCGGCGATCGCCAAGCGCAACCCCGATCTGGAGATTGAAAGCAATATTATTTTAGACGTGCTGATTGGTCATGCGGTCCGTCTCTTCTGGGTAGATCACATTGTGGAACAAAACCTCGGTGAAGCCCACTACGATGACCATGCGGCTCAGGCCTGGCGACGGTTTTACGAGCTGTCTCCCTGGACCTGCGCGGAGTATATTGCCAAGGCGCTGCAGTTCTTGCTCGACCTAGGCGCTGGGGAAGAAGAGACTGAAGTAAGCAATGACGCCGCAGATGCGGTATCCCCCTAACCCAATTGCCCGGAAAACTTCCGTTTTGTGTAGGGTTGACAAACCTGTCCGTGTTTCCACGGCGCCGCTTGAAAAACGCTTACATAACGATCTAAACCACCCAGCGTGGGTGCAGGAGGAGTTTATGTGGGGAGTTTTTAGCAAGGCCGCAGCGACCGTCGAGCCGCCGAAATCCGGTACGGTCACCAGCATCTCCGCCAGCGATCGCCGCTTGCGGGTCCGCTATCAGGCAACAGAATGGTTTGCTTGCTCTGAGCAGCCGCTGATGGTTCAGCCGGGAGATTTGGTCCAAATCACGGGCCGACTGAATGCCACGACGCTAGTGATTAAGGGCATTGGGAATCAGGCGGTCAAATTGTAATCTGTAGCGAATGTCGTGAGGACAGTACGTGTTTAGCGTATAGGATTACCCCCCCTAGCTCCCCCTTGTAATGGGGGATAACTCAGCTTCCCCCCTTTGCAAGGGGGGATTGAGGGGGGTAAGACGAAAATGCATGGCCTTTTTATCAAAGTCGCTAAACACATACTGAGGACATTCGCTACGGGACGCGATCGCTCAGAATAATCTGCTTAAGCGTTCATCATGCTAGTGATGATCTTCTGCACGATCTGCATGCCAGTCACCGCCTGCCAGCCAAACAGCGCCACTAGCACAATATTCAGCGTAATGTGCGTGTAGCGCGCCCAGTCTTGACCCTTCTGCATGAAGGGGGACAGCGAAGCTGAGGTGGCAATCAGCCCCGTCATCCCTAGCCCAGCCAATAGGTGCGGTCCAAGGAACAGCTTACCGTTGTTGATGTAGGTTACCGCCATGGCGCTGATGGAGCCAATCACCATAAAGGCCAGCAGAGCAGAGCCCACTTGGTAGTGCTTGACGTTGACCTTTTTCTTGACGAGTTCTTTGCGCGTTTCGGGGTCAGCCGAACGAATTTGGCGCACCTGCCAGCCCAAATAGAGCGCATATAGCGTGACAACAAGCAGCACCCACATCAAAATGGGGTGGATAAAATTTAGCCAGGGTTTGATTGCGTCAGGAATAAAGTCCATGGATTCTACGGAATTTCTGGGAAAGCGACATGTTGTTAATTTTAATCTTCTTTACATTCCTCAGTGAAGAAAATGTCGCATTCCAGTCAGCACCATCACTAGACCCAGCTCGTCCGCGGCGTCGATAGAGTCTTGATCGCGCATGCTGCCGCCGGGCTGAATAATGGCGCTCACCCCCGCCGCTGCTGCAGTTCGCACTGAATCATCAAAAGGGAAAAAGCCGTCGCTAGCCAGCACGGCGCCTTGGGCAAGCTCTCCCGCTTGCGCTAGGGCGATCGCCACTGCCCCCACCCGGTTCATTTGGCCTGCGCCGATGCCCCGCGTGGTGCGATCGCGGCTCACCACGATGGCGTTGGATTTGACATGCTTCACCACCCGCCAAGCAAAAGCAAGCTCTGCCATTTGCTCATCACTAGGCTGGGCTTGGGTGGCGACAGTCCAGGTGGCGGGGTCAATAGGCCGGTCGTCACTCTGCTGCACCAAAAAGCCCCCAGCAATAGGGCGTACGAGCTGATCGGGTCCGGCGGTGTCGCTCAGGGTCAGCACCCGCAGCTTCGACTTTTTAGCTAAGATCGCTTCTGCTTCGGCCTCGCAGCCGGGAGCCACGACGCATTCTAAAAACGTTTGGGTCAGCGCCGTGGCCGTTGCGGTGTCGATGGGCTGATTCAATGCCACAATGCCGCCAAAGGCCGAAACGTCGTCGGCGTCAAAAGCGGCCCGATAGGCGTCAGCTAGGCTGTCGGCCACCGCCACTCCGCAGGGATTGGTGTGTTTTAGCACCGCTGCGGCAGGCTGATGGACTGGAAACTCAGCGATGATACGCCGTGCCGCTTCTAAATCCACCAGATTGTTGTAGCTGAGGTCTTTCCCCTGCAGCTTATGGGCTGCGGCCCAACCTGAGGCAATTGTCCCAGTTTGATACCAGACAGCAGACTGGTGTGGGTTTTCGCCATAGCGGAGGGGCTGGCGCTGCTGGCCCACGACGGTGAAGCGCTGGGGCAAGCTGGGCGATTCACTGGCGTCGTCCTCAGATTGGGTGAGGTAGGTGGCGATCGCCTGGTCGTAGCAGGCCGTCTGCCAAAACGCCTGCTGGGCGCAGCGGCGGCGAAAGTCTAAAGATGGGGAGCCTTGGCTCCGGATTTCCTCTAGGTAGGCGTCGTACTGGTCGGGCTGACAGAGCACCGTAACGTGGGCGAAGTTCTTAGCGGCAGCGCGAATCAGGGTCGGGCCACCGATGTCGATCTGCTCGATGGCTTCGGGTAGGCTGACCCCAGCGGTGGCGATGGTGCGCTCAAAGGGATAGAGGTTAACAACAACTAAATCGATGGGGCGAATTTGGTTGTCGTCTAAGTCGCCCTGGTCTTCAGGAACCTCTCGGCGCGCCAGAATACCGCCATGGATGCGGGGGTGTAGGGTCTTAACCCGGCCACCCAAGATTTCCGGGGAGCCCGTGTAGTCTGAGACCTTAGTTACGGCGATATTGGCCTGCTGTAGTGCTTTGGCCGTGCCGCCGCTGCTCACCAGGTCAAAGCCAAATTCACTGACTAGGGCGCGGGCAAGCTCTACCAGTCCCGTTTTATCTGATACGCTCAGCAATGCCAGTGGTGCCATATGCTCCTCTTTTTTAAAACTTGATGGACGCCGCCCTTGGGTGCTTCTATTATCGACGAGAACGGCAACGCCCAATTCGCTCCGGTTTTCTAATCCAGTTATTGGCCATGGTTGACAGCCCCGACACCCTTACCAGCATCGTGCGCAATGCCCAGTCCCAACCCCGAAATCTACTCGTGCTGCTGCATGGCTGGGGCGCAAACGCCCAGGACGTGGCCACTGTTGCGGACGATTTACGGCTGCCGGGCTACGCCTTAGCCTTTCCTGACGCACCGTTTCGCCATCCCTACTCGCCGGGAGGGTTTATGTGGTATTCCTTTCCTGAAGCTAGTCTTGACGATGAAACTAAGCTAGATCAGCTTATTGGCCTGGAACAAGGCGATCTACAGGAAAGCCGTCAGCGCCTCAGGGCTTGGCTAAACGCGCTCTGCGCTCAGCTTGAGGTTCCGCTCTCGCGCACCATTTTGGGGGGCTTTTCCCAGGGCGGGGCCATGACTCTGGATATAGGGCCGCAAATGCCCCTGGCGCGGCTGATGTCCCTAAGTGGCTATCTCCACCGGTCTTTGGGCAATGGCGATCGCCCTGCCCCAACCCTGCTGGTGCACGGCACCCAAGACGCCGTGGTGCCGGTTCAAGCGGCCCATCAGGCGCATCAGCAGCTCACGGCCCTCTCCGCCTCGGTGGATTACCACGAGCTCCCCATGGGCCATGAAATTTCATCAAAAGTTCTTAATTTAATGCAAAGTTTTATCGAATCCACCCAACCAATGATAGATTAGACCGAATAGGATAAGAGTCAAGTACGCCGGCTGGCGAATCATCCAAACGAGCTGTGTTCCGTCAGTCGCTCAACCGCTGTGTCCGCTCTGGAGATCCTCGCCATGACTACATTAACGATTTCGAAGCACGACGTAGACAATATCACTGAGCTCGACGTTGCTCAGCTTGCTAAACGATTAGAGCAAGACGAATACAGCAGCCCGTTTGATGGCCTACAGGACTGGCACCTGCTGCGGGCGATCGCCTTTCAGCGCCCTGACATGGTAGAGACCTATATGCATCTGCTGGACCTAGAAGCCTACGACGAATCATAGCGGATTGACGCTGGCCTATCGCGTCCAGTCCCGCCGCCAGTTCCATAGGGGCTCAAGCCGCTTAACCAGCCACCGTCGCCGCTGCCATCGCCACTGGTTTGCCAAACTCAAAATCACTTCTCCGTAGGCAGAACCAGGCCAGGTGAGGTTTAGAGACTGAAGCGTCATACGACGGGCGATCGCCCACACCAGAAGGCTGCACCACTCTTGGGCAGCGGGACCGATGGCGCAGGCCCCCAAAATTCGGCCCTGCTTCGAGACCACCAGTTGGCACAGCCCAGGTGGGGATCCTTCGAGCTGGGTTCGCTTCAGCGGTGCTAGAATCTGTCGCAGTACCACCGCGCCGCGATGCCTCTGCAGCGCCTGACGAGCGGTTAGGCCAATCCGCACTGCGGGAGGATCTGTGAGCAGCGTTTGCGGAATTCTTGTATAGGGAACGTGTCGATAGGGCAGGGACAGCGCGTTGTCAACGGCAACCTCAGCTTCAGCGATCGCTACTGCAGTGGTGCAGTTGGCATCTAGGGTATACCCGCAGGCGTAGATTCTGGGGTGGCCCGTCTGGAGTTGCCGGTTGACGATAACGGCAGAGGGCGTGGTTTTTATCGCCGCCGGCAGCACCAGGGTAGAGAAATTGGGGGCGTAGGTCGAAGGGGACATGACCCGATCGACCCTGAGGATAAGAGACCCAGAGCGAATTTCGATTGAGTCTGGGGCCTCTCCACGCTGTGCTCCAGCGTCCGCTAGAGATGCAGATGTGATAACGCTAACGCCGTCAGCCTCTAGCTGCGCCTGGATCAAATTAACCACTTCTAGGTCTTCTTGCGGCAGCAGGCGATTAGCCGGCGTTGCCAAGACCACCAGTAACCCCAGTCGCTGTAGGGCCTGAGCCAGGACTAGGGTCTGGGGGTGTTCTCCCCAAACGGCTACGGACTGGGGCTGAACTTGCCCTAAATGCTGCAGCGACGTGATATGAGATTGCTCTAGCGCGGGAGGAATGTGGGGAACGGCGGCGCCTGCGATTAGATAGTGATGGCCCCGCAGCACCCTTTCCCCCACCTGTACGGCCAGGGTCGGCCCATCCACAAAAGCGCCGCTGCCTGTGACCACGTCTATTCCCTTAAACGCTAGGCTCGCTGGGTCCGATTGATCGAGCTGCCAGGCAGCAAATGTGTTGGCCTCAGCGAGCCGGTGCCCAATCTTGCCGTCCCAATCTAGAGGCAGCACCCTACTCCCCATTGTCATAGTCTGGCGATCGCTAGGGCGAGTGCTATCCCAGGGCTCTTGGCCAGCCTGAAGATAGGCGAGCTGCAGCTGCTCACGCTCCCAGTCTGCGGGGCTTCGGGGGGGCTCTACTAGCGCTACCCTTGCGCCCCACTCTGCCGCACGCACCGCCGCGTGGTGGGCAACCAGGCTGCCGCCCAAGATTACTAAGTTATAGTCAACGGCCATAGCTCGGCTTGGATATAGTTCTGCCCTGCAGAAGTAAACAAGTTCATCTACCCTGCTATGACCTCACTGGCCAAAACGTCTGAGAGCGCCTCAAGTAAGCGCTGATTCTCCTCTAGAGTTCGGACGGCGATGCGGAAGTAGCTATCCCCCAGTTCGGGGAAGCTGTTGCAGTCGCGGATAAGGATGCGGTGCCGCTGCAGAAGCTGACGCTGGAGCCGAGTCGCAGAATCTACGCAGTGGACCAGCACATAATTTGCGGCACTGCGGTAGGGCGTCAAGCCTGGCTTTTGGGCTAGGCCAGCGATCAGATTCTGGCGAGCCGGGGGGAGCCAGCGCCAAGTTTTAGCTTGAAATTCAGCGTCGCGGACAGCAGCTTCAGCAGCCACAGCCGCAAGCGTATTGACGGACCAGGGGTCACGCCAGCGCTGCCAGCGCTGCAGCCGCTCGGGGTGGGCCACCGCATAGCCGATGCGCAGCCCTGGCAGGCTGTAGAACTTTGTCAGCGATCGCAGCACCACCAGGTTGGGATATTGAGTCACCAGCGGCACCAGGCTTGGTTGCTGACCCGGCGGCAGAAAGTCAATGAAGGCCTCATCAACCACAACCAGTTCAAACGCGTCGAGGCAGTCGCATAGGTCGGAGTAGTCGAACAGCAGACCTGTAGGGTTGTGGGGATTGTTGATCAGCAGCCCGCAGCCCGGCGGCGGGGCAAGAGAAATACGATGCTCCCCTGACTGCGGCCATTGCTCCAAAAGCTGTTGAGGCATTACGCGAGCCCCAAATGCTGCTAGCGATCGCCGGTAGTCCCCGAATGCAGGAGCGAAGAGATAAGCCGCCTTAGTTTGCGCTAGCTCCCGGCTTGCCCAGGTCAACAGCTCAGCAGAGCCATTGCCCGGACAGACCCAATCGGGATGGAGCTGATGCAGATCGGCCAGAACGCGCCGCAGATGGCTGTAGGCCGGATCGGGATAGGCCCGCAGCTGGTCAAGGCTGGACTGAATGGCGGCGATCGCCGAAGCCGGCGGGCCGAGCGGATTGATGCTGGCCGAGAAATCAAGAATATCATGGGGAAAACAGCCTGCGAGCTGAGCTGCCCAAGCTAAGTTTCCCCCGTGATTGGGTGACGACATCAGAGCTACTTAGGCGCGACCTTTTCCTTAAACAGTTTGCCTGCCGAGAACGCAGGCACTCGCGTTGCTGGAATTGTCATCGCTTCACCGGTCTTAGGGTTGCGGCCTTCGCGAGCCTTGCGCTCGCGGGGTTCAAATGAGCCAAAGCCCACTAACGTGACTTTGTCATTATCTGAAACGGCGTCCATAATTGCCTCTAAAGCAGCCGTCAAGACTGCGTCCGCTTCCTTCTTTGTGACACTCGCTTTTTCAGCAATTTTGTCAACTAATTCACCTTTGTTCATACGAATCTCCTGAAATTAACTCGAGATAATTGAGTGGACGAGAATAGGATAAAGCTTTACGACTTCCGAAACTCTAGTAAAAGCTGAGTTTCAATGCCCTATTCTAAAGGGAAGTTAGATAATTTGGAATAACCAGAGGCTCAATTTTGAGCAATTTAGGAATTTTTTTTCAGATTTCTGAATAAACTAACCATTTTTACTCCCCAATCAACAGGTCCGACCTCTCGATTATTAAAAGTTAGATCCACTAGGATAAACAAAAGCACACCGCAGGGGTGCGATCGCTTCATTTTATCGAGCACATTTGACTCGGAGTAAAAGCGTAAAAAACGGCATAATTGACAGCAGTCTAAAAACATAAGCGTGTTTACCCGAGTTGGATAAACACGCTTACGGAATTACGGATAGCAGTCTAAGACATTAGCGCTGGAGTAGCTCCTGGGAGTCAGCACTCCCTGGGGTGTAGCTATAGCCAAACGTTGAGCCTTCAGAATCATCTAAGATATTGACGGTCATCACAATGATTACCTCACTCCGCTCATTTGTCCGCTCAGTACGGCGGAACAGCGCCCCGATGATAGGAAGATCGCCCAAAATCGGAATCTTGGTCGAGGATACCTGGTCGGTGTCTTGAATAATTCCAGACAGCACGATGGTTTGGCCATCTCGCAGCCGCAGCTGTCCAGAGGTCAGCTGACGCTCAGACAGCAGCGTCAGCTCAATGCTGGCCCCTTCCACAGTAACGACTTCAGTGGAACTGGGCTCTGAAACCGTCGGCGCCACCGATAGGCTGACAAAGCCGTTATCGTCAATCCGATCGACCTCCACATTTAAGAGCACGCCTGCGGGCTCCGTTTCAACTGTAACCGTCTGCGTCTGATCGTCGCCCGTACCGTCTGTCTCAATCTCAACGTTAGTAATCACTTCATCGGCTAGAACCAGCTGCGCAGTCTGGCCCTCTTGCACCACCAGGGTTGGATCCGTAAGGATTTTGGCGTTGCTGTTGGTGATCGCAAGCTGGAGCTGGCCGAAGAAGTCGTTATTAAATCCGAACTCGAACGACGGAACGATGCCGGTCACGTCCCCGAAGTTGTCGGTTAAGATATCGTCCGGCGCGCTGCCAGGGATACTGTCACCAAAGTTAATTACCCCAATGCCCCCTTCCTGAATAAAAGTGGCATCGTCGACGCCAAACGAGAAGCTGCTCGAGGCCCGGTCAATGGCATCGAGGTCTACGTCGATGACCTTAACGTTGACCGCCACCTGCCGGCGGCGAATGTCGAGGGGAATGAGCTGGGCCACGGCAATTTCGATCTGCCTTGGCGAGCCCACCAACGTTACTGAATTGGTGCGCTCATCGCCAATAACCTGGAGGCCCCGCAGGATGGGAACAGAATCTTCGTAATCGATGCGCTGGGTTTCAATATCTATTCGCTCAAAAGTTTCAGTCTGGGTGAGGGCGGTGTCGGCACCCTCACCCACCGTAACTGCGTTGACCGCCGTAACCAGGCGCTGACGACTCACGGCGGTCTCTGCACCTAGGCCCACCAAGAAGTTGAGCGCCGACGGCACGTCTATCTGGTTGAGGCGCAGATTACGCACCACAAGCTGTCGGGCCGAGTTGGGTAGCCGTGGTCCCGCAAAAATTGTGCGTCCAAACCGGCTGGCGTCTAGGTTAGAGAGCCGCAGCACGTAGTTAAACACATCCTGAATGGGCTCGTTCTCGATGTCTAGGGAAATGGTAATTTCATCGGCTTCAAGTTCGGCTTCAGGGTCACCTGTAAAAGCTAGGTTGAGTCCCGCCGCCCGCGCCAGCAGAGAGAGCACCTCGCGCACCGGGGCGTCGCGGAGCACCAGACGGGGCAGCACTTCGGACGTGCCCAAAGCAATGGTGGAGGGGGAGGGATCGATGCTGGTTACAGCGATATCACCCACAGGCGGGGCGATCGCTCGCGGGAGGGTGGGTGGCGTACTGGCAATGGGGCCTGGCTCCACCTCTACCCCATCAATGCGCACCTCTGGATCGGGAACCAATACATTAGGCGTTTCAATATCGGCCTCAACGGGCTCTGGCTCTTGGGCCACCACCGGCGGTTCGGGGAGGGGGGCTGAAGGCTGAACAGGATCTACGACCACCGGGACAGGCTCATCATCTGACGTAGCGATCGCCGCCGTGGCAAAGTCAAATATGATGGCTTCGTCAGTTTGGCGGACCTGTCCGACAGGAAGCTCCGTTTCACCCGCCACAATGACGCGAATGCTGTTGGCATCGAGCTGAGACACTGTCACTGAAGCGATGCCCGGCGCAGGGTTATTGCTGACAAAGTCGCTGCTGCCATCCAAGCTGAGCTCAGTGTTGATTAAATCCGCTACCAGCGTATTGTCGCGGCTCACGGTGAAAATCTGAGGGCGCGTGCCGCTGTCGGAAGTCAAGATGACCTCAATCCCCTCCGTTGCTTGACGAATGGTGACATCGGTGATCACCGCCACCGACTGCGCAGCCGCCGCAGTGGCGACCAAGACAGCTGTAGCACTCCCCGCAAATAGACCGAGCCCAAGGCTGCCTGTTCTGAGATGCCGTTTCAACGTTCTCTCCTCCGGATAGAAATTTTATATATGGACATGGACTGACGAGTCAAAACTATCGCCTACGCTATTCTGATGCCTCGGCTCCCGCCGCAGATGAACCAGCAGCCTCGCCACCCTCAGCAGCGCCTGCTGCCGCCTCTGCTCCCGCAGCATTACCATTCGTCTCGGCGGTGGCTTCAGGTGAGGCAGGCAGCAAAGCATCCAGCCGAAATGCCGTGTTAAGCCGCGCTTGAGGCAACACAGCCGCTGAATCCACATTGCCCTGCGCGTCAAGCTGGACGGTTTGATCGGACGTATCTAGATCGCTGTCAAATTCCTGAACAATCAAAAGCGGCTGTAGACGCTCGACGTTGCGCAAGATTGACTGCGTTTGAGCGAAGCTGCCCTCAAGCTCGACGTTGTAAACGCGCCGCTCTAGGCGACCGTTGACGCTCTCGCCTAAAGAGCTGTCCTGAACGAGGCCAGAGGCGGCCTCATCCACCTCAAAGCGCACAAGCTCGGCCCTACGATCCTCATCCACAATGCCCGCATTGACTGACTGAACCCGCTGATTCAGGTCGTACAGCAGCGTTTCTAGATTTTCTTCGTTAGCGAAAAGCGCCAGCACGTCGGCCTGGAGCTGCTCAGCTCGCGCCTGCTCAGCTCGCGCCGCTTCAATTTCTCGCTGGGTATCTTCCAAATTTGCGACGCGCTCTTCCTGGACTTCCACCTCTTGCTGAAGCTGCTGCTGCCGCGAAAATGCCGGTATTACGAATCTAAACAGCAGGTACATTGAAAGGCCGACGCCCACGACAGCCGCAACGATCCCCAAAACATTGGGGGTCAGCTCGACGCCAAACGCTGTGGGGTAGACCGGTTCAGCCTCGTAATACTGATTATCGTCGGGATAGTCACTTACGGTCATTATTCAAACGCTCCTCTGTCTCGTAAGGTCTGAATTCTTGAGGTCAACCCAACCGCGAGCGTGCTCTCGAGCTCGGCGAGCAGTTGAGATGCTGGTAGGTCAGTCAAATCTGCTGCGATGGTAAATTCAATCACCTCAGGCACTTGAACGTTGGTTCCGGGGGTGGCATCCTCGGGTAGCTCGTAGTCAACAGCAGGATAATCGGTGACGTTCGCGCTCTCCAGCCCAGTTCCCTCTGACTCAATAAAAGGCGATCGCTTCAGCACCAGCAAAAAGTCGTTGACATCATCAAATGAAACTGCAAACCCCGAAATCGTAATGCTCTGAGCCTCTTCTGCCCTGTCGCCCTGCTCCACTCCAGCAATCTGAACCCCACTGGGAACGCTGTCTTGAATGCTCTGGAGCAGCGCCGACCAAGGTTTAATTTGGTCGAACACGGTTACAAGCGCCCTAGCCTCTTCCTCAGCCTGCTGTGCCCGGGCCCGAGCATTATCAAGCTCAGCCTGTTCAGCCTCCCGCGCCGCCAGCTGTCGGTTGACCTCTGCCTGCCGAGCCTCCAGATTACTGGTAGATGATCTGACCCAGAACCAAGACAGCAGAACCAGAATCAGCGGCACCAGCCCGACGGCAGCACCCACGATTGTAGGCCGCCAATTCGATTCTTCGCGAATTGTGGGCGCTGCCGTCGGGCTTTCCTCAACTACGGCCCTGCGATCGTTCAGAAAGTTGATATCGAGACCGTACATCCTACCAAGCCTCCCTTAACCCTAAGCCAATCACAACGCCCAGACCAGACCGCTGTATCTCCGAAATATCGCCCTCGACATCCAAAGAGAGTGCCGAGATGGGGTCAATTTGGGTGGCAGGCAAACTCAGGCGCTGGGAGAAAAACTCATCAAGCTGGCCGATGGCTGCACCAGGCCCCGACAGTAAAAGCTGAGCCACCTCCAGTTCCTCCCCCTGATTGAGATAAAAATCGATGGAGCGCCGTAACTCGTCGGCCAGTTCGCCGAGAACGCGAATCATTGCGGCTGTGCCAGGGTTGGTGCCTGCCCCCATTTGAGGCACGCCTACGCTGTCCATGGGCGTCACCGGAATGGTCATGCCCTGCAGCAAATCGGTGTTGCGCGATGGCGGCAGATTCATGGCGCGGCTCAGAGCGGACTGGACTTGGTACGTTCCGATGGGCACTGTTCTAGAAAAGTGGGGAACGCCGTCAACAACAATAGAGATCTCAGTATTTTCGAACTCAGTATCGACAATAGCCACCGCCTCTTGGGGTGTGAACTGCCGGAGCTGCTCTCGAATGGTGCGAATCAGTGAGAAGCTTGATATCTCGAGGATATCGATATCTAAGCCGGCCTGCTGAAACGTCATCAGATAATTGTCGGTCACCTCTTTGCGGGTAGCAACAAGCAACACCTGGACTTTCTCAATGCCGTCCTCGTCGACAAAAAATCCGAGCTTCTGATAATCGACGTCCGCTTCCTCACGGGGGAAGGGCAGATAGAGTCCCGCCTCTTGGTTGAGAACCATATCCCGTAGCTCATTGTCGTCTAATTCGGCGGGAACTGGGATAATCCGCGTTACCGTATCTCGCCCCCCAGAAATCGCTGTAGCGACGACGTTAGTCTTAAGCTTATGCTCGGCAAATAGCCCCTGAAGGATATCAGCCATAGCCGGAGGATCGAGAATTTGCCCCTCACGAAAAACGCCCTCGGGAACATCGGCAGAGGCAAATTGAGATAAGTGAAAGGCCTGACCTTTGCGCCGAATTTGCGCAACGTTGACTCGCTCAGGGGTCAATTCGACACCAATGCCTTTTGACTTCTTCTGAAATAGATTAGAGAGAAAACTCACAACAATAGGATCACTTGCTTCGGTGAGATCAAAAACAATTGCTCAGACTTAGACGAACCCCGCACCTGACGTAAAGCTAATAACTGCTCGAAATCTTATCACTATCTATCCTAATTACAAAAGATATTACCCAATTTTTTGCAAATTTCTATCGTCGTGAAGGACATGAAGCGTAATGCTAATCCTTTTTCGACTGCTTTTGTGCAAATTAAAGACAGCACTCGTTACGACTGAGTGTGTGGCTCACCTGCTGCGGAGTTCACAGACAATTGAAAACGGGGGAACAGTCCGTGCTGTTCCCCCGTCTGTAAACAAATTTATTGAGTCAGTCTGCTTAACGAATGTATTCCTTAAGAACGCTGTTGCGATTTGGATGGCGCAGCTTGCGCAGTGCCTTAGCCTCTATTTGACGAATTCGCTCACGGGTGACGTTGAAAATCTGGCCAATTTCTTCCAGGGTTTTCATGCGACCGTCGTCTAGCCCATAGCGTAACCGCAGCACGTCTCGCTCGCGGGGGCTGAGGGTATCAAGGACGCTCTCCAAGTCCTCGCGGAGCAGGTTTTTGGATACCTGATCTTCGGGGGTTTCTCCATCCGACTCGATAAAGTCACCGAGGCGAGAGTCTTCTTCTTTTCCGATGGGCGTTTCCAGGGAGATGGGAAGCTGGGCCGACTTGGCGATAAAGCGAAGCTTCTCGATGGTCATCTCCATCCGGGTGGCAATCTCTTCCTCGGTTGGCTTGCGGCCCATTTCTTGAGACAGCAGCTTTGTCGTTTTCTTGATGCGGGAGATGGTTTCGTAGAGGTGGACCGGCAGACGAATGGTGCGAGACTGGTCTGCGATCGCCCGAGTAATGGCTTGGCGAATCCACCAGGTGGCATAGGTGGAGAACTTATAGCCTTTTTCGTGGTCAAACTTTTCTGCCGCTCTGATCAAGCCCAAGCTGCCTTCTTGAATCAGGTCTTGGAACGAAAGGCCCCGATTCATGTACTTTTTCGCGATGGAGACCACCAGCCGCAGGTTCGACTGAACCATTTTGTCCTTCGCTCGGCGACCCAGATGGAGACGACGACGGAACGCAGGCAGACTCATCTCTACCTTCTCGGCCCAGTCTGCGTCAGTAGGGCAGCGGTCAAGGTCCTCAGCAAGCTGCTCACGAATTCGCTCTAGCTCCAGCAGATCCGCAATTTTACGGGCAAGCTCAATCTCTTCGTCGGCGCGCAAGAGGCGAATGCGACCAATTTCCTGCAGGTAAAGGCGGATGGAGTCTTCGGTGTAGTGCTTCTTTTTAGCCTGCACGCGACGAGACGCACGCCCCTTTGCTTTCCCCTTTTTGTCGGGCTGAGCGGCCTCCGACTGCACTTCGCCAGCCGAAGCCAACTCAACACCTGCTCTAGACTGGTTGTCATCCAGTTTAGAACGATCAACATCCAATGCGTTTTTAGCTTGGGTCATGCTGCGTTCCTCGTGCTCCTAAATCAAGACAGTAAAAAGCCACTACAAAAGCCACTACACACCAGTAGATGCCACAAGTTTAGCTAAAGATTGGGGCACTCACCACAATTTTCATTAAAGATGTGCGCCCTATCATGCCACCTTACGCATCACTATGCTTTAGATCGGCCTATCGTCCCACAGCCCTCCGCTTGAGCGGGCTATAGCCTGGGATATTAAGCATAGTTTAGCGAAGAGATCTGAAAGCTGCCGCTAAAATTGAAAACTTCTTGAGCCATTGTCAAGCGTAATAAGTCGTAAGGTGAGCAGGATAGCATGGGATTAGTGTCTGCATATTTCTACATAGTAGCTTGCGTTAAATTGTACAAAATCCATAGCAAGACCTCTAATGGCTAAGGCTAAGCGTCAACGATTTCCCAATCTGCTTGGCTCAAAGTGGACAGCGTGTCAGCCAACGCTGGGGTGGCGGCATTTTCAAGTGAAAAATCGCAAGAATGAGGGCCGATGGGTGTTTGCCGAGCTGGTGGCCGCTTGTGACCCAACCGTGCGCCTTTGGCTCAATGCGCAGGTGCTTAAAGACAATGAACTGTGGCAAGCGGGCTGGCAGCCGCTTGGAAATCAATCGAATACGTCGGAACCGCCGTAGAAGGGGAGTACACCAGAGGATAGCCCCTAGCATTAGCGTGCAGATAAGCCGTTCAGACGGAACATTTGCTATAGACTTTGTGGTGTCGATGTCAAGTCCTCCAGTCTATGAGTTCAAACTGTGCGATTCCAGCCTGCACGATTCCAACCTGCACATGGAGCCGCCCGCTGGGGTTGCCATGGAACGATCCATACCGCGTCCGCTACGGGAGCAATTTGGACGATGGCCCGTGGCACGGCATGCCGCTGGGGGGGCTCGGCGCTGGCTGCATTGGGCGATCGCCCCGGGGAGAATTTAACCTCTGGCACATCGACGGGGGGGAACACTGGTTCGAAGCGATGCCCGCTTGCCAGTTCAGCCTGTTTGAGCAGACGGCTGAGCGATCCCAGGCCTACACCTTGGCCCCTGCTGAAGACGCCTTCACCTGGTCGCCCTATCCAGGAGTCGCCCCCGAAGATCGGCACGACACCGGCCACTACCACGCCCTCTATCCCCGTAGTTGGTTCACCTACGAACAGGTGTTTGAGACTCAAATTACCTGCGAGCAGTTTTCGCCCGTCTTGCCCCACAACTACCAAGACACAAGCTATCCGGTGGCGGTGTTTCTTTGGACGCTGCACAACCCAGGGCCACAGCCGGTTACCCTAAGCATCCTGCTGAGCTGGGAAAACGTGGCGGGGTGGTTTACCAACACCTTGGCCTCCCCTGAGGTGACAGTGCGGGATGACGGGAGCCCGGTGTACGTCTATCAGCCTCGACTGAGAGAGAGTGCGGGCAACGCCAATCGCTGGGTCAGCGAAGGTAACAGTCGCGGCTGCGTGATGGGGCAAACCCGCAGCGGAGCGCCCCGAGAAGGGGACGGGGAATGGGCGATCGCCACCCTGATTAATCCTTCAGATTCTGCAGACTTGGAGGTGTTCTACCACAGCCGCTGGAACCCTGCTGGCGACGGCAGCGATCTGTGGCGCACCTTTGCTAAAGATGGCTCCCTGCCCAACGTTTCTGACCCGTCGCCCGCTGACGCGGGGGAGCGCGTTGGGGCGGCCCTTGCAGTGCGGGTGACCCTGCAGCCGGGGGAGCGGCGCCAGATTCCCGTGGCGCTGGCCTGGGATTTCCCCGTGACGGAGTTTGCTGCCGGGGTACAGACCCACCGCCGCTACACCGATTTCTTCGGCAGCTCAGGGCAGTCGGCTTGGGCGATCGCCTGCACGGCCCTAGAACAATATTCCCAGTGGCGATCGCAAATTGAGGCCTGGCAGCAGCCGGTAATCGACCGCAGCGACCTGCCGGACTGGTTCAAGATGGCTCTGTTCAACGAGCTGTACGACCTAGCCAGCGGCGGCAGCCTGTGGAGTTCGGCGAGCGATGGCAACCCGGAAGGTCAGTTTGCTGTGCTGGAATGCTTGGACTATCGCTGGTACGAAAGTTTGGACGTGCGGCTGTATGGCTCCTTTGCCCTGCTGATGCTGTTTCCAAAACTGGATAAAGCAATTCTGCGGGCTTTTGCCAAGGCCATTCCTGCCACCGACCTGCGCACCCGCACCATCGGCTACTACATGACCATTGGTAAAGCGAGCCCTGCCGCCCAGCGCAAGCTCCCCGGCGCCACGCCCCACGACCTGGGTGCCCCCAACGAGTACCCTTGGGAGCAGACCAACTACACCAGCTATCAGGACTGCAACCAGTGGAAAGATCTAGCCTCGGATTTTGTGCTGCAGGTCTACCGCGATTTCTATCTCACCGGCAGCACTGACGACGACTTTTTGCTCACCTGCTGGGAGGCCATTGTCGCCGCCCTAGACTATCTGAAGCGATTTGACCACGACGGGGACGGCATTCCCGAAAACAGCGGCGCCCCCGACCAGACCTTTGACGATTGGCAGCTTGACGGCGTTAGCGCCTACTGCGGCGGGCTGTGGCTCGTGGCGCTGCAGGCGGCGATCGCCGTCGGTCAGCGGCTGCAATCGTCGGGGCTCGGGGACAGGGGTGAAATAGAGGGTGCGATCCTGCGATGGCAGCGATGGTTTGCCCAGGCTCAGCCGCTCTACCAGTCCCGCCTGTGGAACGGGCAGTATTACCAGCTGGACACCGGCAGCGGCTCTGATGTGGTAATGGCAGACCAGCTCTGCGGGCAGTTCTACGCCCGGCTGCTGGGTTTGCCAGACATTGTGCCCGCCGACTGTGCGGCAACCGCGTTGGATACCATCTATCAGACCTGCTTCTTGCGGTTCGCTGACGGCAAGCTCGGCGCAGCCAACGGCCTGCGGCCCGACGGCTCCCCAGCCAATCCCAATGACACCCACCCGCTAGAGGTGTGGACGGGCATCAACTTTGGCTTGGCGGCTTTCTTATTACAAATGGAGCAGCCCGAGCGGGCCTTGGCGCTCACGGAAGCGGTGGTCCGGCAAATCTATGATCACGGCCTCCAATTCCGCACCCCTGAAGCCATTACCGCCGAGAAGACATTCCGCGCCTGCCACTACCTCAGGGCGATGGCCATTTGGCTGGTCTACGGCGTTTGGACGGACTTTAAATGAGGTAGGCAGCCGTCAGCCCTCAAAGGCGATCGCCCCCTGACGCAGCACAGACCAGCCGTGGCCGGTCCACTTGACCACGGTGGAAGGCTGACCGGTGCCGGCATAGGCGATCGATCGCTGGCTGAGTTCATCTGAGCTTAGGGTCAACACGTCTGGAAACTGACGGTTGATTGCGTCTAGGGTCTCAAGCGGCGGCTGCCCAGAGAAATTGACGCTCGTGGTTGCCAGCGGCCCCGTAGCAGACAGTATTTCGCGGGCAACGGCGCAATTGGGGACGCGGAACCCCAAGGTCTCGGGGTCAGTGGGGTGCATGGCTTCGGGGACGCGATCGCCTGCAGGCAGCACTAGGGTCACCATTCCGGGCCAATAGCGCTGAGCTACCCGCTGCCACTGCATCAGCTCCGCCTCACCGCCTGCAGTCCATGACCAGACCTCGGAAATCTGAGCTGCCATCAAAATCAGCGGCTTTTGTGGCGATCGCTGCTTGGCGCTGTAGATGAGCGGTGCATCCTCTGGGCGGGCCGCCAATGCTGGCACCGTATCAGTCGGAAAACTGGCAAGGCAGCCGCCGACCTGCAGCCGGGCGGTCAACGTTTGAAGAGAAATCTGCCCCATGCTTCGAAGCTTGCTAACCTACCCAACTCATCTTACGCGAGTTGTACACCCTGACGTAGGGTCTGGCTCTGGCGCGTGAACATCCAGAGAAGCTGACGGGTGCGCTGTAGGGCTTGGCTCCAGAGATCCCACTGGTGGTGCGGCGCGCGAAAAGTAACCGACTCAAGCGCAGCGCTCTGGTTCAAGGCTAGCAGCGCCGCTTCAAATTGAAGCTCTGCAGGCGCAAAAGATGGAGCTGCAGTAGTGCTGATCTGGACCGTATTTTCATGGGCGGAAAACTGAGCCAGCGGCAGGCGGCTCATGCCGGCAAACAGCGTCATCGATAGGCAGAGGAAAGAGAGGCATAGCGTGAGAAAAAGGGATTTTGGTGACATAGGCAGCCCTGAAATTTGAAATTAGCGTTGAGGGTTTCGGAGGTGTCTGAAGTGCAGAACCCAGACGAGCTAGGAAGTCTCGCTGCGGGCGTACCACAGCGCTAGCGGCGTAGCGAGTATGAATCGAATAACGTCGCACGGAAGCTAAGTGCGAAAGTGTGGCTGTCGAAGCAGCTTAGATTAGTAGAATCCGCTGCGCCGTCCAAAACCTAAGTGCAGTATGTGCTTGCGATCGCGCTGAGCGAAGTCAGGCGGAAGGCAGTGAAATCAAATTGCAGAGCTCTATTCCCAAAAACTGGCGGGGATAAACACTCCAGGTGAATTGAGCTAAAAGCGCCAAATTCTACTGAGCGTGACCAACAGGCCAATCTACTAACATCCGGGCTTACTGAAACCGTAAACCCCAGGCAGAGTCTGCTGCACTGGAACCATGAATCAGCGAAAGCTAGGTTCAAGCTGCATCCAGTGGTTAACTGCATGACTTTATTATATTAGATGACCCCGCAAAAAACAAATATTTTTAGCGCCAATTTTGGCTTTTCTCCTTTTTTTCAGGCGCCTAATCTCAAGATTATCGAATAAAGTGCTGTGTGTCAGAAAGTAAACCGCCTACTGCTTTTCCCTGTACTCCTTACTGTATAAGAGTTTTAGCTGCTAAAGCGATCGCCTAAAAGCTGCCTCCACGCCATCCTTATTTAGAAAAGCAAAAACCAGGCTAATCTTAGGAAATATCTAGACCCCGGCAAATTCATCATGAGCCCAATCTTTCACCTCGCGTTTCCCGTCACTGATATCCCCCAAGCCAAGCAGTTTTATGGTGAGCAACTGGGCTGCGGCATCGGGCGCGAAAACGACAAATCTGTCATCTTTAACCTGCAGGGCCATCAGCTTGTTGCCCATCTCACGCTCGAGCCCGCTCCTCCTCAAGCGGGCATCTATCCCCGGCATTGTGGGCTAGTGTTTCCTACAGAGCACGAGTTCGATGCATTCCTTCAGGGACTCTGCGATCGCCGCTTGGACTTCTACGTCAAGCCCAAGCGGCGGTTTGAGGGGTCGCTGCTGGAGCATCGCACGTTTTTCCTCTCAGATCCGTTTCACAATCTGATGGAATTTAAGTATTACCGCAATGCCGAGGTCATCTTCGGCGCGGTCAATTACCGCCAGGTCGGAGAAACATAAGGGCCTGACCTGAACAAGCTAGGCCGGTTTCTACATCGTCTGTAGGGCAGCCGCGATCGCCCTCAGTGCTCTGGGGTCTTCCACCATCCAGTGGTGCAGCGCCACGGGCACCTTTACTTGGCGGCCCACCGGCAGCCAACTGCTCTGTGCCGGGACAATCATCAGGTCGAGTGGGGTCCAAATTGATGTGACGCTGATCCCGCTCAGCCGCGACACAGACTGATTGAGCGTGGCAAGAAATGCGCTGCCCTGTCGCATCTGGCAAGCGCCGACGTTAGGCCGCAGGTAAGCGGTCATGGTCCCCTGGTGGGGAGAGGCCACGGTCACGAGGCGCTGCACCCGGTCAACGCCGCCCAACTGCTGCAGGTAGTAGCGGCCAATCAGACCTCCCATGCTGTAGCCCACCACATCGATGGGCTGACCAGCGGCAAAAGTGTGCTCAACGTATTCGCTGACCTGATGGGCGAGGACATCGAGGCCCACTGCCCCGCTGCTGGGAAACAGATCTATGGCGTGCACCATCCAGCCGCGATCGCGTAGATAGGGCTGGAGGCGGTGGAACTTGGCCGACGTGTCGTCGAGGCCGTGAATTAGCAGAACAGGGTTTTTGGCGGTATTTTTTGCAGCTGCGAAAACAGCCATGGGCCAGCAGGAGCTACGACTTTGGCATCTTAGCCAACCAAGGTTTCTCCTGACAGCATGCGCTGTGCCGCTTCCAGCAGCGCCTCCTCCAAGTAGGGTTTCGTGAAATATCCCTTCGCCCCCAGGTCGACGGCCATCTGTCGGTGGCGATCGGCTCCCCGCGAGGTCAACATGGCGATGGGCAGCGCTTCTAGATCATCGTCCTTCTGCAGCCGGGACAGCAGTTCCAGGCCATCCATGCGCGGCATTTCGATGTCGCAAAACACCAGATCGCAGGGCAAACCGGACTTAAGCTTTTCCCAGGCTTCTTGGCCATCTCTCGCCTGCTCGACACGATAGCCGACCTTAGCGAAGGTCATCGACAGCAGCTCCCGCACCGTAATCGAATCATCCACAATCAGCACCGTCGGCTCGCGGGCTTCAGCGGTTTTAGCCTCAATGGGGGGCTCATCCTCTCGCGCCAGCTCTCGGCGGGAGCGCCCCAAGGACAGGTCAATCAGCTCCAAGACATCGGTGATGGGCATCACCCGACCGTCACCGAGCACCGTAGCCCCTGCAATGCCCGCAGGCTTGGGCACCGGGGGCTCAAGCTGCTTAATGACAATTTCCCGCTCTTCTAAAACTTGGTCCACCTGCAGCGCCAAATGGTTGCCCGCGCTGCGGAGCACCACGATGGAAATCATATCGTCGTCTTGGCTGCCGCCGTAGACGCTGCCCCGCCCAATGGTGCGGTTAAACTTCAGCAGGTTCGAGAGGGGCCGGAAGGGCAGCATGGTATCGCGCCAGGGAATGCAGGTCTGGCCCGCTTCGTTCCGCTTCACCCGGTCATGGGCGATGTCGAACATATCTTCTACCCCATCCATAGGGAAGGCGATGCGGGCGCGATCGCTCACGCACAGCAGCGCTTTAGAAATGCTGAGGGTAAGCGGCAGGCGAATGGTGAAGGTGGTGCCCTTTCCTACGGTGGAGTCGATGTTGACGGTGCCGCGCACCTCGTTCAGACTGGTGCGCACCACGTCCATGCCCACGCCGCGGCCCGCGAAGTCATCGGCCTTATCCCGCGTGCTGAAGCCGTGGTGGAATAGCAAATCGTATATATCGAGCTGGGACATAGTCCCCGCCTCTCGCTGGGAAATCAGCCCCCGCTCTAGGGCTTTTTCCTTCACCTTTTGGGCATTGATCCCAGCGCCATCGTCTGTCACAGAAATGATGGTCTGGTTGCCCTGGTGAAACGCCCGCAGGGTAATTCTGCCCACGGGCGATTTACCTGCGGCGACGCGCTCTTCGGATTGCTCAATGCCGTGGGTGATGGCGTTGTTCACCAGGTGAGTCATCGGATCATAGAGCTGCTCTAAAATCATCTTGTCCACCAGCGTGTCTCGCCCTTCCACCACCAGCTCAGCCTGCTTGTTGAATTTAACTGAGATATCGCGGACGGCCCGGTGGAGACGATCAGCCGCCTGGGAAAAGGGCACCATGCGGGTGTGATTAATGCCCTCTTGAAGCTCGGTCGTAATCTGCCGCAGCGTTCGGGTGCCCTGCTCACTCTGTTCAACAATAAAGTTGATGTCAGAGGCGGCTTCCCGGACGCGGACGATCAGCTCAATAATTTCCTGGGATAGGGTATGAAATCCCGTGAATCGGTCCATTTCGAGGGCGTCAAACCGGGCTCCGGTGACGTGGGTGGCGCTTGCCTCTGCCGTAAATGCGGCAGTCTGCTGGGGACGACTGGAGCGCAGCGAACTTTCCAGGAGGGAGCGCTCGTAGAGGTCGCGAATTCGCTGACCCAAATCTCCTAGCTGCTGCACCTGGGACAAGAGATTGTCCAAGAACTGACCAAGACGGTCTTGAGACTGCTCTAGACTATTGCGGTTGACGACCAGCTCCCCTACCAGGTTATTGAGGTTGTCTAGGTTTTTGACCGAGACTCGCATGGTCTGATTGCCGAGGGTAGGACCCCGGGATTGGCGGCGACCCGGTGAGTTGAGGCGCAGGGCCGTTGCGGGGATGGGATTGCCACCAAGGGTCTCATCGGCCTGCTCTAGCAGCTTCTCTAGGTCGGCAAAATCGTCAGCCATCTCTGGGCTATCTTCATTGTGCTCAAGCAGAGCGTCTATCTGGGAGTCATCTTCTTCCAGCCCTTGAATTGCCGCCTCGATCTGCTCAGACTCCAGGGAAGCCTCAGACTCAGGGTAGCGGAGGTCAGATCCCGAGACATCGTAAGGTTCAGCCAAATCGGATGCCAGCGCCGGGTCAATGCCCATGTCGGGCTCTACGCTCTGCAGATCTGCGTGAATATCTGCGTCAGTGCCCTCCAGTAGGGCGTCTAAATCTGAAAAGACATCTGTCCCATCACCCGTCAGGTCTAGCTCAGGGGCAGAGTTCGCTTCTGAGTCGGCTTCTAGATCAACCCCTAAGTCCTCTGGCGCGCGATCGCCCAAGAGACTGTCGATGTCGTCTCCTGGGTCGGTCTCAGGAGCTTCGACGCTGGGGCTACCGATGCTGAGCAGGTCATCAAACTCAGACATCGGGTCAGCATCGATTGACGTGGTCTCTGCTGACTCTGGGGCCTCCGGCGATTCTTCCTCTAGCGCCAGCTCAAGTTCCGATTCAACAGGCGCGTCAGCGTCCCAGTCCTCGAGGCGCTCAAAGATGCGATCGCCTTCGTCAGGACTGGAGGACTGTTCGTCAACCGTTAAGCCCTCAAAACTAAACGGCTCGTCGTCGTCGTCATCACCGGAGAGGTCAGCAAATAAGTCGTCCCCAGGCGCATTCTCACTGGGCGCATTTTCAGATTGAACCGGAACCGCCGCAGCCGCCTCGGCGCCTTGATCTAGGGGCACATCAGACTGTGAGAAAATATCGGGTAGCGGTTCTACATCGCTAAAGAGCTGGTCTAGCCCACTATCGGTCAGCTCAGCGCTCAAATCTGCATCCAACTCTGCATCCAGCTCTGGACTCAACTCTGCACCCAGATCGGGCTCACCCTGCTGAACGTCCCGATCATTTTCAGAGTTGCTCGAAGGGCTCTGCTCATCGAGATCCAACTCGATGGCATCTACCCAGCTTTCATCCCCCTCATCCGCCCAAATATCATCGGTCACATTAACCGTAGAGACATCAAATCCGAGTTCGCCATCGTCATCGCCCGTCGCCTCGTTGTCACTCGATACAGCTCGACCTAGCGCTGCTTCAGCGGGGTCATTGTCTGTGAAGTCGAAATCGGCTCCGTCCGCTGGCCCTGCCTCAAACGGCTCAGGTTGAGCGCCCTCATCCATTAAGCTAGCAAGGTCGGCATCTTCATTACCGTCATCCTCAGCGCCGAGCACAGTCTCAGCACCTTCAGAGTCGAAGGAAGAGAAGAAGTCGTCCAAATTGCCGTCAGCAGAGGACTCATCTACTGCCACATCAGAACTCTGGTCATGGGCCTGGTCATCTTGAGCAGAGTCGTCACCCAAAAGCAGATCGAGACTGCTGTCGACGGCCAAATCAGAAGTCCCCTCTTGGAACAGTTCATCCGTAGGGGCAGGGGGCGGGCCAGGGGATTCAGCATCCGACGATTCAGCGAACAGGTCAGACAAATCCGGCAAGGCCTGTAGCCCGTGCTCGGGGGCGTCGCTGGGTTGACCTGAGCGAAGGATGTCGGCGCCGTCGATCGCCTCATCCCAGGACTGGGCCTGCTCTGCTCCGGTATCGGCATTATCTGGCTCCGTCGCTTCTGACTCTTCATCGCCCAGCAAATCACCAAACAGCTCATCTAAGTCACTGTCCGCTGTTTCCGATAGGGCTGAAACCAGAGAACTTGCTGAGGATTCGGGGGCCGTTTCTAGCAGGGTTGAAAGATCGTCGCCTGCATTATTATCGCCTGCACTATTTTCACCCGCATCGCTTGTAATCTCTTCTGCCGAGGCATCTTCTTGAAGAAACTCAGATTCATCTACTGGCCCAGTCGGCTGAGCAGGTTCTAAATCGAGGGGATCTGGGCTTGAAGGCTCTGCTGAACGGCCTAGATCTAGATCCAAAGGATCTGAGGCCTCGGGCTCAGCGTCAAATAACTCCGCCAAACTGTCCATATCAGCGACGTTGACAGCTGTAAGCTCGGCGTCAGGGTCAGAGAAGAGATCTAGATCATCCAGCATCGCTTCGCCAGAATCATCCCCTGCAGCCGCCGCTTCGAGCGAAGCCAATCCGGATTCATCGGCCTGGTCTGTCAGCGAAGCCTCTGCGAGCAGTCGGTCAAGTTCACTTTCTGGCTCGTGCTCCGGGGTCACCTCAGGAGCGGGTACCAAGGAGAGTAAATCATCGCTCACTTCGATCGCGTGGGCCCGATTCTCTGTAGCGTTCTCCTGAGCCCGCTTGAGATTTTTAATCACAACCGGGGCAAGCTGTCGGTAAGAATTCGTCGGCTCTGCGATCGCACGCTGCACATCCTCCACCAAATGACACCACTCTGCCGGCAACTCAGCACCGTCTCCCCTCAGCAGATGCTCACAGCACTGATGGAGCTGTTGGCGACTTTCGGGATCGTCAGAACGCTTGAACAACTGCAGCATCTGTCGCAGTCGTCCTGGCACCTCGGTCTGAAAAAATTGCTGAGCTTCAGCGGAAAGTGGCCCAGCGCTAGACGAGGCAGCTGGGGCAGGTTCCGGCGCTGGAGCAGCGGACGACCGCGTCTCGCCGGAGCGCAGAAGCTGGTCAAGCTGGCGCTGGAGCTGATCTACAACCGGCGTGGCCGTTCGGACAATATTATCGGCGTTGCGATCGGTGAGGCCAAAGGGACTCTGCAGCTGCTCAATCAGGGCTTTTAGGGCGTCGAACACCTGTAAGAACAGCGACTCTAGGGACCGGTCAACCGGCACCGGGTGATCCTTGAGGATTTTGAAACAGTCTTCGAGCCGGTGAGACATTTGCTGTACGCTGTCAATGCCCAGCATAGCGGCCCCGCCTTTGACCGAGTGGGCCGCCCGAAAGACTTCGCTGATTAGGTCCGGGTCCTCAATCGTACTCTGCAGATTGAGCAAGCCCTGCTCAATGGTATTGAGGTGGTCCTTGGCCTCCTCAATAAAGTAGCCCATGATGCGCTGCTGCTGTTCTGACGACATTGAAGTACCCCTTTGAACACGGAATGCGCCTTTTGGTGGCGTGCTTTCGGTAGTGCGCCCTCGACCCTAGTCCATTTCAACCTGATGCGGCAGGATAACCCGAGGCGATGGTGATGGCGAATATCGAGCTAGCGTACCCACCCGACAGCGCCGTTCGATCAACGTCCCATAAACCGCACCGCTAAAACGCCTTGCTAGATCCTGATTCTAATCCGTCCTCACACCAGATGGCTCATATTGCCCTAACCCAAGTGGGTTTCTGACGAGTCCACCTTAAATCGCTCCACCGAGTTGAGCAGATCGCGGGCGACCCCCACCAAATTTTGCAGCGAGCCCGATACCCGCTGCGCTTCTTGAGAGGTCTCCTGAGCCGTCAGCTCTACGGACTGCATCACCTGAGCCACCGCGCGGGACGTCTCGGTCTGCTCCACCGTGTCTGCCGTAATCGATCGCACCAGGGCGTCGATGCGGTTGGACACCTGAATGATGTCGTCCAGCGATCGCTTCGCCTGCTCCGCAAGCTGGGTGCCCGCAATCACCTGCTGGGTGCCCTCTTCCATGGCAGTCATCACCGACCCGGTCTCCCCCTGAATCTGCAGGACAATCTGCTCGATTTCCTTGGAGGCTTTGGCAGCCCGATCGGCGAGCTGACGCACCTCGTCCGCCACAATGGCAAAGCCGCGGCCCGCCTCCCCAGCCCGCGCCGCCTCGATACTGGCGTTGAGGGCCAGCAGATTCGTGCGCGACGCAATAGAGGAAATCACCGCCACAATTTTGGAAATTTCCTGTGAGGATTCTGAGAGCCGCTTCACCTTACGGGTGGTTTCCGCCACCGTCTCCCGGATATCGAGGATGCCGGCCACGGTGCGCTCCACCGACTCCCCGCCCTTAAGGGCAGTTGCCGACGCCGAGCGGGCCACCTCCTCCGCTTCGCGGGCGCTTTCGGCCACCCGCTGAATCGAGTTGGTCATTACCTGCACAGAGTTGAGGGTCACCGCCAGCTCCTCCGCCTGGCGCAGGGCATCTGAGGAGAGCGATCGCGCAAAGATTTCGTTCTCAGTAGAGCCCTTGCTCACCTGCCGTGCCGCCTGCTTCACCTGCTGCACAATTTCCCGCAGATTTTGAATCGTTAGATTGAAGGAATCGGCTACCGCCCCCAGCACGTCGGCAGTAACCTCAGCCTGCACCGTCAGGTCGCCCCGAGCCGCCCCTTCCACATCGTCCAGCAGCCGAATCACCTGGCGCTGCAGATCCTCTTTAGCCTGCTCTTGCTCTTCCGCCTTGCGCTGCGCCTCGCTGGTGGTGGTCAAAATCACCCGCGACATCTGGTTGAAGTCCGCCGCCAGCTGACCCATCTCGTCTTCGGAATAGATATTGGCCCGGGCGTTGAGGTTGCCGTTGGACACCGACTCAAACTGGTGCTTCAGCTCGCTGACGGTTTTGTCGACGGAGCGATAGGCCGCCTGACCCAGCACCAGCGAGGTGCCAAATCCAGCGGCGCCAGCCGCAAGGGTCATGATCCAGCCCGTCCGCGTCAGGGCACTGCGCTCCTCCTCTTCCACAAAGGTGGCCGCACCGTAGCTCACCACTGCAACGGCGATCGCCGATATCAGGCCCGTGCCCAGAGCCACCACAAAACGCTTGGCCCCGAGAGATGCATTCTCTAAGGGGGCAAGCCAGCCCTGTTCTCCAGTGACCTCTAGCTCGCTGGACTGAGGCTCCGCTTGGGCAAACGCCGGCACTGAATCAGACGTTCCAGGCAGGGAGAATACCTCATCATCCTGGCTCAAAGAGGCCTCTGAGGAGTCGGGAAAGCCTTCCGATGAGTCATACCCCATGTCGCCGCTGGTTTCCTCATCGGCGGGAGCCTGCATTGGACGAGCAAATCCAGCCGAATGATCCTCGGAAAAATCTAAGTCGGGAAGATTGTCGAGCTGATTAAAATCGTCTAGTTCGTCGAGAAAGTCAAAGCCCCGCCCCTGGACCTGGCTACCTGAGGGAGTCGTATCCCCAATTGGGGGGTCTTCCGTGGTGGAAAAGCTTCCAGCGCTCAACTGCTGCTCATCGTAGTCAAAGTCAGAATCTTCGAAGGAATCCTCGGGTATGGCTCTATCAAATGAGCCCGACTGACCGTTTCCCTCCGTGGATATCATTCCAGGGGGCGTATCGTCGTAAAATGCCCCACTATCCGGACTGTCTATGGTGTCTGTTTCGCCCGGAGGCTGATAAATTTGACTGTCATCATCTAGGGGCATGTCCCCATTATCGCCGTATGACTCCCCGTAGCTTTGCTCATCGAAAAAAGCTTCAGAGGCTGCCGGGACGGTTGACGACGGCAGGGTGTTCATCGACTCGGCCACCGTGGGCTCTGCATCATCAATCCCGTCAGCATCTTCTGAGAGATCCTCCAGACCCTCCGGCGGGGGCATCATGAACGCATCCTGAGCCGCCTGGTCTGATTCGGGGACTTCACCTAGCGCATCATCCTCAATATCGACAGCGAACAGGTCTTCTGAGGCGCTATCTAAGCTTTGCGAGCCTTCCGAGTCGTCAGCGGCTTCAAAATCCTCTAGGGCAAACGGGTCTGACTCAAAACCAGACGACTGGAACGACGAGAATCCGGTCTCATCTCTGGCCTGATCTCTGGTCCCATCCCTGGCCTCATCCATCGGGGGCGCTGCCATCGCGAAGGGATCAGAGGACTCTTCATCAAAGGAAAGCGCCTCCTCGTCTGCAGTACCGCCAAGGGCGATGGGTGCCTCCTCGTCTGCCGCAGGGGGGGACGACTCGCTGACGTATGACGCTGAGTCGTCTAACTGAAAGGGCTCATCGCCCGCAAAAATCTCGTCTTCCGAAAGGCCCTCGTCCTCCGACGAGAAATCTAAATCTTCCCAGGACTCGCGCACCGTTTCATTTAGGATGTCCCCGCCTTCAAAGGTGGAAGACTCTGGGCTATCTTCTCCCTCGCCTACGTCATCACTCTCAGAGAATTGGCTCGCATAGGTTAAGCCATTTCTGGCGTAGTCTAGGTATTCGTCGTCGGTGGTCAGGCTCATCACCGCCTCATACTGCGCCTGAGCCACGTCATAGTTTTGCAGACCATAGCAGTAAATATGGCCCTTGAGTAGGCGAACGCTGACATCCTCTGGGTACGCCTCAGCCAGCCGATCAATTGTGACAGCGGCGTCCTCAAAATGCCCCTGCATGTACGATCGCTCTGCGCGTTGATATTCCTCTGCGTACTCAGTCCCTAATCCCATATCTTTTCTCCAGTTTGAATAAGCGCTTTAGCTATATCGAATTTGTTTTTCCAGCAACTTTGGCGGTTAGCGCGATTGACAAACATTCTTAAACAAACGCTTTTACCCTATTTAGCATGCCAATTGTTTATTCTTCTATATTGCATGTTGCCGCTGCCTGCGACCTACACCTGACCCTAACGGCACCCCAGCTTCACGCCCCAAGCTATCATTCAGGCGGCCCAGCGCGCAGTGCGAAGAATGGCCATCTGATCCAACAGGCGGAGGGCACGATACCCCTCCGAAGCAGTCCTCGCGTTTTCAGCGGCGTTCTCCTCAAGTCCAGCCCCCTCCGACAGCCGCCACTCACCCCGCACAAAGGGGGCCATACTGTCAGAGAGATTAGTCGACACCTGTATTTCGTCCAGACTCAGCCATTCCATATCAATAATGTGATCGACCGCCAGCCCCAGACGAATATCCTGGTCTTCAACCGCAATCACCGGCAGCTCAAACCGCTCTAAGGGTAACCGCGTCTCTTCACCTAAAAATTGCCCCAGGTCAGCCACCCAGATCACCCGTCCTCGCATATTGAGGGTGCCGAGCAGCAGTGGAGAGATGTTGGGAATCGGCGTAATTTGCTCAGGAGACGGGGAGACGACTTCTAGGATGCCGGTCGCCGGTAGCGCAAACTGGCTTTCAGATGCCGTTAGAAAGCGAAGATACAGCTCGCCCTCTGGGCTATCCAGTTCTTGAATATCTGGAACCTGTCCCTGCTCTTTAGCGGTTAGAAAATCCGGGTTGCCCACCATAGCTATCAGCTCGACATTGACGACAAAATTAAAGACGAAAAAGCAGCGTGTTGAGTCTATGAGCTTACAAAAAGCATTGATTTACTGGAAAACAAAAGTCGGCTTTCGCGCGGTGCTTACAAAAGACAATCATCCTCGCAATAGCTGCTTTACAGTACCGACAAGCTCAGTGGGCTGAAACGGTTTTGCAATGTAGGCATCGGCGCCCTGCTTCATTCCCCAGTAGCGATCAAATTCCTCCCCTTTAGAAGAGCACATTATCACAGGAACTGCCTGAGTATTAGGGTCTGCCTTCAGTCTACGACATACTTCGTAACCATTCATGCGAGGCATAACAATGTCTAGCACGACTAAATCGGGCAGATGACCTTGAATTTTCTCCAAAGCATCAATACCATCATTCGCCACCGTGACCTCAAGACCGCTTCCCTGAAGCAAGTCGCTGATCATTTCTCGCTGAGTGACGCTATCTTCGACAACTAGAACTTTGCTCATATCGCCCCACTTACCACCCAACTTGTCTAACCTACCCTTCAACTAAGCGTGAAGGATCTAAAATCATCACCCGCCGTACTGAGGTCAGATAACGCTGTGAACGAGGGTGTAGTGGTTACTAGCGTAGCCTCTTCTGGAGGAGCTAGACCGACTCAACGGAGCGATCGCGCCTCGACCTCTTCATAGTGTCAATTATCCATGATAAAGCGCTAATATCCCGAACGGCGCCAGCGCAATTGCAAGCCTACTCCGCTGACGGCAGCTTTAGTTAGCATTCCCCAAACAGTTTTAGGGTGCGCCTTGGTAACTTTTTAGATGCGGCGGCTGCACATTGAGGATCGCGGCACGACAACTTAGTTTTGATGGGGCGATCGCGAATGTTGCAGAATGCCCATCGCATGTCGCGGCGGCGATCCTTAGTGCGAGGGGTTGCACATTGAGTGTGGCGGTGGCAATCCTTAAATGTAGCGGCTTGATCTTTAATGCAGCGGCCTCGATCTTCAATGCGGCAGCCTCGATCTTTAATGCAGGGGCTTCGATCCTTAATGCGGCGACCTTGATCCTTAGTGCGGCGACAGCATCAGGCCTGCCGCGATCGCCGCAGGGCCAAAAGGGGAATCGCCGCTATAGTCAATTATCTTCATCGAGCGCTTGGGGCACGGCGGGGCTAACCAGCGCGGTGCTAAACACCGACGGCTGCGCACCATTGCTATACCGCTCGACCAGGGTCACCAGCTCCTGAGGGCCGAAGGGCTTTGTCAGATAGTCTGTTGCCCCCACCATTCGCGCTCTCATTCGGTCAATAAAGCCATCCCGGCCCGTCAGCATGATAATCGGCGTCTGCCGGAAAAAGCTCGCCTGCCGCAGCATGGCGCAGATCTCGTAGCCGTCCAGCTCGGGCATGGCAATATCACACAAAATCAGGTCTGGTCGGGTGCGGATTGCGTGACTTAGGGCATCAATGGGATCCCCTAGCGAGGTGACCCGGTATCCGTGGTGGCTGAGGATATGCTCTACCGTTTGCCGCAGAACGAGGCCATCGTCGATGCACAAGACGTAGGGCGTGTGGGCCTCGAATGATGCTGACGGGGCTACAGCATCGTTGGCACCGGGCACCATCAGCTGAACGCTACCCTGCTGGACATAGGGATAGATGGCTTTGGCCAGCATGACCATATCCTGATTGAGATGCCGGGCAATTTGGCGAATTGAGGTTTGCCCATCGGCCCATCGGCTCAAGATCTTCACCGTTTCCGGCCTGAGCACGTGCTTCAGCGGCGCCGCATCCACGACAACAGGTCGGGCATCTGGCGATCGCACGTGGGGGTGGAGCTGCTTCCAAACCTGGACCTGCTTTACAATATCCTTGACCAAAGGACCCACCTCCAGGGTCAACAGCTGCGGGGCCAGGGATGAACTCACCTCAAAGGTGAACTTTCCATCGTGGAGGCCGAGCAAATCAAACAGCGTCTCTCGGATCATGCCCTGCAGAATAACCCGTCCCTGCTCGGGGGTCAGCGCGTGCTGCTCAAGCAAGGCCCAAAGGTAGCCGTACTCCGGCGCGTGGATAGTGGCGATCGCAGGAATACTGAGCTGGTCGAGTACCGACACGCGCCGGTATCGGTGAAGGTAGTCCCGCAGGCGCTGTAGCGTGCTGTCTTGACCGCTGACCGCATAGGCTATCCGACCACTGTCAAAGAAGACGAACCACGAAGATCGATTAGCGGATTCGACAGAAGAGGCCTCCTGAGGGTAAGCCTCAACAAAAAGTTCTCCAGTCCGCTGACCTAGCTCAACAAGCTGAAGAATGCTGCGAATATCTATTTCATTTAAGTTTCCCTGCATGCGGTCAGCTCGACAGTGTCGTATTCTGGCTGCTTTAACCTTTGGCCGCTTTAACCTTTGGCTGCTTGACCTCTCGCTATTTCATGGTTAGCGTTTAAGTCCAGCCCCGCCTGGGTCAGCAGCGTCGTTTGCCTGTACACTAGAGTACTTTAATATGGTATTGCTAGAACGGTATATTCGCAGGCGGTGCATAGCAGGTGGTGCACAGGCCAGATGATGCATAATATGGGCAGGATATGGGCAGGTCGTACTTGGGCAGGAGATTGTCAACGTGCTGTATTTAGCAGAAGTACAGAAGAAGACCAGGGTTCTCGGAAGCGGGAAAGCAGAATTCAAGCTCTTGGCGTGTCAGCGCTCAGAATACAGCTGGACCGCAGTTAGTGAAGACATTATTCCTGCGCCTGACGACGTTCCCTACAGCTCAGGCGCGCTCGTTTTAGTTGACTTAAGCGGCAATCGCCAGATTCAGCGGCATTCTGAGGCCGGGCGTCAGTTGGTCAGCATCCTACAGAATTTCTCTCGGCTCCAGGAGAAATCTAAAACCCAAGAGGATGAGATTGAGCAGTGGAAACAGTCGCTCACTTATCAGAGCCAAGAGCTCAACCGCCGGGAAATTGAAATGGAAACCCGGCAGGCAGAGCTGGAGCAAATGGAAGAAGACTTTGAGCGGCTCGAGCAGCAGCGTCAGGAAGTTGAGGCGGCTCGCGCAGAGGTTGACCAAACTCAAGCGGAGTTCGAGCGCAAAAGTCAAGAGCTTGAGGGAGCTTGGGCGCAGCTCAATGGAGAGCGGCGGCGCCTGGACGAGCGTCAAAGCGATCTGCAGGCCAGTGATCCCGAACAGGTTGCGCAGCTCCGCCAGGCCCTAGAGCGGCTGTCTAGCCTGGGAGAACTCAGCGCGACAGCGCCTGAGCTGCTTCCTGCAACTTTGATTCAATATGCTGATTCGCTAGAGCAGCAGCAGCAGCAGCTGGCGCAGCATTGGCAGACCTTCGAGGCCCAGCGCAGCGCCCTCAATGAACAGCAAGCAGCGGTTGAGTCGCAGGCGCAGCAGATCCAAGAACGCTGGCAGGGCTGGCACGAGGCGAATGCGGCTTGGCAGCAGGGGGCCTCTGACCTTGCGGCTCAGCAGGCGGTGCTAGCGGTGAAGCGCGATACGCTGCAGCTTGTTTCGAGCGCGGCCCAGCAGCAGTCTGATCTCATGCAGCAGCTCAGAGAAGCGCCGGGTATGGCGCAATCCCTCGAAGACAAAATTGATCTCTCGGCCCTGGAAGAAATGCCAATAGAAGCGCTCCAGGACAAGGTGCGTGAACTTGAACGGGATTTTCAAAAGAGCTCCCAGTTTGTGAGCTCTCAAGAAGAAGAGCTGCTTCTGCAGCAGCAGGCAATTGATGAACTCGAGACCAAAGTTGCCCAAGCGAGCGAGTACGATCGCCTGCAGCTCGAAACGCAGCTCACCGACGAGAAGGAGAGCTACCAGATGCTAAACCGTACCCTGGTGGGACAGCGCCGCAACCTGCAAGAGCGCGAGCTGCTGCTCAAACGCCATCGGGCCGTGCTGGCCCAGCGCCAGGGTCAGCCCTTGGAGGAAGATGCTGAGGCTGACGCTAACTTAGCCCTGACCCAGGCGGAAACGGTTTATGGGACGCTATCCCAGCGGGCAGACGCGCTGCAGAGCGAGATCGATGCCTTAGCAGGTGAGCTTGGGGAGCGCGAGACCTCAATCCATGAGCGTAGATCAGCCTTAGACGATGAACTCAACCAGCTCAAGCAGGCGGAGAGCGCACTGGACCGCGATCGCGCTGCCGTTGCTGAAACTGAGGGCCAGGTTCGGCTCTACGAGTCCGTCCTCCAGCCGGTTCAAGACCTATTTGACGATCTGCGCAGCCGAATGCCGTCCATGTCCGCCGCTGCCGAGCGCCTCCAAAACGCCCAGGCTGAACGCGCCCAGGCCGTGGCTGACCTCCGGGATACGGTCAACCAAATGGATGGGGATCCGTCCCGCCAGCTGGCAGCATCTTAAAGATGATGCGCTCCCCCTCAACCTGAGCAACAATTCCTCCATACAGGGGCGAGGTTTGGGTGCGGTTGGGGGCGTCAATCAGGCCAGCTAGCGCTTCGACTCGTCTAAACGTCGGGGCAATCCCAACCTGCAGCAGCAGGCGTCGCAGCAGGCGCCGCTGCAGCGCAAGGGCGCTGACCTTCAGCTCATCGCGGCGCAGCCCATACCGCAGGAGCCCTTCAACGTTAGGGTGCAGATCAGGTGTCTCGCTCATTACCCGGAGCCACAGTCGATCCACTTGAGACTCTAAGTAGGCCACGTCAGCCTGCAGGACTTCTGCGGTTTGGGCCAGGGTCTGCTCCACAGCGGGGTTGAATGACGATTCAAGGTAGGGCAGGAGCTGCTGGCGAATTCGGTTGCGGGTATAGCGCAAGTCCTGGTTGGTCTCGTCTTCCCAAATCGGTAGCCCATATGTCGTGCAGATCTGGGCTGTCTCTTGCCGCAGCAGGTCGAGCATTGGACGCACTAGCCAAAGCTTGCCGTCAGCCGCGCGATCGCCGCCTGGACCCAGCTCGCGGCACCCCAGCTCGCGGCACCAGGATAAGGCCTGCAGACCATCGGCACCACTGCCCCGAATCAGGTTATACAGCAGGGTTTCAGCGCGATCGCTAGCCGTGTGCCCGGTGACCACATAGGCACACCCTTGCGCCCGCGCCACCGCCGCAAGCTGCCGGTAGCGCCAGTCCCGCGCCGCCGCCTCGCTGGTAATTACCGCTGCCTCTTCCTTTGAAACCGTCTTAATGTGGCAGGGCAGTCCCCAGGTCTGCGCAAGCTGAGCCACATGGGCCGCGTTGTCTGCCGAATCAGGCCGCCAGCCATGATCGCAGTGGGCGATCGCCAACGTCCAGCCCCAGAGGCGCTGCAGGTCGAGCAGCAGCTTCGTGAGGGCCAGGGAGTCTTGCCCCCCTGAAACCGCCACAAGAATAGCGCTGCCTTGGGGTAAGAGCTGCCGCTGGCGCAGGGCCTGGTGCAGGCGGGCGTGAACGGAACTCCAGGGCGGCGGCATAACGAGCTGACAGGCTTTTTGGGGCAGGTCTTGGCGGCGGGGCTAAAAGTTTACTAGATAAAGGTCACCTGCAGCAGCGACAGGTCGTCGGGGAATGTGGTCTGCTGGCGCGTCTTTCGAATATCTAGCAAGATGTTATCTAGCCCGGCCTCATCGCCGTAGTGGGAAATCAGTAGCGTAATAAAGTCGTCTAGTCCCCAAAGGTATTCCTCAGGGGACATGTTGTAGTCGAAGCTCTCATAGGCGCCATCGCTAAAGACATACAGGCTGCTGTTGACGGGGATAGCGCAGCGCTCGCCCTCATAGCTGGCGTCGGCCATCATGCCAATGGGTAAGTTTGGGGTGCGCAGCCGCGTGGCCTGCAGCTTGCCAGCGGCGTTCTCGGCCACCAGAATCGCGGGGGGATGGCCGGCGCTGGCGTAGGTGAGGAATCGCCGGCGGTGGTTGTAAACGCCGTACCACATGGTGAAGTACTTATCGTTCTGGTCGTTCATTTGGAACGCCTCGTTCAGCCCCTGAAGCACTGAGGCAGGGCGGTAGAAGTTGACGTCCGGCAGCGATTGAGAGCGCAGCACGTTCTGCACCGAAATTGACGGCAGCGCGGCCCCGAGGCCGTGCCCTGAGACGTCTAGCAGATAGATGGCCAAATAGTCTGGGTCGAGCCAATAGTAGTCGAAGCAGTCACCGCCGAGCTGGCGGGACGGCACAAACCGGGAGGCAATCTTCACCGGCTCGGTCATAGGGGGGGGCAGCAGCGATCGCACATAGTCTGCCGCTTCCTGCAGCTCTGCCTCCAAAAGCTCCTTTTGGTGCTGCAGGTCTTTACTCAGCTGATGGAGCCGCAGCCCCGCCTTCACCCTTGCCCTCAGCTCGCTCAAGTCCACAGGCTTCGCCAGGAAATCATCGGCCCCGGTGTTGAGTCCCTCAACCCGGTCCTTAACCCCCCCTTTGGCCGACAGCACAATAAAGAAGGTGGTTGCTAGGGTTGAATCCGCTTTCACTTGCCGGCAGACCTCGAGTCCGTCGAGACCCGGCATCAGCCAATCGCAAATAATTAGGCTTGGACGTAGGCTGCGAGCTAGCTCTAGTCCAGTTTGGCCATCGCCCGCCACGGTGACTTCAATGTCTTCGCCCTGGAGCGACTTCTTGAGAAAAGACTGAACTTTTAGATCATCGTCAATGACGAGAATTTTTGACATGGTATCTGCGACAGGACATTATTTGAGGTTTTTTTAGCCCCGCTGACATGGGCAACTGAATCACAAGAGACAACAACTCTCTATTCGCTACACCATTGCAGCAGGTCATACCGGACGAACTCAAGGGGCTTCAGATGAATCTTTCCTGAAGATAAGGCTAAATAGAGACGTAGAGGGCTATCCTGCCGTTGATGATTGAGGTCTATTCGGCGTACCTTAGAGAAATGAAGGGAGCGCGTTTACATTAGTTGTACTCGATTGATGGTTGTAAACCAAATTTCGGGATAAGTTTATTGATGCATAGTAAGGGATGTGCACCGTTGAAGCTGTCTCAGAAATCGTCCATTCAAGTCTCTACTGACTTAAACGCGCTGCCCCGAGTCCTCTCGTGGTTTGATCAGTTTCAGGATCCGGTTCTTCCCCACTCTGTTTGGCTTCCCTGCCAGCTTGCTCTGGCAGAAGGCTTTACCAATGCGGTCCGCCATGCCCATCAGGGCAAACCCCTAAACACGCCCATCGAAATCGAGATCCGTATCTATGACGGTGTCTTCGAAATTCGGATTTGGGACCAGGGGCCTGGCTTTGACTTCGATCGCTACATTGAACAGGCGTCGCTCAAACTCAATCAGGAGGCCGCAGGAGGCCGGGGCCTGGGCTTAATGAAGCGCATTGCAGATACCATCCAGTACACGCGCTGTCCAGACCAGCGAAACTGCCTGCTGATTGAAAAGCACTATTCTGAGTGACCCAGCGCCCTAATGCTAGAGCGGAAGCTGATGGGACAGCGCCATCCCAACCACCCAGCCATCGATCGCCAGCAAAATCACCGTGAAGCTTAGCAAAATAAAATACATCCAGGGCTGCGACAAAGGGCGAACATCCGTCATGTTAAGATTTGTCCTAGCCTGAACTAGGCGCATCAGTTCGGCAAATCCAGCCACTCGCATCGGCAGGAGATAGGCCCGATCGCCTGCCCGGTTGACGAAGTAGTATACGATGCCGCCCTGGCCTGTAGAGCGCGGCTTCAGCGCCACAATATCATTCCAGCCCAAAGACCAGCCCGATCGCCACACTGAGGGCACCCACTTCGCATAGGCCACCTGAATTCCGTCATCATCGACAATGACGCGCTCTGAAAGCGCAGCATAGAGCAGCAGGCCCCCAACAAGGACGCCTGCGCTCAGGAGCAAAGGCGATACGGGCGCCGACGTGACCTGCGCCAGGATGGGGACCGGAAGTAGGAGGGCAGCGTAGAGCCCAAGAAGCGTCAGGCGAATTAGCGGGGACAGGTTAAATATGCGGCGATCGCTGGCTGACTCCATAAATCCTTAGGGTAAATACTTTTGAACCACAGACCAGCCAGTCCAAGACACGATTGCCATCGCCACAAACAGCAGCGCATTGGTGGAAACGTGGAGCCTGCGGGCCCAAGGGTAAGCGCCAATTTGGGTCGCGCTTCCAGCGGACACCAGCACCAGCAGAACCACCGCCAGACCAGCAGGGAGATGGACCGAATGGCCCAGCGTGCCATAATGGCCCAGCGTGCCCACCAGCCCGATGCCCAACAAGAGCAGCACTAGCAGCACTAGGCAGACGCCGAGGCCATAGTGCAGTGTCCTGAGCCACGGTGACCGGAGCAGCCCGCGACGGACCCACATCCAGCTTCCAGTTGCCGCCAAAATAAAATAGGCGCACACCGATAGCCCCATGGACCAAGCGGCAATGCGCCAAAGCCATATAAAAGACGGTAAATTCACTGATGCTCTTTCACGTTAAGCCTATGGCTAAGCTTACCACGCCCTGTTTGCCGAGAAGCTGCTATGCAGGCTGAAAGGCTACGGCGGGCACCCTCGGCACGCTGTCACGAAATGCGATGGACTGGACCTCTGCTTCAGGGGCAGAGGGCTTTTGAAAGTTAGGGGTAGCCTGCTCATCAGCGGCCTGATCGGTATCTCCGGTGTTGATGCGCAGCCGCTGACAGGGGATGGTGTCGGACAAAATGGCGCTTGCCATTGCCCCTGAATGAACCTCAAGCTGAGCAGAAGTCAGCGCTTCAAAAATGAGCCGCTGGCCCGGAAAGACGACGCGCTCGAAGTACCAGTTGACAATATTGGTGATGCGGACGATCTGAATCTTACTCGTTGCGTTGATGTAGCAACAGAGGATGCGACTCGGATGATCGGAAGGGACGGGATCAAAAACTTGTGCCATAACCTTATCTTAAATGTGTGAAGCTTTACGCGAACGTATAAATGCCTATTGAAACCTTAACACCGGGCGATCCCAGATAGTTGTAAATCCGAATACCAAGTCCTTTTCGTCCCGGCAGATTTTAATAAATCTGCTGAAAGGGATAGGGTTTTGGGGGCAGAGAATGCCCTGAGCTAGCCTGTGGGCGATCGCCCACAGAACCGCTGCTCGGTTCAGGTAATTGTCGGGGATCAGTTCCCCATCTGCGGCAAAGCGCTGTATACAAGCTACAGCAGGTGGGCCCCTCTTCGCCTTTGCCAAAGGGAGGGATGCAGTTTAAGGTTGCGGGTGGTATCGTAAAGTTATGTGAAAGATTTTCAGAAATTCTGCTGCTCTACGCGTTGTGATGGGGCTAGCTATTTTGGCCAAGTCAGAACTCAAATCAGCAGATTGCTTCTGAGCAGTTCTTTATACCAACCATGACTTCGTATCTCCCTTCCAGCCAGGCTGAGCACAACCCACAGAATCGCGGCCAGCAGCGCGTTCTCTACGTTCGGCTGCCTTGCAACCCCATCTTTCCCATCGGCGTGGTCTACTTGGCTGACCACGTCCACAAGGCCCTGCCCTGCGTAGCTCAGCGGATTTTCGACTTAGGGACTGTTCCCCCCCTTGACTTTTCTGGAGCGCTAGACCGGTGCATCGACGCGTTTCGCCCCACGCTGCTAGTCTTCTCCTGGCGGGATATTCAAATCTATGCGCCAGTGGGCGGACGCGGCGGCAATCCCCTGCAGAACGCGTTTGAGTTTTATTACGCCCGCAACCCGTTGGTGAAGCTGCGGGGCGCTTTTGGCGGGCTGCGGGTCACCACTGCCTACTACACCGAGCTGTGGCGCAACCTAGGCTTGATTCGCCGGGGCATTCGGCGGGCGCAGCGCTACGTCCCAGAGGTGCGGGCCGTGGTGGGCGGCGGAGCGGTGAGCGTCTTTTACGAGCAGATGAGCGATCGCCTGCCCCAGGGCACAGTGGTCTCCGTTGGCGAAGGGGAACTGCTGCTAGAGAAGCTGCTTAAGGGCCAGGACTTCAGCGACGAGCGGTGCTACGTGGTCGGAGAGACCCAGCCCCGCGATCGCATGATTCACGAAAGCCCCACGCCCCTGGAAAAATCCGCCTGCCGCTACGACTACATCGAGACCATTTGGCCCGAGTTTGACTATTACCTGCAGGAGCAGGATTTCTACGTCGGGGTGCAGACCAAGCGGGGCTGTCCCCACAACTGCTGCTACTGCATCTACACCGTGGTAGAGGGCAAGCAGGTGCGCATTAACCCGGCAGACGAGGTGGTCAGAGAGATGCAGCAGCTCTACGCCCTCGGCGTCCGTAACTTCTGGTTCACCGATGCCCAGTTTATTCCCGCCCGCCGCTACATCGACGACGTGGTGGAGCTCCTGGAGAAGGTCTTAGCGGCAGGTATGAACGACATCCACTGGGCCGCCTACATCCGCGCTGATAACCTCACCCCTAGGCTGTGCGAGCTGATGGTGCAGACCGGCATGAACTACTTCGAAATCGGCATCACCAGCGGCTCCCAAGAGCTTGTCCGCAAGATGCGCATGGGCTACAACCTTAAGACCGTGCTGCAGAACTGCCGAGACCTCAAGACGGCGGGCTACAAGGACGTGGTCTCCGTCAACTACTCCTTTAACGTGATTGACGAGCGGCCCGAAACCATCCGCCAGACCGTGGCCTACCACCGGGCCTTAGAGGAAATCTTTGGCGCCGACAAAGTGGAGCCTGCCATCTTCTTCATTGGCCTGCAGCCCCACACCCACCTTGAGCACTACGCCCTCAAGCGGGACATTCTCAAGCCAGACTACAATCCCATGAGCATGATGCCCTGGACGGCCAAGAAGCTGCTGTGGAACCCCGAGCCCATGGGCTCTTTCTTTGGCGAGGTCTGTCTGCAGGCCTGGCAGCGCAACTCAAAAGACTTTGGGCGTGAGGTCATGGCAATATTAGAGGAGCGTTTGGGACGGTGTGACTTGGCAGAAGCGCTCTCAGCCCCCATCACCCATAAACCCCGCGAAGTGGCTGCCGTGTCGTGATGCGGGTGCCACTTCGCGAGACGTTTCCCATGGCCCTCGGCGATCGCCCCGTTCACCTTTTAACTTTCCATCCCCAACTATAAAAACCTGCTTAATATTTACCCTATCCAACCCCAACACCACTGAAATCATGCTTAGCGGTTCGATTTTACAAAAGCTACGGGACGCCCACCAAGACAGCAATGACCCCCGCAAGGCGCTCAACTTCGGCGTCTACTATAAAAATACGCTAGTGGCCCTCTGTCATGCCCTGGAGGATTCTATCCTAACGGTCGATAATGAACCGCTGGTGATCACAGCCTTTCAGCAGGGGAAGTGGTACTTGCAGGAGGCCGACCGCTACGGCGAGATTGCCGAAAAGGCCAACCATATCGTGATCATGGCGGCGCCGGACGCCGGGTTTCAGGACCACCCCACCGGCCAAAAGCCAAACGTTGACTTGGTCAGCCTCGACACCAGCGACCCCGTATCTCAAGAGTGGCATCTCATCATCCTGTCGCCGGGCTACACCGCTATGGTCCTGTGCCAGGAACTCTCTGAGGCAGACTACCAGGTCTTGGGGGAGCCCACCAATGACCTGGAGCGAAAGTTTTACGGCTTTTGGACCTTTGAGCCGGGCTTGGTGTTGGAAACGGCGAAGCTGGCCGCTGACCACCTGCAGCAGTATGATGCCCCCCTGTATCAGTCTGTGATTGGTCAGATCCATCAGATTGAGCGTGCGGCGTCTGGCGAAGCGGCTGTGCACTATACCCCATCTTCTGCACCCAATATGGGCGATATTGTGCACCGCGTCGTCGATTATTTGCAGACCGCTGAAAGCACCCATGCGCCTATGGCATCTAGTGTCGCGGCGTCAGATTTCGCTTCTGAGCCCTTGGCTGACAATCTGGTCTCCAACAAGCTGCAGGCGTTTTTGCGCCTGGCGCAGATGATGGACCAAGCCGACATGAGCAACCCTATGGCGGCGGCTGAGGTGGCAGCCCTGAGCGAGGCCATCGGCCAGCTCCTAGATTTACCCGGTTGGCAGCTCCATCGCTTACGGCTAGCGGGGCTGCTCCACCGTCTGGCATTTTTGCAAAACATTGACGGCAGCATCTCTGAAATATCCCAGGCAGACCACGCACCTGAAGCCGAAGGGCTGTTCTGTCCCCTCAATCCCGGAACGCAAGTGCTGCGCACCATGCCCCGCCTGAGGGCGATCGCCACCATCATCACCCATCAAACCGAGTGGTGGGATGGCTCGGGCCTGCCGGCCCGGCTGGGCGGAGACAACATTCCCCTAGAGTCGAGAATTTTAGGGTTGGCCAGCGTTTTCCAAACTCGCCTCGCCCAGCAGCAAGACATTCCCAAGGGCGATCGCTTTGGCAAGAACTTGAACGCAGAGCTGATGGGCCGGGCCTTAGACCGCTGCGCTGAGGAGTCAGGGAAGCGATGGGACCCGAAGCTTGTGGAAGTTCTGACGCTGCTGGTGGGCGGGCTGCGCCAGGGCCTGAGCCTGTCGGTCACAATGCCCAAAATTGCATCTGGCCTCTGGCTACTCGACTCTGACGCGGCTTTGAGCGAGTCGGCTCTATCGGTACGCTAGTTCGTTCTTGGCCACACCTTAATCGCCAAGAAATTTATCGCCGAGGAAACGGCCGGCAGCAAAATTCAGCCAATGCGTCTTGGATGATACAGTACGGACTAGCGGAGCGTCGTATCGGACCGCAGCGTTATCCTGCCGCGATCGCGCCCGTTTTAGCAAACCGTTAGCCCTAAATGCGGACATAGATCAGGTATGAATATTGAGGCGATACGAGCAGGTAAGCTAACAGACCTACCAGGCGCGCGACTAGAGGACCAGGACCTGGTCAAGGTAAACCTCAGCCGGGTCAATTTAGCAGGTGCCATGCTCACGGGCTCCGACTTGAGCTATGCCGTGCTCATTGGCGCCCGTCTAGAGGGAGCCAACATGGTAGGCTGCCAGTGCATCGGAACCGACCTGCGGGCCAATTTGCTGGGGGCCAACCTGATGCAGATTAACCTGACAAACGCCGACCTGCGGGGAGCCAATCTGCGGGGAGCCAACCTGATGCAGTCCAGCCTCAAGCACACGAACTTCGCGGCGGCGTTTCTCAGCGGTGCCACCCTAATGGGGGTGAACCTGGCGGGGGTGGACCTGCGCAGCGCCGACCTGCGGGGCGCTAACCTCAACGGCGCTAACCTCAGCGGCGCCAACCTCAGCCAGGCCAACTTGAAGGGGGCGCTGCTCAACGGCGCCAACCTAGAGGAAGCAGATTTACGCGGGGCTGACTTGGCGGGGGCGGCGCTGGACGGCGCCAACTTGCTCTGCGCGGACTTGAGCGACGTTACCCTGTCGGGGGTCAGTCTAGGGGATGCTTGCTTAGTGGGCACGATTTTGGCGTAGCAAGCTTTGACGATGAAATGATTGTCGCCTACATTTTGATGTTGCGCGGTGTAATGGAATGATTGTCGCCTGCAATCGAGCGATCGCCGTCTGATATTGACTGTGGCGCCCGGCAAATTGCATCGTCGCGGCTCAACTTTGACTGCAGCGCGGTGCAGCGGCATATCGCAACTGTCCCAACAAGTCAGGACAGTTGCGCGCACGCGTTGTCTACGCAACGTTAAGCTTTCAGCCCATAGGGTTGTCCTAAGCACCTGACCCACTGCGTGGCGGATCAGCCCTAGAAGAAATCTCCTTAAGATTTCTTAGAAGCAACCGTGCCAGTGCAATAGCATCCATTTGGCTTGCCATCGTGAGGTGCGATTAGTCCATTGTTAGGCTGCTTTGTCTATGGGTGAGCGTTTTAGTCATCTGGTAGGCATAGCTCGCTCTCCCAATACCAGGTCTCTTCAGGCAGGTAGTTCTGAGCGCTGAAGCTCAATGCATAGTGCCATTGCCGCACATCAGAATAGTAGATAGCCCCACAGATGTAGGCTTCTTTGTTAGAGGAAATTTTTACCTTTTGACCGAAGTGAAAACGGGCTTGGAGGATTCTGGCAGTCTTTACCATTTTCCGAATCATTTATACCGACCTAATCATTTCAATAGCCTGTTAATTTTCTTAGTAAATTTAATAGGCCTTTTCAACAGCTTACTGGCAAACTTGAGGCGGCAATACGAAGTAAATGCAGGGGCATATAAAGCTTAAGACAAGTTACCTGACATGACTGGGCAAGTGATTACAATCACATCTAAAATCAAGCCCAAGTCACATGTTTTTAGCTGCGTTTTCTACTGATGAAAACTTCGAAAGAAGAGAAACTGGTCGTTATATCGGTTCGTGTGCCTAGATTTGTTGCCGAATGCGCCAGGGCTTTGGCGGAGGCTCAGGGCAAGTCAATTAGTGAAGCTGTAGGCGCGGCAATACAGATGGCATATGCAACGTCGGAATGCGGCGGTGATGGGTAAACTTGTCGCCACGGTCATAGTCGGCAGTGCTAGGCAATAGCACCTCCGCAATCAGACAGGGATCCTGAATTAGCCCATCATTACAAAGACTTCGCCATCAACGCAGGCGTACTTCATGTCTTGGGTGGCTTCCCAATCTAAGTCTGCTTGGGGCGCTAGGCGATCGCCCCTAGGCCCAGCAATCATAGCGACTACACCAAATCCCGATGCGTAAACGCCTTGGCCGCAGCGCCCGAATAGCTGGCTACCACATGCCCCTCCCCCACCAGCTCATACCGATAAGTCACCAGGCCCTCTAAGCCCACCGGCCCCCGGGGCGGCATGGTCTGGGTACTGATGCCCACCTCTGCCCCAAAGCCATAGCGGAAGCCGTCGGCAAACCGGGTGGAGCAGTTGCGAAACACCCCCGCCGCGTTCACCCGGCTGAGGAACTGACGGGCCACCGCGTCGTCCTCGGTAACGATCGCCTCCGTATGGCGTGAGCCGTAGCGGTTGATGTGGTGGATCGCCCCATCCACGTCCGGCACCACCCGAATCGACAACATTAAGTCGCTGTACTCGGTAGACCAGTCCTGCTCCCCAGCCGCATCCATGACGACAATGGCCTGGGCGGCGGCGTCACCCCGCAGCGCCACCCCTTTTTCCTGCAGCGCCGCCGCTACCTGGGGCAGCAGCGTTGGGGCGATCGCCTCGTGAACCAGCAGGGTTTCGATGGCGTTGCAGGCTGAGGGGTAGCCCACCTTGGCGTCTAGGGCGATGGCGATCGCCTTATCTGGAGCCGCTGCCCTATCTAGGTAGAGGTGGCAGATGCCCTCGGCGTGTCCCAACACCGGAATCGCCGTGTTCTCCTGCACAAAGCGTACAAAGGCATTGGAGCCCCGAGGAATAATCAGGTCAATCTCCTGGTCCAAAGCCAGCATCCCTAGGGTCTCTTCCCGCGTGGTCAGAAGCTGCACCACCTCGGGCGGCACCGCCGTCGCCGACAGCCCGTCTCGAATCGCCGCTACAATTGCCTGGCAGGAGCGCACCGCCTCTCGTCCCCCTTTAAGAATGACGCCGTTGCCGGACTTGATGGCCAGGGAGCTGATCTGCATCACCGCGTCGGGGCGAGACTCAAAAATTACTCCCACCACCCCCAAAGGGCAGCTCACCCGCGTCAGCACCAGCCCCGCGTCTAGCTCCCGATGAATCTGCACCTGGCCGATAGGGTCAGCCAGCCGGCCCACGTTGCGCACCCCGGCGATCGCCCCCGTCAGCTTCTCCCCGTCTAGCTTCAGCCGGCTATAGAGGGGTTTTGCCAGCCCGTCCGCCAGCGCCGCATCTAGGTCGGCGGCGTTGGCCTGGGTAATCTGATCTGCGTGACGCGCTAGGGCCTGGGCGATCGCCTCAATGGCGTCGTTTTTCTGCTGGGTGGAGAGGGTCGCCAGGGTCTGGGCCGCCTGACGGGTGCGGCGGGCGATCGCCTGGAGGGAGGGGGGATTGGAGAGAGAAGTCATGGGCAGGGGGAAGAACACATCACTGAAACAGAAACCCGGACAGCACCAGCGGCACGAACAGGAGTATAACGACAATAGCAACCACCGTCACCGGGTCGAGGTTGACCGTGGGCGGCGGATCGGGAGGATTAGAATTAGGCATTTGTGCTACGATTGGGCTCGACCAACACGCTTGGTGTGATTGGAGCTAGGATACGGCGGCGCAGTGAAACAGAGCAATAGTGGAGTAAACCAAGGCGGCAGCGTAGGCGGTAGTTTGGGCGACAGTCTAGGCGACAGCGCAGCAAGCGGTCAGCCTGCCTACGGCCAACCGATCTGTCGCCTGGGGCCTGATGACCAGCTGTGCTTTATTCACATTCCCAAGACGGCGGGGACGACGCTGACCTCTATTCTAGACTCGAAGTTTGATCGGGATAAAATCTGTCCGGAACATCGCTTGATTGAGCTGCACGAGTATTCTGCCGAACAAATTGCGGGCTACCGCCTCTTTCGGGGCCACTTCTCCTACGACATCGGCCTCATTCTGCCGCGATCGCCCCACCTCGTCACCATGCTGCGAGATCCGGTAGAGCGGGTGATCTCGGCCTACGAGTTCATGAAAACCTGCATCATTATCCATCCTCAAGCGGCTGCCACCCAGCACAAAGCTCGCACCCTGCCGCTCAAAGACTACATCTGTGACCCAAACGTGTCCGGCGTGGTCAACGCCCAAGCCCGCCAGCTTGCAGGGCGGGCCTGGCGGGGTGCGGCCCGTTCCGCCCACCGCGACTGGCTCGACGCTGCCCGGGCCCACCTAGAAGACTTTGCCTTCGTCGGACTCACAGAACAGTTCGACGACTCCATGGCCCTGCTGAACTACACCTTTGGCTGGTCGCCCCTGCAGCAGGTGCAGCGGCTGATGGTGGGCAACAAAAAGCTGAAGCGGGAGCAGCTCAGCGCTGAAGAGCTGGAGATTATTTTGGAGCACAACCAGCTTGACGTGGCGCTGTATGACTATGCCAAGGCCCTATTTGAGCGCCGTCATCAGGCGATGCTCAGTCACCTTCAGAGCGATAGCGCGTCAGCGCAGGACGTCCACCAACGGCAGCTTGAGCAGCACTATGAGGCCTGCTTCATTCAGACGCTGCCGCCCCCAATTTCTCAGCTCACCTTCACCTTCAAGCAGGGGTTCTCTGGATCGGGGTGGCACGGGTGGGAAGGAGAGGAGCGCCACCTGCCTTTTCGCTGGACGGGGCCAGGACCAACTTCTACCCTCGACTTCCCGGCCCTACTTCCCAATGACTACGCCGTTGAGATTCGGGTGATCAATGCCGTAACGCCTGAGGTGCTCAGCAGCTTGCAGCTGCGCGTCAATCAGACGATGCTGCATTTGTTTACCCTCTACTGCGACGAAGATACCGCCATCCTGCGCGGCACTATCCCAAAGTCCGCGACCCAAGGTGTTCCCTTCACGCGGCTGACGTTTCAGGTGGGGCACACCCAGTCGCTGCAGTCCGCCATGCCCGCTGTGGCCGACAAGCGACGGGTGGGGGTCGCTATCGACCTTGTGCAGATTTGTCCTGTGGGCGATCGCCCAACCATCGACGCCACCGCCTTTCTATTTAAAGATGTCCCCCAGCCCTGGCAGGAGGTCGAGACATTCTTGCGGCAGCACGTCCACCCCGGTGAAAAGATCTTTGCCCCCAACCTATTTCGCTTCTCGTTTGGCAGCATGATGCCCAGCGAAACCTCCATTCCCTCTGGACGAATCGCCAACTACGGCGACTCGCGGGTTGACCCAAAGCGCTACCAGTGGGCCGTCCTCCACAAGGGGATGCAGAATGAAATCGGGCCGATTTTCCTCAAGCTTCTGGCATCGCCGTTCAGACCTGTCCTGGCCAACGCCGTATTTATTGTCTTTTCGAACCAGAATCGGCTTCCTAAGCTACCCTATACCTCACCTCACGTGCGCTACGCATACACGGGCTACATCAAACACCGCGTCGCGCAATGGACAGCCGCTCTAGCGGACCGCACCGTCCAATTCGGCAAGCGGGTAATTCGGCCTCTGCGGGTCTCTGTGCTCGGCCGACAAATTTTCGATCGCATCAAAAGGTAGCTGCAAAGGTGACTAAGCGCGGCGCTACGGTGTTAAACATCTTTAATACAATCAGATAAAAACCTTTCGGAATGCTATCGTTGCCCATAGAGGGTTTTTCTCCTCTAAAGTAAAACGATAATTACGTGGACGTCTTGTCATGGTGTTACTGAGTACTGCTGCCGGCGACGGCAGTGTGAGTGTTGAGGTTGATGCTTACGGTTCTTTTGGTAGTGCTGTTGGTGGTGGAGTAAGCGACGCGCTTTATGATCCCATCGGCGACGGGGATGCGGCAGGAACCACCTTCGAATCTGGTGTTGCGATTGAGATCAATAACGCTGGCTCTCGCACATTTCTAACGATTGGGAGTATTGGAAGCTCGGGAAGCCTGGAGGACCCTGGTTTTACTTCGTCAGATGACGATGAAGCAGCGAGCGTCTTCAGCTTTAGCGATTTAGAGTTTCAGCTCGATCAAACGACCACGGACCTGCTGGATGAAGGGACTCGCACCGGTAGCCTGTTAACCCAAACCTACCTGATCACAAACCCGACCTCGGAAACCATCAGCTTCGAGCTATTTCGATATATCGACGGCGATTTACTGTTCGATGGCAGCATTAGTGATGGGGGTGGACTGATAGATAATGGCGATCAGGAGATTCTGTTTGAGACCGATGCAGACGATAACCCCTCCACATCAACGACCTTTTTAGGAATTACCGCCGAAGGGGGAGACGTCAGCGGTCCAGGACGCTTCGAGCTAGATTCTTTTTCTGGTCTTTTAGATCGCATCATCGATGGCGTCGACCTCGATGACGTGATTACTGGTGACGGTGCTGACGCAGATAGTTTTGTAGATAGCGGCGGTGCTTTTGACGTCACCCTAGCCTTCAGAAACGGCTTTGAGCTTGCGCCAGGGGAGACGGTAACCTACACGACAACAACTATTTTTGGGACAGGAGCGCCGGAGGAAGTCACGCTCCCCTCCGACGACGATGATGACAAAATTCTAATTGCTGGAACGGCCCAGTCTGATAACTTAGCTGGCAGCAGCGCCGCCGAGGATTTTCGCGGCTTGGCCGGCGACGACAATATCACCGGCAGTGGCGGTAATGACTGCATCTTTGGCGGTCTCGGCGAGGATAGAATTGCGGGTGGGGCCGATAACGACGTTGTCTTTGGCAACGGCGGTGACGACAGACTCTCAGGCAACAATGGCGATGACAGGCTAATCGGGGGCTTTGGGGACGATCTCGTTTTTGGCGGCGGCGGTGACGACTTTATCAGTGGCGGCGTTGGCAACGACAGGATCGTTGGTGGTGCTGGCGACGACGAGATCCTGGGTAACCGGGGCCGGGACCGAATTATCGGCGGCAGCGGCGACGATCAGATCACGGGTGGCTTTGGCAACGACCGAATTACCGGCGGCAGCGGCAGCGATACCTTTATCTACCGCGGGGTTAGAGATGTGCTAGACACGATTACCGATTTTGAAGTGGGTAGCGACTTGATTGACGTGAGCAGCTTGCTGCAGCGTGCCGGTCTTGCCACCGACGCCAGCGCTTTGGGCGATAGCATTCGGCTCAGCGGCAGCGAGAGTCGGACGGTTGTGCTCTTTGATCGCGATGGCCTTGACGGCGGCAGAGATCCGCTGCGGCTGGTGGCTTTGGCCAATGTCAGTGTCTCAGACGTCGGCGCCGAGAGCTTCATCTTCGGTTAGAGGAACGCTCAAATTCCATTAGACAGGTCCCTCCCAATCGATGGAGGGGATAATGACTCTGGTTGTTCACCCAAGCTGCTTCATTTACGGAAGTTGCTTGGGTGGTGGCCTATGAGGCGATCGCCTTGGCTGCGCTTCCCCTTAATCGTGGGGGGCAATCCATTTTGAAGCCATTCACCAGAAGCGTCCTTCCCTCTGGTACATTAAGGGCGAAACAGTTTGTAGTGAACAGCTTGGGTGCGCTCTAGTGCTTAAGACATAGCCCATGATCATCTCCCACAAGCACCGCTTTATCTTCATCAAAACGATGAAGACAGCCAGCACCAGCCTTGAGGTTTTCCTCTCCCAGCACTGTGGCGATCGCGGCGTCATTACCCCCATCTATCCTCCTGTCAAACCCCACCACGCCCAAAACTACCAATCAGGGTTTAATCCCCTCCCCGAGCTGTGGCTCCGGGCAAGACACCGGCAGCCCCTCCAGTCCACCCTGAAGGACTACCGGACCTGCAACCGATTTTATAATCACCTGCCGGCCTACGCCATCAGGGCGCGGGTGCCCCGCCAAATTTGGCGAACCTATTTCAAATTTTGCGTCGAGCGTAACCCCTGGGATAAGACCCTGTCCTACTACCACATGCGGCGCTACGACAGTAAGCAGCCCCTCAGCTTCAAGGCGTACCTGAGCCACGGTGATTTTTGCCTCAACTATCCTTACTACACCGACCTGGGAGGCGATCGCATTATTGTCGACCGGGTGATTCACTACGAAGCCCTATCCCAAGGCCTGAGTGACGTGTGCCAGCGCTTAGATATTCCATTCAGCGGGACCCTAGACATCTGGGCTAAGGCCGATCGCCGCAACGATTACCGCCCCTATCAAGACATTTACACCCCCGCTCAGCGCCAGCTAATCGAGACGGTCTTTGCTAAGGAAATTGAGCTCCATGACTACCGCTTTTGAGCCCGACGCTTTTGAGCCCAATGATTGTGGCGCCGATTCGGGGTCCGCTATCAGCCTGTCTCGTCCTAAAACCATCATCTTTTTGCACATTCCCAAGGCGGCAGGCACCACGATGGCCAACATTCTCACGGACCACTACGGCAGTGAGGCCAGCTATCGCACTAAAAAGCACGCATTTAAGAACATACAGACTATGCCTGAGGCTCAGCGGCGGCAGCTTCGACTGATATATGGGCATATGCCCTTTGGCATCCACCAATATTTGCCCCAGCCCTCAGCCTATGTGACGCTGCTGCGCCACCCCATCGAGCGGGTGGTCTCCCACTATTACTTCGTGCTCAAGAGTCCAAGCCACCCCGGCTATCCGGTGGCCCAGGCAGCCCGCAGCGTTGCGGAGTATGTTGGCTGCGGGCTGCAAAAGCAGACCAACAATGTCCAAACCCGTCACCTCTCTGGTGTAAGCGGCACCGTTGGCTTCGACGAGTGCACCTCAAAACACTTGCAGCAAGCCAAGCATAACCTCGACGCCGCCTTTGTGGTGGCAGGAACCTCAGAGCAGTTCGACGCGACGCTGCTGCTGCTAGGGCAGCGCCTCGGTTGGTCACCGTCCCCCTATCCCCGGCTCAACGTCAACCCACAGCGTCCGAAACGCGAGCAGCTTTCCCCCCGAGCGATCGCCCTGATTGAGCGCTACAACGCGCTGGACCTGGAGCTTTATCACCACGTACAGGCGCGGCTGCAGCAGCAAATTGCCGCTCAGGGCAGCGCCTTTCAGCAGGCGCTCGAGGCCTTTCAACAAAACAATCTTCGCTACGGGAGAGCCCTACAGGACGGCGACCAGATCGAACTGTCTCCGGGTTCACTGCCAAGCGCCCCCTCTGGCATCCCCTCTGGCGTCCTCTCTGGCGAGCTCGATCAAGTCAAAGCTCAACTGGCCCAAATGACGCAGCGGGCTGAAGCTCTCGAAGCGCTTCAGGCCCGGACGCAGCGCCAGCTCCGTAGGGCAGTCTCAAAGCTCACTGACTTGAATCGCAGCCGGCTCTGGCGGCTGAGCCAGCGGTTCAAAATCCTGCGCCGCCGAGCAAATTAAGCGCCCGCGTCAGCGGGATGGCCTGACGCGCGTAATAGCTCCCGCTTAGCCAGTCAAATTCAGACGCGGTAAAATCGAATGATGCGAATCCCTAAGCTATTTTCGTATCCCCTCGACCGCGCTGCGACGGTCGTCAGCGCGGCGCTCGCCGTCGTCTTGGTCTTTACCATTTTTTGGGTCAAGCAGCCTGCCCCCACCGTCAGAGAGTTTAGCTGGCAAGGCAGGCTGGTTGGGGCTGAAGACCAGGCCTTTTTCCTCACATTTAGCCGTCCGATGGACCATAGGGCCGTTGAGGAAAATCTGGCGCTGCAGGCGCTAATTTCTGAATCAGATCGGCAGCCCATCCCAGGCAAAGTCAGCTGGGCCGGTCGCCGCATGGCCTATACGCTGCTGGCCCCTGCTCCCTATGGCTACGACTACAAGCTCACGGTAGACCGCGCCTGGGACCGCTTCAGCACGGGCCAGGACGATGCTAGCCACGTCCTCGTTCCATTCGAGGGTAGCTTCCGCACTCGCGATCGCGCCTTCCTCTACCTCGGGGCCAGCGAGGCTGAGGAGGGACGCCTGATTCTCTACAACCTGACGCGCCAGGAGAAGCGAATTCTGACCCCGGAGACGCTGGTGGTGATGGATTACGAGCCCTATCCCAATGGCGATCGCGTCCTATTTTCGGCGGTGGAGCGCGCCTCCCGCGACCAGGGATTGCTGAACCAGCAGATTTACGTCGCCGCTACGGGGATTACCGCGCCCCCCCCGGCCACGACTCCCGGCGCAAAAGCGGCGGAACCAGCCTTTCCCCTCAACAGCGATGTCCAGCTCCTGCTCAGTAGCGACGACTATCAAAACCTAAAGTTCGATTTATCCCCTGACGGCCAAACCATCGTCGTCTATCGCGTTAACCGGCAAAAACCCAGTGAGTTTGGCCTGTGGACCTTGCGCATAGATCCAGAGGGCAATCAAGCCTTGGCCCCACTGCCTGCTGAGCCCGGGGGAGATTTCCTAATCACCCCTGACAGCCAAGCCATCGCCTACCTGCAGGGGCAGGGAATGGCGCTGCTCTCCCTCAGCGAGGAGGACTCGGCGGAACCTATCGATTTCTTGCCCCAGTATGGTCTCGTGCTGGATTTTGCGTCAGACGGCACCGCGGCTGCCCTAGTAAGGTTTAATGCTGACCCGACCGAGCCAACCCAGTCGCTATTTTGGGTCACCAACCAGGGACAAGAGCGCAACCTCCTCTCCGTACCAGGGTCGATCCTTGATGCCAAATTTTCCCCTGCCGGAGACTACGTGTATGGCATCGTCACCGAGCGTCTGCCGGGAGATGTGTATGCAGAGCAGCCCTATCTCGTAGCCATTAATCTTGAAACGGGCGATCGCAGCGACCTGCTCCTGCTGCCAATGCAGCCAGACATTAAAATGAGCCTTGCACCAGACGGTTTGGGGCTCCTATTTGACCAGGTCACGACTGCCGTCAGCGCGGATCCTTCGGGCCTGCGCAGCGCTGACGGAAACGTAATTACCGACAGCACGCTCTGGTTTTTCCCGATCCTGTTTGACGATAGCGGTATTCCCTTACAGGCGGAACCCAATGAGCTGCCTACCGCTGGTTTTTATCCGCAGTGGCTCCCTTAGCACAAGCCTGCCTCGTAATAGGTATAAAATAAAACCCTCCCCATGAATGTCGTAGGGAGGGATTGATCGCTTACCTGTGTCCTAAATAGTAATAACATCTATACCAGATGGGTGATTAATATATTTCCCGCAGATCAGAAGTTCTTTATATTTGCGGGAAAAATCACTATGTATACTCACATATTTCTCGTAGCATTAACTACGTCACTCAGGACAATGTGCTGGTTTTAACGACATTTGTGATAACCGCTGTCCGGCTGACGATAGGCTAGAGAGGATGCGAGTTCCTTCAGGTAGTCGGCGTGAAAAAAATTGAAGCAATGATTCGACCCGAGCGGCTGAGCGTCGTTAGAGCAGATCTGGTAAAGGCCGGGGTTCTGGGAATGACGGTGTCAGACGTTCGGGGGTATGGTCGTCAGAAGGGGCAAGACGGTAGCTATCGCGGAAGATCCTACGCAATTGAGTTTCGATCTAAGCTCAAGCTTGAGGTCTTTGTCCGAGACGACCAGGTTGAGACCGTGAAGCGGACCATCGTGCTCGCAGCCCAAACCGGAGAAATCGGTGACGGCAAGATTTTTGTCTCCCCTGTTACTGAGGTGATTCGCGTCCGCACTGGAGAAACTGGAGAAGAGGCGTTCTAGGCCACCAAAACGCTCCATTCGACCAAAACGATACAGATTGTCAACGAGCCCCCCCATTCCCAGCAGCGGTTTGCAAGAATGAATAGGCCATCTCGCCTCAATCTCAGGACAGTCAGCATGCCAGACAACCGCCGAAGTCAAACCATCACGCAGGGCGTACAGCGCAGCCCCAATCGCGCCATGCTGCGGGCTGTTGGGTTTGAAGATGGCGACTTCACCAAACCCATTGTTGGCGTGGCCAACGGCTACAGCACTATCACCCCCTGCAACATGGGGCTGAACGATCTGGCTCTCAAAGCTAACGCCAGCCTGCGGACGGCGGGGGGCATGCCCCAGATGTTTGGCACCATCACCGTCAGTGACGGCATCTCCATGGGCACCGAGGGGATGAAATATTCCTTGGTCTCTCGCGAGGTGATCGCCGACGCCATCGAAACCGCTACCATGGCCCAAAGCATGGACGGGGTGATTGCGGTGGGAGGCTGCGACAAAAATATGCCGGGCGCCATGATCGCCATGGCCCGTATGAATATTCCTGCCATCTTCGTCTACGGTGGCACGATTAAACCGGGGCACCTCAACGGCCAAGACCTCACGGTGGTAAGTGCCTTTGAGGCGGTGGGCCAGCACAGCGCAGGCAAGATTAACGAAGCAGAGCTGACGGCGGTAGAGCAAAACGCCTGCCCCGGCGCGGGCTCCTGCGGCGGCATGTTTACTGCTAACACTATGTCGTCGGCTTTTGAGGCTATGGGCATGAGCCTGATGTATTCCTCCACAATGGCGGCAGAGGACGCCGAGAAGCTGGAGAGTACTGAGAAGTCCGCCTACGTGCTGCTGGACGCCATCCGAGAGCAGCGGCTGCCGCGGCATATTATCACCCGTAAATCCATTGAGAATGCCCTGTCGGTGGTCATGGCGGTGGGGGGATCAACCAACGCAGTGCTGCACTTTTTAGCGATCGCCCACGCTGCCGAGGTGCCCCTAACCCTAGACGATATTGAAGCGGTTCGGGCACGAGTCCCGGTGCTTTGCGACCTCAAGCCCTCAGGCCGCTACGTAGCCACTGACCTGCACAAAGCAGGTGGCATCCCTCAGGTGATGAAGATGCTGCTGGCCCATGGCCTGCTTTACGGCGACTGCATCACCATCACCGGCAAAACCATCAGCGAGCTGTTGACCGATATTCCTGCCGAACCCCGCACCGACCAAGACGTCATTCGGCCTTGGGACAACCCCATGTATCCTGCAGGGCACCTCGGCGTGCTCAAAGGAAACCTAGCGATGGAAGGGGCAGTGGCTAAGCTCACGGGCATCAAGCAGCGCCGCATCAGCGGCCCCGCCCGGGTTTTTGAGTCGGAGGAAGACTGTCTGGCCGCTATTTTAGATGGGCAAATCAGCGCTGGGAATGTGATCGTCGTGCGCTACGAGGGTCCGAAGGGCGGTCCCGGCATGCGGGAAATGCTGGCCCCCACCTCTGCCATCATCGGCGCAGGTCTAGGGGACTCGGTGGGATTAATCACCGACGGGCGCTTTTCTGGCGGTACCTATGGCATGGTGGTGGGCCACGTTGCCCCTGAAGCTGCCGTGGGCGGAGCGATCGCCCTAGTACAAGACGGCGACACCATTACCATTGACGCCGACGAGCGGCGGCTGCACCTGGATGTGTCGGAGGACGAGCTGGCTCAGCGCCGAGCGCAGTGGCAGCCCCCCACCCCCCGCTATACCCGCGGTGTTTTAGCCAAATACGCCAAATTGGTTTCCTCTAGCAGTGCTGGAGCAGTCACAGACCAGAACCTTTAACCGTCCGGTAGGGGCATGGCACTGTCATATCCTCGCAAACACCAATTGCCCTTACGATACTGCCTACCCTTAACCAAAGATATTTTCTAGATTGCCCTACTGTCGTAACGTAGGTAATTGAGTCACCCGAGGTAATACCTGTGCTACTGACAAAAGGGTTTGAGGTCGAGATCTACACGGGCACCCCCGACGGTCAAGTGGTAGGTCTATCTGATTGCATTGTCAGGGATCTAAGCGGATTTGTGCGGGAGCCCGATAGCCGCAACGTGGAATACACTACTGCCCCCTTCTGCCGCTATGAGCGTCTCCTGTGTGAACTGGTACAGCCCCGGCTGCGGCTGCGAAAATACCTCAATAGTTTAGGCAACTATACCCTGATTCCGGGCAGCACCCTGTCCCTGGGCGGCAGCGATCGCTTCTACCGCTCTGACCCCAATAACCCTTACCACGACTATATCGAGAAAACCTACGGCACATCTGTCGTCACCGCCAGCATCCATATTAATGTCGGTATAGAAGACCCGGATGTCCTGATGCGGGCCTGTCGGCTGGTGCGGGTAGAGGCGCCCCTCTACCTAGCCCTCAGCGCCGCGTCTCCCTTTATAGAGGGTAAACCCACGGGCCACCACTCTAGCCGCTGGTACACCTTCCCCAAGACGCCGGCCCACGTTCCCCTGTTTGAGAGCCATCGCCACTACATCGACTGGACCGAAGCACAGCTTGCGGCAGGCACCATGCAGAATGTGCGACACCTGTGGGACTCAGTGCGTCCCAACGGCGATCGCCGGCCCTACCAGCTCAACCGGCTAGAGCTGCGAATTTGTGATCTAGTCACTGACCCCATTTCGCTGCTGGCGATTACAGCCCTACTAGAGGCGCGCATCATGCAGGTGATGGCTATGCCAACCCTCGACCCACTGCAGTTAAGCCAGCTCCCCAGCGCCAGCCGCGCTGACGATTTGGTCGCCCTCACCAACGAGAACGAGCTAGCTGCAGCCCACAGCAGCCTCAACGCGACGCTGCGACGCTGGCAAGACGGCAAACCAGTCAGCGCTCGCGAGTGGATCCAGGATCTTTACCGTCAAGTTTGGCCCATGGCTAAGTCGGAAGGGATTAGCTGCTTTCTCCTGCCGATTCAGTCCCTACTCAAACGCGGGAATGAGGCCCTGCAGTGGCTAGATCATTATGAAGAACTGCAAAGCGCTCAAGCCGTTCTGCAGCAAAGCATCCAGGCTATGATCCAGCAGGAGCATCTCTTGGAAGATCAGCTCTGTCAGCAGCTCGTAGCGTAGTGATGCCTAGAGGGTGTGGGAGGGCTCGTAGCACTAAGCTGGGCCACGGCAAAAGCGAGTTTGTCAAAACAATGGGAATTGATGAGGTTTATGTGACTCATCGATTAGAAATTGATATACGGTGCTGGCCAATTGCCTAAAACAGTGCTAGAAGCTCGAAGCATGACCTACTGTGAAATGTGGCACGTGAAGTGCTCTAGGGGTCAGGACAGTCGCTATATCTGAACAACCGTGAGAGTGGACTATGCCCTGTGTGGTGCTCGTCAATCCAGAAATTCCACCCAATACGGGAAACATTGCGCGCACCTGTGCAGCCACGGAGACCGCGCTACATTTAGTGGGGCCTTTGGGATTTGAGCTCAGCGATCGCTACCTCAAACGTGCAGGTCTGGACTACTGGCCCCACGTTGACCTGCATTACCACGAGTCCTTGGAAAAATTTGCATCTGTAAGAAATGCTGAGCCGGGGCGATGGATCGGCTTTAGCACTTCTGGAACCCAGAACTACAGCAAATTTGAGTTTCGTTCAGACGACTGGCTGCTATTTGGCTGTGAAACTCGCGGCCTGCCGCCTACGGTGCTTCAAGCCTGTAATGCGACGGTCTCCATTCCCATGTCTCAAACCCACGTTCGCAGCCTCAACCTCTCTGTGAGCGTGGCCATAGGATTGTTTGAGGCTAGACGACAGCTCGGGTACCTGTAGCCTTGGCCACTTTGCTTCGGGCAATTTTGGTGCTGAAGTAAAGCGCTGCAGAGCCAATTGTCCACAGCCTAGCAGCCTTTCTTTGATAAGAAATCCATATCGGCACGCTTGAAAACTGGATCAGAGGCAAATAGGGCAGCAGAGGCAAACGCCAGTAGAGAAACCGTTAGCTGTGGCGGTGTTCCGGTGATTCCTTGACAAATGTGAATTTCAGATGAAGTTTTAGGGCGATCGCCTTGACTGAATCTGCAGGTGAACAGTCCCCATAAAGACCGCCCTGACTTGCCTAGGCTCACTTCTGTCCGCTGTCAGAGCCAGTTTTCCTCAGATTACATTTTTGGTGATCTGGGCTAGACTTATTCGTGGACTGAAAGCCCCATTACAGGTTGCCTGAGTAACATGCTGGTCTAACTAGACCTGGGCTAGGCGACCTAGAGCCTCTCAGTTTGTCGGAGCGCGCACAACCCCAAACCACATTAGTCCCAATTTCAATCCCTAATTGTTAGAAAGTTCTAAGGCGTGGGAACTATCTTGTGTATTTTAGTAAAGCAGGGTAATCTAACCTACGACGACGAGACTTATCTGTGATGTTGTTTCCTGGTTTACGTGATTTACATCATTGACCGGTGTGGGCATAATCGCTCTCAAGCGGTCAAGCGATGGTTGTTTTAGGAGGTCGTTGTTTGAAACGCGTATATCGGCAAAAAGGGGAGTTTTCCATGGACTTACCAGAGTCTTCTACGGCACATTCGTCAAAGCGCAGCGGCCTAAAGTCGAGTGGGACAAGGGCATCGGCAATGACTGTGCTGGGTTTAGCATTCTCTGTAGGCGCATCGGGGGCACTGATCTCGCCGCAGTCCGCTTCAGCCGCTAACAGCGAGGCTAGGGGAGCAGAAGAGCCAGCCGTGGTATTGCCCCAGGCTGCACAAAAGGATCAGGCGATCGCTGATGCAGGAACTGTCCCCATCCAAGCGCCTTCTAAAGCTGTTCCAACCCCGGCTTCCAATGCTCAGACCATCGCGGTGACTCATGTCGTTCGTGAAGGCGACACAATCTGGAGCTTGGCAGAGCGCTACGAAGCTAAGCCAGACGATATTGTGCGTATCAACAGCGTTGATGCCGACAGTCTTCGAGTTGGTCAGGTCATCGACATCCTGACGACAGAGCGAAAGCGGAAGCTGTCGAAAGCGGTGCCGCTTGTCCCAGACGCTCAATCTCAAGCGGTTACACCACACCGTAATCTTGCACAGATTCAAGTTCAGCAGGCCGCCGACTCACTAGCGCAGCCCCTTGACGGCAACGTGGCTCCTGAACCGCAAGACCTGCACAAGGAAAATAGTTCGCTGACGTCTTCAGACGTTAGCCAAGGGATGTCTTCTGAAGCCGCTACGGTAGTTCCCAACGGAGTTTCCACGCCAGTTCCGGTCAGCACAATTGTGCCAGGAGCTGAGTTGGAAACGGCATCAGAAGGGCCTCAGCAGTCTGAGCAGATCGTTGCTGATGCATCGGTTATTTCAGCCCTTCCAGAGAGATCAGTTAGTGGCCTGCAGTCAGGCACCCACGTCATTGGTGTTGGTGAGACAGTGTCCTCCATCGCTCGGATGTATGACGTTTCTACCCAAGAGCTTGTCGAACTCAATGGATTACGCAACCCAAATCGCGTCTTTGTTGGTCAAACGCTGAAGCTGCCCGCCACACCCCAGCCCGCCGCGTCGGCACCTCAAGCCGTAGCCGATGAGGCTGTCCATGTCGCAGCGTCGCAGCCCGTAGCACTGTTATCTAATGAGGCTGTCGATTCGTCCGCTGCCCCCAGTCTTGAGCAACCCAGAGCGCCGCAGCCTGAGGCATCAGCGCCTCAAGTCGCTGAGCCAGAATCAGAGGCAAATTCAGAGGTCACAGTGGCATCGATAGCTGCCGCCAACCCCTATACCGAAGATCTCATTGGCGACATCGAAGACATTGCTGAGGACGCCATCAGCGATGCGGATGAGGCAGTTGTCGATGAAGAGGGCGCTATCAAAGATGCTGATGAGGCAGTTGCCAATGAGGCAGTTACCAATGAGGCAGTTGTCGATGAAGCTGAACTTGACGCATCCGAGGCAGAGGATGCTGATGCCATCAATTCAGAATTTGTAGCGGCCCGCACAGCTGCCGGCAATGCGCAGACTACCCGCGATGTCGAGGTGAGTCCGACCCCCACAGCCTCAGATCAGGCAACTGACTTAGTCGCTCGGGCACCACTTGGTTCTCCCGGCTATGTTCCACTCGCCGAACCGGTCACCGGGCGGATGGTGTCTCCAGAGCTGCCGCCGCTTTCAGACTCAGAAGATCACCTTCCCGGCGCTTCGACGCCGCTCAACGGCTATGTCTGGCCAGCGCAGGGCTTGCTGACCTCTGGCTATGGCTGGCGCTGGGGCAGGATGCATAAGGGAATTGACGTTGCTGCACCTGTGGGTACGCCAGTTGTTGCTGCCGCGCCTGGAGTAATCGAATTTTCTGGATGGAATTCGGGGGGCTACGGCAACATGGTTGACATTCGTCATCCCGATGGGAATAAGACGCGGTACGCCCACAATAGCCGCAATCTAGTGCGGGTGGGTCAAAAAGTGGAACAGGGTCAGCAAATTGCTGAAATGGGCAGCACGGGATACAGCACCGGGCCCCACGTTCACTTCGAGATTCACTTACCCAACCAAGGCGCGGTCAATCCGGTTGCTATGCTGTCTGAGCGCTAAGCTCGAGTTTGGCAGTCTGTTGACTATAGGCGTTGGTCTAGTTGGCACTGGATATGCGGCCCGTCAGCGCGCTGATGCTGTAGGCGCTGACCCGCGATCGCGCCTAGTTGCAGTGGCAGGGCGTGATCTAGAGCGGACCACTGCTTTCGCCCAGGCTCATGGCGCCGATTCATCGGCCTGGCCGGACCTTGTGCAGCGAGACGACGTTGACTTGGTGATTGTTGCCACTGTCAACCGTGACCACGGTCCAATTGCTCAGGCGGCGGTGGCCTGCAGAAAGGCGGTTGTCGTCGAATATCCCCTTGCAGTCGATTTACAGCAGGCTAGCGCCATTGTCGCAGCAGCCCGACATCAGAACACATTGCTGCACGTCGAGCACATCGAGCTGCTGAGCGGCATACACCAAACAATTCAGCGTGCTTTGCCAGAAGTTGGCGCCCCGTTTCACGTTCGCTATGCGAGCCTAACGCCTCAGCGTCCGGCGCCCCAGCGCTGGGGCTATTCTCCGGAGCTGTTCGGATTTCCTCTCGTGGGGGCTCTGTCTCGCATCCACCGGCTGATTGATCTCTTTGGTGCGGTAGAGACGATTGCTTGCCATAGCCAAGTCTGGTCACCTCAAGGCGATGCTCTGCCACCAGGGAGCACCACACCGTTTGGAACCGTGCTATGTAGCGCCCAAATTCGGTTCACCAGCGGCCTGCTGGCAGAGGTGGTCTATGGCAAGGGGGAAGCCCTGTGGGATAGCCGCCGCCGATTTGAGGTGCAGGGAAAAGAGGGAAGATTATGGGTGGACCGGGAGGGTGGTGAACTGCTGCTTGCGAGCAGGGTCCAGCCCTTGACGGTGGGCAGTCGGCGCGGCCTGTTTGCCCGAGATACGGCAATGGTGCTAGACGCAATTGTTGAGCCAGCTCAAGCCGACCTATACGTCACCCCAGAGCAGAGCCTCTACGCACTACGGGTCGCCGATGCGGCTAGACAGTCGGCAGTGGAGCAAGCTGTTATCACCCTCGTTTAGGGCCAGAACGGGGTCTTGCGTTGACGCGGTTAAAACCGCTCAACGCTGGAGGAGAAGACGGGCTCGATGCGAATTGCAACCACGCGAGAAGGGCGCACCACCATATGTTCGCCCTGAATGGTCTTCAAAGGAACGCTGACAAAATCGTCTGAGTTTGACTTGGTGACAAACTCGCTACTGTACCATTTCTGAAACTCTTGGATTTCATGGAAGCGCACCTCCTCTCGGTGCCCGCCTTCCATAAATAAGTGAACGGCGTACTCACTGGGTTTTCTTGGCATCGCTGATTTAGGTTACGGCGCTAACGCTACTACAGGCCAATGTTTGAGACATAGCGCGATCGCTTCGAAAGGCGATCGCCTAGCTATCATAAGCCACTGACTGAACAGTTTGACTTAGTATAGGCATCAATCGCAGGAGATGTGGCTTTTTTCCCGGTTTATCCCTACCTCTGCGGGGTGACTAAACCAAACCTAGACAAGATTTAGACCACCGCAGCGAGCAGGGTCTCGCGGATTTGGTCAATCCGCTGGTGCATTCCCCCCTGGTCAAGGCGGTAACTGACGGGATTGGCAATCAGCCGCGCAGTGCTCTCAAACAGCTGATCAATTTCGATCAGGTTATTTTCTCGCAGCGTCGTGCCCGTGGCCACTAAGTCGACAATCGCCTCAGACATGCCCGTGATTGGACCCAGCTCCACTGAGCCGTGGAGGGGCACCACTTCCACCGGCATGTCAAGCTGGTCAAAGTACTCGCGGGCGCAGGTGACAAACTTAGAGGCGATGCGGCAGTGGGCCGGCAGATCTAAGGTGCGGCGGTAAGGGCTATCCCGCTTCACCGCCACGCACATGCGGCAGTAGCCAAACTTCAAGTCGACCAAGTGCGCTACAGCACACTGCTTTTCTCGCAGCACGTCGTAGCCCACCACGCCGAGCTGGGCCTGACCGTACTCCACATAGACAGGGACGTCGGCGTTGCGGACGAGCAGGGCTCTTGCCGTGCGGGTGGGGTCCCACACTTCGAGCTGGCGATTGGCTTTGTCAAGCAGGATGCTGAAGTCCAAACCGATCCGCTTAAACATCACGACGCTGTCCTGCAGCAGCGCCCCTTTGGGAAGAGCAACGGTCAGCATAAGTTAGAGTCCTCGTTGGCACATAGCCTAGCGTATCGCGTCTCATCACGAATGCTTTATGGATCTACGATTTCTGGGTTACCTGCACATCAGGCATCTGGTCAACATTTTCTTCCGGCTGAACCAACTCCTCCGAAGCAAAGATGGTCAGCCCTAGCGGAACGCAGTTGATGTCCACTGGGGTGTAGCCAATAATCTCGCCATCGAGGACGACCTTTTGCTCGGGATCAGTGGTGACGCTGATGTGGCGCGATCGCAGAAAGCCAATATCGTTGCGATCGTCCACGGCATCGTTATTCATAGCAGAGCGCAGCAGCCTGAACCCCGCCGAAAGCGCATTGGTAAACCCCGCAGTCGACAGGACGGTCAAATCGAGGTAGCCGTCATCAGTCCGAATACCCGCCGGACCCTGAGCCAAAATTGAGGTCGGGGGAGCTGCGTTAGCGACGGTGATTGCAGTTGCGTCTAGCTCAATTAGCTTATCGTCAGTTTCAATTTTGGCCTTAAACTTTTCAATATTTCTGATCTCTCGAAAGCTAGAAAAGACGTAGGCTAAACGCCCCAAGCGATTTTTCAAAGTGCGATCCGCTTTTTCGATTGCTTTTGCTTCAAACCCAATCCCCGCCAGCAGCACCATGGGCCGGTCGTTACAGGTGGCGACGTCAATTTGCTTCGTCTTGCCGCGAAGAATCATCTCGCAGGCCTGTTCAATATTGTCTGGAAGCCCCAGAGCATTGGCAAAGGCGTTAGCGGTTCCCCGCGAGATGATGCCTAGAGGAATATCGCTGCCAATAAGTGCATTGGCCGCTGAAGAGATGGTGCCATCGCCCCCGGATGCCAGAATAGCTTCTACCCCTGCGTCTAAGGCTTGCTGCGCGAGCTGGTCTGCCCCGATATCTTCTGTCGTTTCATGGATATCTAGCTCGATTTCATCTTCTAGAATAGAGCGGATGAGGTCTAGATCTTGCTCCGGATTGCCTTGGCCGGCGACAGGGTTGAAGATGAGGTAGGCAGATTGAATCATAGGAAACGCTCGCTGCTAGTTGAGGAGATAGTTCGGGATAGCGTTGTATCGATAGTTTGCAGAGGTTAAAAGTATTGAGTAATCCAATCTACCTGAACCCTGCGCTACTTTGCCTCTTCCACTTGGCTGACGTCCTTCTGAGCAAAACCTCTGCTCATCCTTGCTGCTTGTGGCGACAGCATTAGCTCTCTCTTGTTAAAACCCGCCGTATGCCTCTTCTGAGGATTTTAAAGCCTGGCCCGACTGGGTTAAGGGCGAACGCGGAAAGATGCCTACCAGCCTACTATGCACAGCGACCAGAGGCCACTAGACTTAGTCTTAGAGAAATTCTAACGGGGGATAGGCAATAGAGCATGCGCATCTTATTTGTGGCAGCCGAGGCAGCACCACTCGCAAAAATCGGCGGCATGGGGGATGTGGTCGGCTCTCTCCCGAAAGTGCTGCGTGAGTTGGGCCACGATGTTCGCATCTTCATGCCCTACTACGGCTTTTTACCCGATAAGGTTGATATCCCCAAAAAATCGGTCTGGCAGGGCGAGGCGATGTTTGAAACCTTCGCGGTTTACGAAACGAAGCTGCCTGACACCGACGTTCCGGTCTATTTGTTTGGCCATCCTGCCTTCTCGCCCCGAAAGGTGTACAGTGGCGAGGACGAAGCCTGGCGCTTCACCCTATTTGCCAACGGCGCTGCTGAATTTGCCTGGAATTACTGGAAGCCCCAAATCATGCACTGCCACGACTGGCACACTGGCATGATTCCGGTGTGGATGCACCAAACCCCAGACATCTCAACCGTGTTTACGATTCATAACCTAGCCTACCAAGGCCCCTGGCGCTGGAAGCTAGAGCAGATGACCTGGTGTCCGTGGTACATGCAGGGGCACAACACCATGGCCGCTGCGGTGCAGTTCGCGGATGTGGTCAACACGGTGTCGCCCACCTATGCCCAGCAAATTCAAACCGCGACCTACGGCGAAACGCTGGAAGGGCTGCTTTCCTTCATCAGCGACAAACTGGTGGGAATCGTCAACGGCATCGATATGGACTCGTTCAACCCCGGAACCGATAAGCAGATTGCCGCAAACTTTAGCGCTGACACCTTAGATAAGCGCCGCAAAAACAAAGTGGCGATTCAGGAAGAGGTGGGTCTGGAGGTCAACTCCAGTGCATTTTTGGTGGGTATGGTGTCGCGCCTAGTGGAGCAAAAGGGGCTGGACCTGATTTTGCAAATGCTTGAGCGCTTCTTGTCCTACTCTGACGCTCAGTTCATTGTGCTGGGGACGGGAGAGCGCTATTACGAAACCCAGCTTTGGCAAATCGCCTCGAAGTTTCCGGGCCGCATGTCGGCTTACCTGCTCTACAA
>JBHJHJ010000023.1:0-3918 GCA_050330955.1 Elainellaceae cyanobacterium | reverse complement strand
ACGGCGATCGCCTCTTCTAGCACGTCATTCTTGCGAGTCAGTTCCTGTTCAACTCGCTTGCGTTCAGTGATATCTACCACGGTGCCGTAGAACTTGGTGATCTGGCCTTCCCTATTGCGAACGGCCTGCCCAATGCCACTGATACAAGATAGCTCCCCGTCAGAGCGCTCAAATTGGGCATCAACGCTGAAGGGAATCCCCTCAGTGAGGAGTAATTCCAAGGCATTCTGGAGGTCTGCTCGATCTTCTGGGGTATGCCGCTGAACTAACGCCATAAGGCTGGATGGCTTCTCTTGATCGCTAAATTCATAGATGCGAAGGAGTTCGTCCGACCATTCTGGACAAGCGGTGGCAAGGTCTAGGCCCGCTTGAAACTTCAAATCCCAACTGCCCACCTTAGCGAGCCGCTGCGCCTCTAGTAGCTTGGCTTGGCTATCTCGCAGTGCTCGCTCTGCCTGGACGCGCTCGGTAATTTCGACCACCACCGAACCCACCCCACGACCGTCAAGCAAAAAGTCGACAGGATAGTAGCAGGCTGTCCAGTAGCGCTCTACATCTGGCTGTGCTGGCGTCGTGCTCCAAACTTCCACACCGTAGATCGGGTCACCTGTTTCAATCACCTGCCGCAGCAAAGGTTCAACCTGGTCGGCCAGCTCGGGGCTAATGTCGGTCAGGGTGTGGCCGATATGCTCGGCAATAGAGGCGCCGTTGATATCCGCTAGCGCCTGATTGATGCGCAGAAACTTTAGATTCTCATCCTGCAAACAGAGACCAACGGGGCTGATGGCATAGAGCCCTTCAAGAATCTCGTTGGTTTGCTGGAGCTGAATTTGAACTTGCTTGAGCTCATTGATATTGACAAAGGTGATGACAATGCCGTCGCTGTCGGGGTGGTTATCCCGTGAGTAGGGGTGGACGCGCATCAGGACGCAGCTTTGGGAATCTTCAAGCTCCACCTCTTGCTCATGGGGTGCCTTGGTCTCATTGACCTGCTGCAGAACCTCAACCAGTTGGGGATAGTTGAGGTTGTTGGTGAGATCGCTGAGAGGGCGGCCAATGTCGGCTGGTTTGATGTTGACGGTGCGGGTGGCGGCAGGGGTATAGCGGCGAATCTGCAGGTTTGAATCGAGGAAAATGACGCCGATATCGGTGCTGCGCAGCAGGTTATCGATGTCATTGTTGAGCTGAGTGAGCTCCTGGATTTTGGACTGGTACTCGCCGTTAACGGTGTACAGCTCCTCGTTGACCGATTGGAGTTCTTCATTGGTGCTCTGTAGCTCTTCGTTGGAGGCCAGCAGCTCCTCGTTGGTGGCCTGCTGCTCTTCGTTGGCGGTTTCTAGCTCTTCGATGGTCACCTGCAGGTTTTCGCGGGTCTGCTGCAGTTCATATTCCAGCTCAGCCACCTGCTGGGCAGCCTCTTCCCCGACGTCAAAGCGCAGCGCGGCTGGCGGACTGACCGTGTAAGATGCAATCTCGAGAACAATGATGGTGTAATTACTTGAGCCTGGTCTACTTTCGTTCGGTCCTACGCGCATGGTGACGCTAAATTCGTCACCGCCACGCTCTAGCTTTATGTCGGTGTAGAGTACCGTTTCGCGATCGCGTCCAACGCGGTGAAGCGCCGTGCTCAGGGGCAGTCGCAGCGCTGGAGGCACAATCTCGGTGACCTCTAAATTGGCTTCTCCAATGGGGTACTCCAATAGCTGCGCGCCATTGTAAAAGACGCGCAGCAGTTGATTTTCGCTGTTCACGAGTAGACAGGTCACCTGTCTATCGATTAAGCACAGCCGAAAGACTTCCCCCAGCAGCCGGTCGAGCTGCTGCTGCTGGGTCTTTTTGCGGGCAGAAGTTTTAAGCGGGGTGACGATCGCCTGCCGGGTCAGGGGCATGAGCGCCAGCCGGGTGTCGCGCCGCTTTTGAAAGATCTTCCACTTGACGTTAGTGGCAACAAACTCTTCACCCATGCTGCCCAACGTCTCAGAACTACCCAGAAGCAGCGTGCCTTGGGCGGCTAGGGCGAAGTGCAGCAGTCGCAAAACCTGCTGCTGCAGGCGAGGCTGCATGTAGATCAGCACGTTTCGACAGGTGACGATGCTCATGCGCGAAAAGCCCGCGTTTTTCGTCAGATCGTGGGGAGCAATGATCAACATCTCCCGCAGCGATCGCTTCACCTGATAGTGGTCTTCCTTATGCTCAAAGTAGCGCTCCAGCCGCTCGGGGGAGACATCGTTGGCAATGCCCTCGGGGTAAACGCCTTGAGCCGCCACCTCCAGGGCGTTAGTGTCTAAATCCGTAGCAAAGATTTTCACCTGGATGGGTTTGCTGAGCTGCTGAATCACCTCATCCACCAGAATCGCCATAGAATAGGCCTCTTCCCCCGTGGCGCAGGCGGTCACCCAAATGCGGAGCTGCTGCTGCGGCTCAAGGGCCTCAACATACTTGGGTAGCACCTGGGTTTTCAAAAAGGCCCAAGCGTCCGGATCGCGGAAAAAGCAGGTGGCCCCAATCAGCAGGTCTTGCCTCAGCAGCTTTTGTTCTTCCCTAGACTCTTCTATGAACCGAATGTAGTCGTTGATGTTATCGTTTCGGGTCAGGGCGCAGCGGTGGTGGATTCGCCGGCTCAACGTGCTGATTTTATAGTGGGAAAAGTCAATTTCCTCCCGCTCCGCCAGGATGTTGAGAATTTGCTGGAGCTGGTCGGGGTCAATTAAGTTGACGTCCTCCATCTTCGACTGCGGAAAATTTTCCGAAAACCGAATCAGCTCGTAGACGGTCTGGGCCAAATCCTCTGGAGAGAGCACTTCATCCACGAGCCCGGAGGGGATGGCGCTGGTGGGCATGCTGGTAAACTGAGCCGTCTCAGGCGACTGAACCAGGGCGATTCCGCCGACGCGACTCACCGCCTGCAGACCTTCGGTGCCGTCATTGCCAGTGCCCGAGAGCAGGATGGCGATGGTGCGCTCGCCCCAGCCCTTAACGAGGGACTGAAAGAATAGGTTGATGGGATAGTGGGGGGAATTGGGCGTGTCTTGGAGGCACAGCCGCCGATCTTCCACGATGAGAGATTTGCGGGGCGGGAGCACGTACACCTTTGCAGGCTCCAGCAGCGTTTGATCCTCCACGTCCTGCACGGGCAGCGTCGTTTTTCGCTGCAGGATTTCCGCCATCATGCTGCGGTGGTTGGGCGAAAGGTGCTGAACCACCACAAATGCGGCATTCGGGTTGTCGGGAAGATTGCTGAAAAAGGACTCTAGCGCCTGAACCCCACCCGCTGAGGCGCCAATACCAACGACGAAGAACTCTTCTTGGTTTGATGCGGATGAAGTTGACATAAGCCTGCGAAGCGAAACAGATCACGCTTCCATCTTTATATTGACGAGAGATCGGCATACAGCCCTCTCTAGTCTGATTTACCAGGTGCACGTATAACCATCTTCGTACAATTCACGAATAATTGAATGCCGGTGGCGTCAATTGACTTGAAATTGCCTGGCTTTTTCAGGGTCGAGAGGCGCTGCCTCAGCATAATCCACCGTAGTCTCAACCTTAAGCGCCTGGTCTACCCACACTTGAGCCACGCGGCTGACCCGATTTCCAGCGAGCGTCACTAGGGAAAAATGCCGCCGCTTCTGGTCGCCATCAATCACGATGCGGGGCACATAGGCGCCGTTGAGATAGAGGGTGTCTGAATTGATCCTAAGGTGGTCCCGCAGCCGATCTTCGCGGTGGCGTAGGTGGTGGTGCATGTGGCCAAAGGCAACCAGCGGCACTTGCTTGCCCTGCGCTTGGGCATAGGCGATCGCCCGCTGCAGGTCGGGGTCACCGTAGTCTCCGCCGCTAGGCTTCCAGTCTCGCCCGCAGGGGTCTTCGCGGCGATCGCCCAGCCCAGCCGGCCCGCAGTGACCAATAAAAATCACC
>JBHJHJ010000022.1:0-64165 GCA_050330955.1 Elainellaceae cyanobacterium | reverse complement strand
GCTGTGGGTGAAGCCTTGGAACCTCTACTGGAGCGCCATTGGTCTATTTACGGCGGGGATTGGGGTGCAGTGCTACGGTTTCTTCCTGCGGATGCAGATTGCCGGTCGGCCCCCCGTAACCAACATGTACGAGTCGGTGGTGTGGGTTGGCTTTGGCATTGCGGCGATCGCCCTGCTGTTTGAGCTTACCTCCCGCAGCCGCTACTACCTGCTGGCGGCGGCTCCCTTAGCCATGGCCTGTCTGATTTTGGCCGACAGCCTCCCCGCCGTGCTCGACCCCGGCATTTCGCCGCTGGTGCCCGTGCTGCGGGACAACTTCTGGCTTAGCATTCACGTGCCCACCATTGCCCTCAGCTACGCCAGCTTTGCCCTAGCCCTAGGGTTGGGCCACGTCGCCCTGGGTAACTATCTGTTTGCCCCCAACGCTAAGAAGCGGATCAAAACCTTGTCCCAGCTCAACTACCGCGTTCTCCAGGTGGGGGTGCTGCTGCTGACGGCGGGCATTATCCTGGGCGGAATTTGGGCTCATTTCTCCTGGGGCCGCTTCTGGGGCTGGGATCCGAAGGAGACCTGGGCGCTAATTGCCCTGCTCTGCTACTTGGCGCCGCTCCACAGTCGGCTGACGGGCTGGATGGGAGACTTTGGCATCAACGTCTCTAGCGTGGTGTCGTTCAACGCCGTGCTAATGGCCTGGTACGGGGTGAACTTTGTGCTGGGCACCGGGCTACACAGCTATGGCTTTGGCACCGGGGGCTCGGCCCTAGTAATTGCTGGGGTAGTGGGCCTAGATCTGCTGTTTGTGGCGATCGCAGCGGTGCGGCATTACGGCTGGTTCGAGGGCTTTGGTAAAGCTAGCACCGAAACCAACCATGTTGATGGCATTATTGTGGGAGATTGACTTGCCCTGGTGCGTTGCGCTAACGGCATCTTGCGCTTGACCTTAAACTGTTTGTTCTGGTGCGTTGCGCTGCGCTAACGGCACCCTACCGGTGCTCCAACCCGATCTACAAATTATGGAATGAACTTTCGATGAAACGACGCGAATTCATGAACTGGGTAGGCTTTGGCGCATTGGCCACCTCACTGCCCGTGGCGATCGCCGCCTGCCAGCCCGACCCCGACACCACCGACGCTGGGAGCGAACCGGAGAGCGAAACCGCTGAGCTAGACGATACCCCAGACGCCGAGGGCTTTGCCGCCATCGGTACGGTGAGCGAGTTAGACGAGGGCTCGATCGCCAAGCAGAACTTTAAAGGTGAGCAGGTGGCGGTCGCTCGAGCAGCGGAAGGGGTTGTGGCCGTCAATACCCTTTGCACCCACCAGGGCTGTACCGTCAAGTGGGACGGCGAAGTCTTCGCCTGCCCCTGCCATGGCTCAAACTTTTTTGCTGACGGCAGCGTTGCCACAGGTCCAGCGTCTGAGCCCCTAAAAACCTACGAAGCGAAAATCGACGGCGATCGCGTGCTGGTAAAGGTGTAGCCGACTTCGCTGTGAGACCTTAGACGCTCTACCAAAGGTCTCGTTTTCAGCCACAGCGCCAGCATCATGCTCCAGCCCTGCAGCTGCAGCATTCCGCGTAGCGAGGGAAGCACAGCGGCCCCGGAGGTAAAAACGGCGTCCTCCAGCACCTCCTGTAGAATTACCCCAGCGACGTGCCCGTTGGGGTCGAAGGTGAGCACTGCGGTGAGCAAGCTAAAGGCGTCGGCAAGGCGCTTGGCGTACTCGTAGCGGATGTGGACACCCATTAGTGCGCTCTGAACCAATAGACGAACCAACAAACTCTGGAAGAAGGACATTGCTCATAGCCTCTTGCGCTTGAGAATATCCTACGAAGTGCAAACCGGCGGATCACGCTAGTTTCGGGTCAGCCGCTGCGTCATTTTCAACAATGTGTGGTACCGGGGTCTTGACGGCAGTGTATTGACCTCACGTTGTCACCTTCCCTGTAAATCGACTTAGCACAAGCCCAATTGGCCCCCGCTCGCGCCAGGGCGTCTTTTGCCCTTTACCCACCGCCTGAGTGATACGATCCAAGATAATGGCCAACACCACAATGCCTAGGCCTCCCACTGCTGCGAGTCCCACATCCAACCGCCCCACCCCCTGCAGCACCATTAACCCCAGCCCCGGCACCGCAATCATGGCCGTAATCACCGACATCCCCAGGGCGAACAGAACCGTTTGATTGACCCCCGCCAAAATGGTAGGCAGGGCCAAAGGCAGCTTTGCTTCCCACAGCACCTGACGCGGCGTAGAGCCAAAGGCGATCGCCGCCTCCACCACCTCTTCTGGCACCTGACGGATCCCCAGGTTGGTGAGGCGAATTAGCGGCGGCAGGGCATAGGTGATAGTGGCAATTACCCCAGGCACGTCGCCGATGCCAAATAGCATCACGACCGGCACTAGGTACACAAAGGTGGGCACCGTCTGCATCGTATCGAGGATGGGGCGGGCCACCGACTCGATGCGATCGCTGCTGGCGCAGGCCACCCCCAGCGGAATGCCCAACAGAATACACACAATAAGCGCTGTGAGTACCAGGGAAAGGGACACCAGCGCCTGCTCCCAAGCCCCCACAAAGCCAATCCCCATCAGTGCCAGCAGGCTGCCTAAACCAATGCGCCAGCCCGCAAGCTGCCACGCCGCTAAGCCTATTAGCACTAGCAGCACCAAGGGCGGCACGGCTAGCAGCGCCGACTGGATAGTCTCCAGCACCCAGCTAATCGGGATGCTGATGGCTTGAAACAGCGGGCGGAAGTTCTCCACTAGAAAGTCAACCGCTGCGTTAATCCAATCATCGAGGGGGATAGTGTAGAACTCGAATGGGTTGAGCAGGGTGTCTAAGGACATAGAGCAAAAATATGGTGCGTCAGCTTGAACAGGTCAACGCGATAAAGACCGACGTCATAAAAGCCGATGCAAGAAGGGCTAACGCAGTACGATTTTACCGCTCGGGCTGGGTCAAGATCATGGCTACCAGCGTATCCCTCAAATGAGATGCTGCTCATCTCCAGTCTCTATCTTTGGGATATGCTCAAAAGCACTAATTGAAACTTGACAATACCTCGCGATCTGTCGGTCTCCTATGCGAGACACCTCCAAGAACTTCATCAGATAATTCTCATGTGGAAAGCGTTAAGGGAACATTGGCCCGAATACCTCATGGAAGCCTGGGGGCTGGGTATGTTCATGGTTTCCGCAGGGATCTTCGCCACCCTCCTCTACGCCCCCGCCTCTCCCGTCATCGATTGGATCCCTTCCGTTTTTCTGCGGGGCGTTGCGATGGGCATCGCCATGGGGCTCACCGCGATCGCTATCATCTATTCCCCCTGGGGTAAGCGATCGGGAGCGCACATCAATCCGGCGGTGACCCTAACCTTCTTCCGTCTCAAGAAGGTCGCTCCCTGGGATGCGCTGTTTTACGTGATATTTCAGTGTCTGGGCGGATTGGCAGGGGTGGTGCTGGTGGCCATTCTTTTAGAACGCCCCTTCACCACTCCCCCCGTCAACTATGTGGTCACGGTGCCTGGGCCGTGGGGCATCTGGGCTGCGCTGATAGCGGAATTTGCCATGTCCTTTGGCCTTATTCTCATGGTGCTTATTACCAGCAACACCAAGCGGCTGGCCCGCTTCACGGGAGTCTTTTCAGGGTTTCTCGTCGCGACTTACATTGCCCTAGAAGCCCCCATCTCCGGCATGAGCATTAACCCCGCCCGCACCTTTGCCTCAGCCCTGCCGGCCCAGATCTGGACCGCTTTTTGGCTCTACTACTTTACGCCACCCCTAGCCATGCTGGCGGCAGCAGAACTCTATCAGCAGGTCACCCGCCTCAAGACCCAGTCGATGTGCTGCAAGCTCTGCCCCAACGGCGACACCCCCTGCATCAGCCCCAACTGCTGCGACCGATGCCCCGAGTTTGTGCGGCCCTGGCGGGAGGGAGCGATGGCTAATATACCGACATCTGCACAAGGTTTAGAGGATACTCATTTGTGATTCATTTGTCCTCGTTAGGGTGTGGATTAGGGCAGGTTCACTGTTGAATTGGGAGAACTCGGATGTTTGAGGGCATTGACAAAATTAGGAATCCGCTAGCTCGCGCGGCGCTGTCAGCCGGGATTAGCTTCGCTGCCGCCACCATGTTTGGCGGAGCCTTCATCGGCTTTCAGCAAAAAGAAGACGATGCCTATAAGCAATTTGGCCACGGCGCGGTGGCGATCGCCGTTGTGGGGGGCATTGTGGGCCTGCTTACCAAGCCTAAGGTCAGCTCTACTAAAGCCGCTAAAGACAAATGGACCGGCTGGCGAGACTTCGTGGTGGCCCGTAAAGTTCCGGAGAGCGCTGAAATCACCTCCTTCTACCTCAAACCTAAGGACGGCGGACCATTGCCCAGCTTCAAGCCGGGCCAGTTTCTCACTATCCAGCTTGACATTCCCGGTCAGTCTCGCCCTGTCATCCGCACCTATTCCCTCTCAGACTTTGTCAAACCCACAGACTACTACCGCCTGTCCATTAAGCGGGAGCGATCGCCCAAAGATCTAGACGTGCCCCCTGGCGTGGCCTCCACCTTCATGCACGACCAAGTGAAAGAAGGCAGCGTCATCCCTGCTAAGCCCCCCAGCGGCAGGTTTGTCCTCGACCCCACCCAGTCTCGCCCGGTGGTGCTGATCAGCAACGGCGTCGGCATCACCCCCATGATTGCCATGGCCAAAGCCGTCAGCCGCCTCAACCCACAGCGCCACGTCTGGTTTCTCCACGGCGCCCGCAACGGCGAATTCCACGCCTTTGACAAAGAAATCAACGCCATCGAGCACCCCAACCTGCACGTCTACTACCGCTACAGTCGCCCGCGCCCCGAAGATGACGGTAAATATCACAGCCAGGGCTACGTAGACACCGACATGCTCACGGATATCGTCATCCCCGAAATTAAACAGCACCATGCCTCAGGAGACGCCGAATATTACCTCTGTGGGTCTCCCAGCTTCATGGACTCGCTGCGCAGCGGCCTAGACAACATCGGCGTTCCGAAGGCGCAGGTATTCTTCGAGTCGTTTGCTAAGCCTCCCAAAGCAGGTAAAGCCGCAGCCAAGGCCAACACTGCCGCCAGCGCCGAGGTTACCTTCGCCCGCTCCAGCAAAACCGCCACCTGGACGCCCCAAGACGGCACCCTGCTAGAATTCGCCGAAGCGCAAGGCCTCGATCCCGACTATAGCTGCCGTCAGGGCGTCTGCCTCACCTGCATGTGCGGCCTAGAGTCCGGGGAGGTGGCTTACGACGAAGCGCCCACCGGTACACCAGAGGACGGCGCAGTGCTGATTTGCGTGTCGAAACCCAAGACCGCTCAAGTCACGCTGGACCTATAACATGGCGCGATTTCTCAAACGATATGGCCTGCTGGCGATCGCCACAGCGGCGCTAATCGGGGTCATATCCCCGCTCCTGCCGCCGGTTTATGGGCAGCACTCCCCAGTGCTGGCTCAGCAGTCTCCGGCTAGTCCGCAAGCCTCCGTCGAGGTTACCGCCGTTGCCTCCGTCGGCATGACCGTATCCGACCTAGACGAGGCGATCGCCTTTTACGAACAGGTGCTGGACTTTGAGACCCTCTCGGTCACTGAAGTGCATGGCCGTGAGTATGAGCTGCTGCAGGGGGTGTTTGGCCTGCGGATGCGGGTGGCGCGGCTGCAGCTTGGGGCGGAGATAATTGAGCTAACGGAATACCTGACTGTGGGGGGTCGCCCCATCCCCGTAGATTCCCGCAGCAACGATCTTTGGTTTCAGCACGTAGCCATCGTCGTCAGCGACATGGACGCGGCCTACCAGCAGCTGCGGTCGTTTGACGTGCAGCATGTGTCTACTGGCCCCCAGCGCTTGCCGGAGACCATACCCGCTGCAGCGGACATTGAGGCTTTCTATTTTCAGGATCCGGACGGCCACAACCTGGAGCTAATTTTCTTTCCCCCAGACAAGGGCGCCCCCCGCTGGCAAGCGCCCACGGACGCGCTTTTCTTGGGCATCGACCACACTGCCATCGGCGTTTCCAACACCGAAGCCAGCCTAGCTTTTTACAGAGATCTGCTGGGTTTAGACGTGGCGGGGGAGAGCGAAAACTTTGGCCCCGAGCAGGAGCGGCTGAACAACGTATTTGGGGCGCGGCTGCAAATTACTGGGCTGCGGGCAGAAGCCGGTATGGGCGTCGAGTTTTTGGACTACCGCTCTCCCGCCACGGGGCGCCCCTATCCGGCAGAGTCCCGCCCCAATGACCTCTGGCACTGGGACATCACCCTAGAAGTCGAAGATGCGATCGCCGCTGCAGCGCGGCTGCGAGCTGTAGGGGTTCCCTTCATCTCCTCAGGTCCGGTGACCCTACCGAGCAACGACGAAGCGGCATCGCTTGGCTTTGTTCGGGCCTTCCTCGTGCGAGACCCTGACGGCCATGCCCTGCGTTTGATCGAACGGTAAACATTCAGCCTTAACCCTTGACTACCATGACCCAGCACTACGACGTCATCATCATTGGCACTGGCGCCGGGGGCGGCACCCTAGCCCACCACCTAGCCAGCAGCGGCAAGCAAATCCTCATTTTGGAGCGGGGCGACTTTCTGCCTCGGGAGAAGGCCAACTGGAGCGCCCGTGAAGTCTACGAGAAGGAGCGCTACCACACCGATGAGCGCTGGTACAACGGCAGCAACGGCAAGGCTTTCCGCGCCCAAATGAGCTACTGGGTGGGGGGCAACACCAAGGTCTACGGCGCGGCCCTGCTGCGGTTACGGGAGGGAGACTTTGAGACAGTGGCCCACAAAGACGGCGTCTCGCCAGAATGGCCGCTTAAATACGCCGACTTCGCCCCCTACTACGACAAGGCCGAGGTGCTATATGACGTCCACGGACAGCGGGGCGAGGACCCCACAGAGCCCGCCTGCATGGCGGATTTTCCCCACCCCGCCGTTAGTCACGAACCCCACATGCAGACCACGGTGAATGCGCTTCAGACCCAGGGGCTCACGCCGTTTCACCTTCCTCTGGGCTTGAAGCTCAACGAAGTCGACAAGACTCTAGGGGCCTGCATTCGCTGTGACACCTGCGACGGCTTCCCCTGCCTCGTCGGCGGCAAGGCTGACGCTGAGGTAAACAATATCCAGCCCATTCGCCACCAGAGCAACATCACCCTGATGACTCAGGCCCAGGTCACCCGGCTGCACACCGACTCGTCGGGGAAGCGGGTGAGCGCGGTGGAAGCCAAAGTGAACGGCGAGCCCCAGCGGTTTCAGGGCGATATTGTGGTGGTGGCCTGCGGGGCGATTAATTCCGCTTCCCTGCTGCTGGGCTCTGCCAATGACCAGCACCCCAACGGCCTCGCCAACAGCTCGGGGCAGGTGGGGCGGAACTTGATGAAGCACCTGACCGCAGCGATGGTCGCCCTCAATGTGGAGACCAACCCCGACGTTTACCAAAAGACCATTGCCGTCAGCGACTACTACTGGGGAGAATCCGACTTTCCTTACCCCATGGGCCTGGTGCAAAACACCGGCAACGTCCTGCAGGATATGATTCCGGCTGAGGCCCCAAAGCTGCTGGCTCCCTTAACCAAATTGGTGCTGGAGTCGGAGCTGGAGAAGGTGGCCCAGCGCTCGACGGGGTGGTGGCTGCAGACAGAGGACTTGCCCGACCCCAGCAACCGCGTCGAAGTCAAAAACGGCAACATCCATCTCCACTACACCCCCAACAATACCGAAGCAGGCGATCGCCTCATCCACCGCTGGACCCAAGTGCTGAAGACAATTGACCGGGCTGAGCACGTGGTCCCATTCGGTATCTACCCCCGCAACAAGATGCCCCTGCAGGTGGTGGGGCACCAGTGCGGTACGACGAAGTTCGGCACCGACCCGGCGACGTCCGTGCTAAACCTCAACTGCCGCACCCACGACATCGATAACCTCTACGTGGTGGACGGCGGCTTTTTTGTCTCTAGTGGTGGTGTGAACCCCACCCTAACCATCATCGCTAATGCCCTTCGAGTGGGAGACCATCTAACGCAACGACTCAGCGGTTAAGACATCCGATTAATTCTGTAAATTTTGCTACATTTTAGCCTTTATATCATCAATCCTTAACAAGGAAAGGTTACTCTTTCAGAAGAGCTGTGCACTCTGATTTGGCGCATTGGCTTCAGCTAATGCAGGATTGTCCAGCAAAAGTAACGGGCGTCTGCCCAATCTTCCTGAAAAACCCGCTCTTAAGGATGACTACCATGAAGCTTCAATTTCTCGGTTTAGAGTACGTGCGCTCGAACTCCGGCGCCCTCGACAATGTTTTGACGGGCCGCTATCGCGGTAAGACATGGCAGTCCAAGCCGTCCACTGGGGTACAGCGCTCTGAGGTAACGCTGCGCTTCATGGGGCAGCCCTATCAGTCAGAAGTGTAGGCCGCAGGTGTAGGCCAGAAGTATAGGCCGCAGAGCGCTGGTCACTTTACTAACGACAGCGTTTCCTTCGCCTTAGGTATCAACCCCAAAACTGGCCAGCGATCGCCACCAGCAGCGGCAGCATTCATGTCATGCTGAAGGCACAGATTTTCTTCCCAATCTATGCCCTCTGCCGCTCAGTCCTCAAAATCTAATCGCGCTTCCCTCGCCTTCCCCACCAAGCTTGCCTACGGGGCTGGGGACATGGGCGCTGGCCTGACGGCTAACCTAGTCGTCTTTTCGTTTCTGATTTTTCTGACCAACGTGGCTGGGCTCAGCCCCTCTCTGGCGGGAACCGTGCTGCTAGTCGGCAAAATTTGGGACAGCATCAGCGACCCCATGGTGGGCTACTTGAGCGATCGCACCCAGTCTCGCTGGGGCCGCCGCCACGTGTGGATGCTGTTTGGGTCAATCCCCTTCGGCGTCAGCTTTGCCCTCATGTGGGTAGTGCCGGGTTTTGAGCAGCCCTGGCTCAAGTTTGCCTACTACCTGGTGGTGTCTATTCTATTTTTCACCAGTTACACGGCGGTCAACCTGCCCTACGCCGCCCTCACGCCAGAGCTGACGCAAGACTACGACGAGCGCACTACCCTCAGCAGCTTCCGTCTGGCGTTTTCCCTAGGCGGGGCGGTGTCGGGTTTGGCCCTGGGCGCGGTATTGAGCCAATTGATTGCTAACCCGCAGCAGCAGTTTCAAGTCTTGGGGCTTGTGGGCGCCGTGGCCGCCGTACTGCCGCTCTACTGGTGCATTTGGGGGACGCGGCACCGCGTCAAGGGGCAAGACTCGCCAACCGAGGTCGAGCCTGCCCAAGCGATGCCCTTTTGGCAGCAAATTCCCATCGTCTTTCAGAATCGCCCCTTTCTATTCGTCATTGGTATTTATTTGACCTCGTGGCTGGCGCTGCAGATTACCGCGTCAATTATTCCTTTCTATGCCGTCAGTTGGATTGGCCTAGAGTCCTACTTCTTGGTGGCGCTAGCGGTCCAGGGGACGGCCATTCCCATGTTGTTTATCTGCAGCCGCATCAGCCGCCGTCTGGGAAAGCGGGGCCTGTATTTCCTCGGCATGGGGAGTTGGATTGTTATCCAAATCGGCCTAATGGCGCTGCAGCCCGGGCAGGTGGGGCTGCTGTACGGGCTGGCGATCGCGGCGAGCTTTGGCGTGGCTACGGCCTATGTGGTGCCCTGGTCCATGCTGCCCGACGTGATTGAGCTCGACGAGCTGCAGACCGGCCAGCGGCGGGAGGGCGTCTTTTACTCGTTCATGACCCTGCTGCAGAAGGTGGGTCTGGCCGTCGGCATCTTTTTGGTGGGTCAGGCCCTTGAGCTAGCGGGGTTCATTCCAGCAACGCCGGGGGCACCGCCGCCGGCCCAGCCCGAATCGGCTTTGCTGGCTATCCGTGTCGCCATCGGGCCGTTTCCGACAGTTTGCCTCATTTTGGGGCTCGTGCTGGCCTATTTTTATCCGCTAACGCGGGACGTGCACGAAGAAATCATGCTCAAGCTGCGGGAGCGCGAAGACGTCGGGTAAAACCGTACGACTGACCGTCCACGGCGCTGCCTAGCGGGCGAAGCGCTGGCCTGGCTGGCGCGTAGAGGGAGGCTGCGAAGACGGCCTAGCGGTAGCGCTGTCCATATTAAGCTGCTGCCGTCCGTTGTGGATAATGCGAATCATATCCGTCAATTGGCGTTCCACACTGCTCAACACCTGTTCAGCATATTCATCGGCCCCCCGCTGAATGTCGTCACACTCCGCGATCGCCATCTCCTGCATTTGGTCGAGCTCTTGCTGAGCCTGCTGTCGCCGTTGATCAATTTCTTGCATGACGCTCTCTCGCATCGCATCGCTCTCCTGCTGGAGACTCTGACGCACCTGGGCCGCTTCCACTTCAGCCTGGCGTACGATGCCGGTTTGATTGAGCATTTGGGCGGCCCGCTGCTCTGCAGCCGCCAGCATCTCCTGGATGTAGTGTTCCGCTTCAGCGATGATAGCTTCCTTGTGGCGAATTACTATTAAGGCCTCCTCGAACGCCGCCGGAAGCGATCGCTGCACTTCCTCAAGCTGGTCCAGCACCTCTTCCTCATCAATCAAGGTGTAGCGGCTCAGCGGAATGCGGATGCCTTCAAAGATAATGTCTTCTAGCTTCGACATCTGCCGCTGAATATCCAGCGGATTGGACTCTGGAGGATTAGCCTCCACGGATTCGGCTGACGATAAATGTTCAGGATGTGACACGGCTTGCGCATTTAAGGGGCTAGGGGAGCATGAAAGTCAGAGCTTGGAAGCTGTTGGGGTATAGCGTTGATTTAAGTCTGACGCGACGGGGGCAGGCACCAGATGGTTGATAGGCCCTCCAAATTTTGCCACTTCCTTAACCACTGAGCTGCTGAGAAAGCTGTATTCATTGGAGGTTGCCAAAAAGACAGTTTCGATTCGACTTGAGAGGGTCTTATTGGTATGTGCCATCTGCAACTCCATTTCAAAGTCTGACACGGCCCGCAGTCCCCTGAGAATAACCTTTGCCTGTCGCGCTTCCACATAGGCTACGGTCAGCCCGTTGAAGCTGTCCACTTCCACATTAGACAGCTCGGCGGTAGAGAGCGCTATCTGCTGAAGCCGCTGCTGCACGGTGAACAGCGGTGTCTTGCTCGGGTTGGTCAGCACGGCAACAATCACGCGCTCGTATATACGGCTAGCGCGCTCAATGATGTCGAGGTGTCCTAACGTAATGGGATCGAAGCTGCCTGGGTAGACGGCAATCACAGATTCAGCCGATGCTAACGACATACAGCAGTATAGGGGGCATTGAAGCGATTATACTAGGCCAACCTGTACTGATTTTGCCGAGTCTTTAAGGTATGTCACGCGGTCAAGGCATTTGACCCACGTCTAGCGAAAAAAGTTGCCAGGCCAAAATAATAAAAGCCCCCTGGACCGTAGCGGCCCAAGGGCTGGAGTTCCTGAAAATCGTCACTGGTCTAATAGTGACAACTTCTTCTTAGGGACGCAAGGGGGCTTTACCCCCCATTGCACGATATTCACGTTCATTGCGCCTGTGTAATCAGACCATGCTGCTACTGTGGCACCACTATGCCACTACTGCGCTGCAGGGGGCTGCAGTGCAGCAAGCGCTCTATGGTCCAGCGTCATCTCCCGATCGCCAATCGGAACGTAGGGAAGACCGTGGGCACCCGTATAAATTTGTGTGGGCCTAAAAATTCGATTTTCCGTTAGCTGGTCTTTCCAATGGGCCAGCCAACCTGCCACCCGAGCGATCGCAAACACCGGGGTAAATAGGTCAGAGGGAATGCCGAGGCGGCGGTAAACCAGACCTGAATAGAAATCGACGTTGGGGTAAATGCCCTTCCCGCCCAGCTTCTCCTCCACAACGCGCTCTAGCTCGATGGCGATGGCGTAATACTTATCGTGGCCAAACTTGTCAAACAGCTTTTCGGCCAGCTCCTGCAGAATAATGGCTCGGGGATCTTTGACCTTGTAGACCCGATGGCCAAACCCCATAATTTTGGATCGTCGCTGAATACAGCTTTCGACATAGGGTCTGACGTTCTCAACCTCCCCGATTTCCTCCAGCATAAATAGCACTTCCTCGTTTGCGCCGCCGTGGAGCGGTCCCGCCAGGGTGCCTACGGCAGAGGCCACCACTGCGTAAGGGTCTGTGAGGGTAGACGCCGTCACCATGGCGGAAAAGGTGGAGGCATTGACGGTGTGCTCGGCGTGGAGGGTAAGGCAAACGTCAAAGATGTGGGCCGCGAGCGGGTCGGGTTCGCGCTCGTTGAGCATGTAGAGAAAATTGGCTGAGTAGTCTAGGTCGTCCCGGGGCTGGACCGGATCGTTGCCGCGGCGCATGAGCTGAAACGCCGCCACCATAGTGGGAATTTTGGCCAGCAAGCGCACTACTGCAGCTCGGATGTAGGCTGGGTCATCCAGCGCCCGCCGAGAATAGAACAGCCCCAAAGCAGCCGCGCAGGCCTGCAAGGCATCCATGGGATGGCCGCTCTCGGGAAAGCACTTCATCATGTCGCGGATGCGATACTTAAGCCGCCGGTGGTAGCGAATCTCATGGCTAAAGTCTGCCAGCTCCCCCTCGGTGGGTAGGTGGCCCCAAATCAAAAGAAACGCGGTCTCGATGAAGCTGCTCTCCCTGGCCAGGTCTTCGATGCCAATGCCGCGATATTCAAGGATGCCGCGCCGCCCGTCTACGTAGCTAATGTTGGATCGTTTGGCAGGAATACCTTCTAAACCGGGGCGATAGTCGGGTGCAACGGACATATTAGAGCGCCAGTGTTCAATAACTCAAAATCAAGCTTGACACATTTCTCGCCCATCCGATCTCTTCGTCGTCATTTTCTGATATTTCCTAGGCCAACTTGTCAAACCATCCTACGCTGCCGGCCGACCCTTGATGCTGGCGGGGTCTAATCGAGCAGCAGTCGCGGCGGCGTGAGCCAAAAGAGCCCGCTTCGCCCTTCTGGCGAGCCGACTTCGGGTAGACTTAGCCCCAAAACGCTGGCTTTTTTCACCTCCAAACAGCCCCGAACGTCACCCCACAGCAGCCGCTCGGCCCAGATGCCCAAATCAGGCTGGTGGCCCACGATCGCCAGCGTCTCCCCCGACCATTGGGCGAGCCAGTCTAGCCACTGGTGAAAGTCACCGCCGGGAGAGAGGTATTCCGAGATCTGGAGGCGATCGCCCACCCCCGTCTCCAGTAAAATCTCGGCGGTCTGCTGTGCTCTCACTAAGGGACTGGTCGAAATTAGCGCCACATGAACTTTCTTCGCCAGTCGCTCGGCCACCTGCTGAGTGCGATGTCGGCCTTTGTCGGTCAGGGGGCGATCGCCATCGCTGGCGTAGGCTCCGGGCTCGGCGGCGATGCCGTGGCGGATGATGTAGAGGGTGGTCATGGGCTAGCTATTGAACAACTGAAACCGCCGCAGCTGACCTTCGATGGCCTCTGGCAGCGCCTTGCGCAGCTCCTTCTGGTTGCGAAACGAGAGCCGGTAGCGATTGGGCAGGTCAAATGGGTAAGGTCCCAAATCCTCAGAGCGCTCCATGTGGAGCAGCAGCACCTGCTCAGGGCGCTTGCTGTGTAGCGCGTAGCCCAGCTCGACGCACACCTCCGGGCTCGGGATGAGGCGGGGCGGGTCGCCGTCGATTTGATGAATAGGGGTACCGTCCGCCACGAACAAGAGACACTGGTTAATTTTGCGCATGAGATTGCTGGTGAGGCGAGCGGGTCCGTCGGCCAGTCGGTTGGACTCTTCAAGCTGCAGGGAAAGGCGCGATCGCTCGTTGAGTTTATCCACTACGCGGTTGAGCTCATCCCGCAGCAGGTCGCCTGACGCCGAATAGTCGGTTTGGTAGGAGAAGAAGACGGTGGGTTCTAGACTCGCCATCACCTCCTGCTTGGAGAAGTAGATTTCATGGCTGATCAGGTCCACGTTGGCCACCCGATAGCCGCCGCTGCCCTCAATGTAAAACTCCACTGGCTCCCCGCTGAGGTAGCGCTCAAACCAGTCAGAGCGCCGCACGGCATCAGCCTCGTCTAGGAAGTCGGCCCGCAGACCAGATTTCAGTAGACTGTTGCGGCTGAGGCGCAGGTCGTGGGGACGCTCTTCTAGCTCACGGATGGGCTCGTATTCAGCTAGGTACCAGGCTTTGAGGGCAATGATTGCCATGGAAGGGGTCCTGTGTGGCCCACGGCAGGGCCTATGGATTGGCGAATTATACCGCAGCAGGGGCTTGTGTCCAATTGTAGTACAAAAATACTTATTTAGGCAGGCCCATGACCATCACACGCATCCCTCAATCCAGCCCACCGGAGATAAAATTCCAGCGCGATATTGCTGCACGACGCCCTGCTGATCCGTCTCAAACACCAGACGAAATGCTGGGTCGACCGGGGTCGGGCACGGTGAGATAGCGGCCTAAGGTAAATTCGTGGAGTTCCGCCTCAACCTGATCAGGGTAAAGGCTGTAAAGCTGCGCCTCAGAATCGCCCACGCTAGCACCTTCGGCAGTGCGCAGATCAGAGGTGGGACCGATGTTAATGCGGGCAATGCTGCCTGACACCACCATGAGGCTGACATCAGGTACCTCAGGCACCCGGATATAGCCGCACTCTGAGCTGATCCATAGCGGTCAGAATCCGGAGGAAATAAGCCGCAAGCTGACGAAGTCTCTCGAACCAACCATTGTTGGGACAACGTCGGTCTACAGAAATGAGTTCCAGATTTGTACAAGTTGTCTTGGTGTTCATTTGATTGACCTCGTGAGTGGTTCGGTTGGCGCAGGAGGAGTCGCTCCCCCCAACAGCTCTATCGATTCGGCTGAGGGGTCAGCCGCAGGTAGGGCTTGATCTCAGTCACCCCTTTTTGGAACTTCTGGCGAGCGTCTTCGGTAGAGATGCTGGGCACCACCACCACGTCGTCGCGCACCACCACCACGTCGTCGCTGTCCTGCCAGTCCACGAGCGTGGCCACTTTGTAGTGGTCGGTCAACTGCAGGGAGTCCAAAACTCGCAGGATTGCGTTAAAGTTGCGCGACGCCGTCGACTTAGTGCGATCGCGCCAGGGCTGCGGCACAAACTTAGGCGCTGTTGCTGTCGCGGCAAGTGCTGAGTTAATAAAACTTCTAGCGATTTTGTATAGAACAGTCTCTACCTGTTTCCCCCCTCTCAGCCGGAAGCAATCCTGAAGACTCAAAAAACGCGCGCAAAGAGTGGAAAACCCCTCTACAAATTGCGCAGGTGTCCCAATGCACCAGGGCAACTGCTAACCCCCAAGTCCTTTGAAGCGCCCCCGGGCTGAATCCCATGCCTAGCATTACAATTCGCGATCGCAAACAGACCGATCAAGGCTTCGAGGCCACTGTGAGCTTTAACGGCAGCGGCGACCACCCCATCACAGTGGCGAATCCCTTTAATGCAGAAGAAGAGACCGACCTCTCTTTGTACTTCAAGCAGCGGAGTCGCGCTTCCGTTACGGAAAAAGACCAAGCAGCGCGGGTCAAAGGCAGTATCAAGGCCTGTGGCGAAAAGCTGTTCTGGCAGGTCTTTCGCCGCAATGACCAGGTCTACAGCCAATACTGTTACCTCCGCGATCGCAGCGAAATCGAGATCAGCATTGAGAGCCCCTCGCCTCAGTTTCAGGCCCTACCTTGGGAGACCCTGTGGGATCCGGACCAAGACGAGCCCTTAGCGGTGCAGGGGCCCCTGGTCCGGCGGCTGGCCCCGCCAAAAGCCAGACGCAGTGATATGGCACCATCGCCCTATTTAAAGCTGCTGCTGGTGACGGCGCGACCGGCAACGGCGCTGGGGCACCAAACCATGGCCCGTCCGCTGATTGAGGCCATCGAATCGGATAAGCTGCCCGTTGAAATTGAGCTGCTGCGTCCCGCCACCTACGCGGCGCTGCAGGCCCAACTAGAGGCAAGGAAAGGTGCTTACCACGTGGTTCAGATCGATGCCCCTGGGGCGCTGCTTACCCGCGAGGCACTGCAAGCGCTGCAGAAGACACCGGCCTGCCCCGAGATTATCGCAGGCCTTGTAGAAGACGGCTCAGAGGCGGGGGAAGACAGCCAAAAGGCTTATTTGGCATTAGAAGGGCATGATGGCCAGGCCGTTCTTGTTGAGGCCCAAACCCTAGCCACGCTGCTAAAGAATCAGGGGGTGCCGGTGTGCGTGCTCAGCACCGGTCAGTCGGAAGTTGTGTTCTCAGATGGGGGTGCCCCGAACCCTGGGGGCGATGGGGGTGGCCTCTTTAGCCCTCTGACAGCGGAGGCTGCCAGGTGCATGCTGGGGGCCGGCCTGCCGACGGTAGTGGCTCCGGGTGACTCAGCAACGGTGTTGGCGGCAACGGCTTTCATCGCGCAGTTCTACACCCAATTGCTCAGCCAGGAGGCCATCCCGGTTGCCATTTGCGCCGCACGGCGAGAGCTCTATCTCCGCAAGCGTCGCGCCCACGGGGGCCAAGCGGCGTTGGCAGACTGGCCCTTGCCCGCGGTCTACTGTGATGGCGCGGTGGATCTGAACCTGCGAGAGCTTACGTCTGAAGAAGCGGAGGCGCAACTCAAGGCCCGCAGGAGTCGCGATCGCTTGGATGCACTGACCGCGGGCTTTGTCGGGCGCGACCTCGACATTCTGGCCCTTGAGCGCTCGCTACACCGTCACAATGTGGTTTTGCTGCAGGGGGTGGGGGGCGCGGGTAAGACAACGCTGCTGCACTACCTGCGGCAGTGGTGGCAGACCACCCGCTTCGCTGAGAAAGTGCTCTATTTCGGGTATGACGAGCGGGCTTGGACGGTGGCCCAAATCGTATCTGCCGTAGGCCAGCAGATCTATGCCCCAAATGAGGCCGCCAAATTTCAGGCCTTGGCGCCGTCAGAAAAAATGGCCAAGCTGAGCGAATTTCTCAGAACCCACCCCTACGCCCTGATCCTCGACAATCTAGAGTCGGTGACGGGGCAGCCCCTATTGACTCAAAATACCCTCACCCCTGATCAGCAGCAGGCGTTGAAAGCTTTTTTGAGTCAGCTCAAGGGCGGCCAGACGAAAGTTGTGCTGGGGTCCCGCAGCCGGGAGCAGTGGTTGACCGCTGTGCTCGATACTCCCAGCGGCGTCAACCGCTACGGGCTTAAAGGGCTAGACCCTGACGCGCGATCGCAGCTGACTGAGCGAATTTTGCGCCACCGGGGCAACGGCAAAAAGGCGATCGCGGCGCTCCAGCGGAACCCAGCCTTTCAGCGGCTGATGACGCTGCTAGCCGGTTACCCGCTGGCCATGGAGGTGATTTTGGCAGACCTGCAGCGGCAGACGCCGGAGCAGGTCTTGGCGACGCTGCAGGCGGCGGCAGGGCTCGCATCCGCAGAAGTGCTAAACCAGGGGCACAATGAGATAGCCAACGGGGGGCAAGCTAATCCAAGAGACCCGTTGGCCCATCGCCTCGCCCAGCAGGTGGCCTACTTCCACAGCGATCTCTCGCCGGATATGCGGAGACTGCTGCTGTGCCTGGCGCCGTTTCAGTCTGTGCTCAGGCGAGATTTACTGCCGCGCTACATTCGAAAGCTGCAGCAGCAGGCGGCATTTCAAGACAATTCGTTTGAGCAGTTTGATCTCGCCCTTGATGAGGCGATCGCCCAGGGCCTGCTCTCTCCCGTGGGCAAAAAGATGCCCCAGATGCTGACAATTCAACCCCTATTTCGCCACCTAATCGACACCAAACTAAAAGCCTTAGACAATAAGACCCAAGTGGAGCTGCGGCAGGCGTACAAGGCCTATTACAAAGAGCGGGGAAACCACTACCGAAAATTGATGAACTCAAAACAGCGGCAGGAGCGCCAAACCGGCCTGGCCTGCTGCCGTTTGGAATATGAAAACCTACAGAAAACGCTACAGATTTGCCTGGATGAGCAGGACACCATTGAGGCGTTTTACTGCTTAAGGGACTGTTTAAGAATTGGCAATAATACCGACGGCTGGTCAAAGCTATCCCAGCATGTCTACGACACCCAGGCCCAGTATGCTGCAGACTTGAAGACAGGCCAGCTGGGGATAGATATGGCGATGGTTACAGGGGACCTCGCCACCTGCCGGCTCCTGTCCAAAGACTACGCCGCGGCAGAGCAACTCTATTGGGAGGCGATTACCCTTGCCGAAGCGCTGACCAAAATTGACGAACAGTTTAGACAGGTCAAGCTGAGGGCCGTAAGCTTTCATCAGCTCGGCATCGTAGCGCAAAAGCAGCGCCAGTGGCAGCAGGCCGTAGACAACTTCAACCAGGCCCTTACCCTCAAGACTAAGTACGGGGATCCCTATGGTCAGGCCTGCACTTATCATCAGCTTGGGGTTGTGGCCCAGGAGCAGTGGCAGTGGCAGCAGGCCATAGACTACTTTAAACAGGCCCTCACCATCAAAATTGAGTATGGCGATTTTCCAGGTCAGGCCAATACCTACCATCAGCTTGGCATGGTGGCCCAGGAGCAACGCCAGTGGCAGCAAGCCGTAGACTACTTCAATCAGGCGGTGGCGATCAAAATTAAATACGGCAACCGCGCAGACCAAGCTCGGCTGTACACCCATTTGGGCACCATCGCCCAGGAGCAGCGGCAGTGGCAGCAAGCGGTAGATGACTACGGCAAAGCCCTGGAAATCTATCTGGAATATGGCGATCGCGCTAATCAGGCCCGCACCCACCACAGCCTAGGGATCATTACCCAGGAGGAGCAGCAGTGGCAGCAAGCGGCGGACCACTACAGCCAAGCCCTGGAAATTTACCTGGAGTGCGGCGATAGCGCCAGCCAGGCCCGCACCTACTACAATCTGAGCGTCGTGATGCAGGCCCAGCGGCAGTGGCAGCAGGCCATCGACCACTGCCGTCAGGCCCTCAAGCTCTACCTAGACGCGGGCGATCGCGCCAGCCAGGCCCGCGCTTATTTTCAGCTCGGGGTTTTGGCGCGGGAGCGGCGCCGCTGGCAGCAGGCCAATGAGTATCTCAATCAGGCCCTCACCATCTACATGGCCTATGGCGATCGCTATAACCAAGCGCAGGTCTATTCCCAGCTCGGTCGCGTCGCAGAGGACCAGGGAGACTGGCCCACGGCAGCGGAGTCGTATCTGGAGGACCTGCGCATCACGGCAGAGTTTCAGGATGAAACTGGGCGGCAGACCTCCCTCGGCAATTTAGCTCGGGTCTGCAGCGAATACCGCAACGAGGCGTTTTGGGCTCAGGTGGCTGAGGTTTTGGAGGGGGATGGGGACGGCTATCTGAAATGGTAGGGGCTGTTGGCCTGGCTATGCATTGGGGCTGCGTTTATGGGGGGGTGGATGGTTCGTCCCTGGGGCTTGGTTCTGAAGTTTCTGGCGCTGAGGGCGGGTTCGGTGCAGGGTCAGGGGGTGCTGCCTCGGGGGAGTCTGGCCCAGGCGCTCCAGAATTAGAGGGTCCAGAATCGGGGGATTCAACATCAGCCGGTCTAGCGTCGTCGGGGGGCTCCGGTGAGTCGTCTGCTGTGTCTTCCGGGGGAGCCTCGGGCTGGGTCACCACATCCACCGAGGCCGTGAGCTGATAGGAGATGGTATCTGCAGCAGTTGAAATGACCACCACCTCGTAGGCGCCCGTCTGGGGAAGCCGCCCCGACCAGGTGACGTTGCGGGAGCCCTCTAGCAGGGCGGGCTGCTCATCGGTGGGGCTAGGCAAATAAATTGACAGCCGCGTCTTGCCTTGGGGCGCCTGCAGGTTCAGCCGAAGCAGGTCCCCCTCAGAGAGCTCCATCACATGGACGTGGCCCATCCCTGGGGCAAGCAAGACGCTGTCCTGCTGACGAAAGTTGCCCTCAAAGTCCAGCCGGGATAGGGTTTCGTTGGACTGCAGCGCCGCAAGCTGATCCAGCGCTAAGCCGTACCAGATTTGGCCAATGGGCTGCTCAAAGATTGGCTCGCCCCGCTGTTGCGGAAAGAGCTGAAAGAATTTTGCATTGGTGAGGTCGTTCAGGGCCCGTCGACCCACCAAGAGCTGATTGACAGCCTGAGTCCAGCGGTCTAAATCGGCCGGAGTGAAGCTGCCTAACCCCTGCCGCGCCTGGGGGCTGAGCTGGGCTTCAAACAGGGTAAGCCACTCGTTGGCGATCGCGTCCCAGCGATCGCGCCATTCGGCATCCTCTGGGGCGTCGGTTAAGGTCCGGCCCTGCTGCTCAGGATAGCGCGCGTAAAACGCCCGGTCTGTAATGCTGACCAGAAAGCTGGAATCTATGCCGAGGTCTGCCCGCCGCGTCTGCAGATTGGCACGCCGCGTCTGTTCATCCGATTCGGCGTTCTCTTCAGACTGGAAGACGCGCTCCGGCAGCAGGCGATAGCCAGCCCAGCTTCCCAGGGCAGCCATAACAACTGCCATGAGCACGATGATGGCGTTGCGCCAGCCCGAGGCAGCTTCTGGGGCCCTAGAAGCCACTGAAACCGGGGCTGAAGCTGGTGCTGAGGACCGGGCTGCGGACGGGCGCTGTCGATTCGTCGCGGCGCTGTGATGGTAGCGGGCGGCGCTGTCGGTCTCAGGGCTGAGGGCAACACGCACCTGCTTCGCCGTCTGGAAGCGATCGCGGGGGTCCTCCGCCAGCATTTTCGAGAGGGTGACCGCGAGCCGAGGCGCCACATGCACGTGCTGCAGCCAGGCGTTGGGGGATTCAGCCAGGAGGATATGGGCAGGCTGCCCTGTGAGCAGCACTAAGGCCGTCGCAGCCAGGGCGTAGAGGTCGCTGTGGGGATAGGTCTGCCCGTACTGGATCTGCTCGGCGGGCGCGAAGCCAGCTTTACCCACTAGGGTGACTGAGGCCGGGTTCGCTACGGCAGAAACCACCTGCTTGACGCCGCCAAAGTCAATCAGCACCGGCAGCCCGTCCGACGCCCGCATAATCAAATTGTCGGGGGAAATGTCTCGGTGGATGACGTTGACGCTGTGAATATATTCCAGCACAGGTAGAATATTGAGCAAAAACTGATGTACTTCCCCTTCGGTGAAGGTCTCACCGCGCTGCTGCCGCTGGTCTAGTAACGCCTGATAGGTTTTACCGTCCACATAGTCCTGCACGAGGAACAGCCGCTCGCGCCGCTCAAAATTGGCCCGCAGCAGCTCGCGAAAGGTGGGAATTTGGGGGTGCTGAAGCTGGTAGAGCACCCCCGCTTCTCGCTCAAAGAGCACTTCGGCTTTTTGCAGTGCTTCGTCCCCCTCGACGTAGGGCGCAAACTCCTTAAGGACACAGAGTTCGCTGAAGCGGTGAGTATCTTCGGCCAAATAGGTGCGGCCAAAGCCCCCCTCCCCAAGCTGATACTGCAGCCGGTAGCGGGAGCCAATAAGAGATTCTGGAGCGGGAGAAACCTCCTGCGCCGCAGGCAGCGGTATACCGCAGACCGAGCAAAACTGGCCATGGTCAGGATTGGGATGTCCTTTGGAGCAGTGTTGGGACATGGTAGACGGATTCAAGAACTAAAGCGTTCGGGCAGACGCGAAAGCGTAATAAGACGGCTAAGATGCGGGCCGTAAAGGATGTTTAGCCGGTATGCCGATGTCGCGGGGAAATTCACGCGGGGTTGGGGCGAGCTTTTCGAGCCAAATACAGTGGCGATCGCCCTGGCTTAGCGGCGTCTTGAACGAGTCCACCTGCCAAATTTTACCCCCCAACTGCTGCACCACTGACTCAAGCTGGGCGGTTTCCTCAGGAGTCCACTGCCCCCGATATAAAACTGCCTTGCCTCCTATCTTCAGCAGCGGCAGGGCATATTCCGCACAGACGGCAGCTGGGGCCACCGCTCGAATCAGGGCGATGTCGTAGTGATCGCGGTGCTGTGGCGTCTGACCCAACGCCTCGGCCCGCGCGGCCAGGGCCGAGGCGTTGGCCAAGTTAAGGTACTGCAGGGCGTCTTTGATGAACGCAACTTTCTTTTGGGTCGAGTCCAGCAGCGTCACCGTCCAGCTCGGGCAGGTAATGGCCACCGGCAGACCGGGAAATCCTGCCCCGCTGCCGATATCTATCACCGCCTGGCTTTCTACCTGAGGACGTAAATGCCATGGAGCGTCTGGGGTCAGGCTCAGCCAGGGCTGAATGCCTCTCAGGGAATCCCACAGGTGCTTTTCCCAAAAGTCCTGAGGGGTGGTGACGCGGGTGAGGTTCATCCGCTGATTCCCCAGCAAGACGGCGTTGTACAGCCGCTGGAAGGCGCGCTGCTGTTCTGGGGTCGGCGACCGGACCAGAGCGGGCCAGGCGGTAGGCAGCTCCGGGCCGGGAGGCGGATTAAACGATGGGGACATTGGGCTGGCAGACATCACGGTTGGGCATTACGCTGAAGGGCATTCCCCTAGGCCGCGCGGCGGAGGGTATTGGGGTCGGCGGGGGCAAGCTGGCCGTGGTTCAGGGTCCAGGCGCAGTCGGCGATCGCCACCAGCTCGGCGGCGTCGTGGGTGACCACGAGCAGGCTCCACTCCTGCTTGAGCTTCGTTAAAAGCTGCACGAGCTGCTGGCGCATGGACCAGTCCAGTCCGGCGGTGGGCTCGTCTAGCAGCAGCAAATAGGGCTGGCGCACGAGCTGCACCGCCAGAGAAAGCCGCCGCTGCTGGCCGCCGCTGAGGTCCTGGGGTGGCGTTTCAAGGGGCAAGTGCCCCAGGCCTACCGAGGCTAGCACCGCTGAGATTTGGTCAGTGGTGAGGTCGGGGTGGCCCAGCCGCAGCTCGTGGAGGACGGTGCTGCCGCAGAAATAGCGCTCTGGAAACTGAAATACCAGTCCGCCGAGCTGCTGCAGGTCGTCGCTGGAGAGCTGCTGCTTTCGCCAGCAGACTGTACCCGAGGTGGGCGAAGCCAGTCCGGCGAGAATTTCCAGCAGGGTGCTCTTCCCAGACCCGCTCGGCCCCACCACAAGGCCGAGCTGCTGCGGGGCTAGAGTTAAGTTTACCTGACGTAAAATGGGCTCTGCCGCTACTGCAGGGTGATAGACGAGGTCTTTGATGTGAAGCATGGGTGGAACTTTGGCGAAACCAGAGTGCTACTGCAACGGTAGCGCCAATTGGCTCTGGTGGCCACGCAACCCTACTCACCGCCAGGTTCAGATCATAAAATGGGTTCGCAGCAGCACTGTTCTATGCAAATGCAATCCCTCCTTTTATGCCCATGATTCAGCCAACGACTCAGCCTATGACGCACCTGGCACAGTGGTCCCGACAATGGTCACGCCGTCTCGCGATCGCCGCCGGCACCCTGTCTTTGGCGATCGCCACAGCTCTGCCCGCCAGCGCCGACCCGTTTCGGGACACTAGCCCCCGGCAGTTCGACCCCAATGTGGAAGCGGCCTTTGACGCCATGTTCAAAGCGGGAGACTATCAGGAAGCCAACCGGCTGCTCCAAACCGCCAGTGAGAGCGAGCCCCTGACCCACGCCATGCAGGCCACCCTTGCCTACTTGAGCGAGGACTGGGATCGGCTCAGTCAAGAGGCCGATCAGACCCTAGCTAGCGCAACCCAGCTCCTCGACCAAGACCCCCTACGGGGCCACCTTTACACCGCCGTGGGGCATTTCATGCAGGGGGGCTATGCCCTATCAACCCAGGATGTGGTGAGCGCAACGCCGCTGGTGCTCAATAAGCTGCGGCTGGTGTTCGATAACTTTAATCAGGCTGAGGAAATCGACCCCGGCGATCCGGAGCTAAATCTCATTCGAGGCTATATGGACCTGCTGCTGGCGGTGAACCTGCCCTTCTCTAGCCCAGATGAGGCGATTGATAAGTTCAGCAGCTTCGGCGCCCCAGCGCACCTGGTCAACCGCGGCTTAGCCATTGCTTACCGCGATCTAGACCAGTATGACCAGGCGATCGCCTCCGTGGACCAAGCTCTACAGCAGGCGCCCCAGAATCCGGACTTGCTCTATCTCAAAGCGCAGATCCTCCGGCTTCAGGGCGACCTTGACACCAGCGTCCGGCTATTTAACCAGGCCCTAAAACAGCAGGCGCAAATGCCCACAAATCTAGCCAATCAGATCGCTCGGGAGATGTGCCGCACCCGCCGCGATCTCAACGGTGAAGGCCCCAACTGCGATAACTGGGTTAGGCGCTGGCGGGAGCAGGTTAACGGCAGCGAGGGGGCTGAGGCGTCGCCCACAGCACCGCAGGGCACTGCCATGTCCTCATATCCGTCAACGTCGCATCCATAACGCCCCGCCTTAAAAAGGCGTTTCCGCCACGATGCGAAGCGCCTTTTCAAGTTTGGGATGCCACACTGTCAGCGCCCTTGCGTGTAGGTGCAGCCGCTGGCTCGACTTCCCGCCATAAACGCGATCGCCCAAAATCGGCGCCCTAAGCCCTTCCGCGGCAGACAAATGGACCCTGAGCTGATGGGTGCGGCCTGTGGTTGGGGTCAGCTCTAGTCGCGTCGTACCTTCGCGCCGCTCGATGACCTTAAATTTGGTGTGGCTCGGCTTGCCCCTTTCATAATCCACCCGACGCTTGGGGCGGCAGTCTGGATAGCGGCCTATCGGTAAATCAATCGCGCCGTAGTCTTGGGTCACTGCTGCGGTCACCAAGGCCTCGTAGCATTTACTCACCTGCCGCTGCCGAAACTGGTCGCTGAGCTGCTGGTGTATTTGGGGCGATCGCGCAAAAAGCAGCACGCCAGAGGTTTCCTGATCGAGTCGATGAATTCCATATGCTGGAGCACAAAGCATTGCTTGGACTTGGCTAGCAGCGCTGTTGGGGTTGAGCACTGAACGACCAGGTGTAGACAGCAGGCCAGCGGGCTTATCCACAGCGATGAGCCAGTCATCTTCGTAGAGAATTTTGACCTTGTGATTGACGGCGTCGATTTTGGCGGCAGGCAGTCCCGACAGCAAAAACCCCATAATGGGCTGGCAGCGCTCTGCGCAAGCGCCATAGAATGCGCCGGGTACTCGGCCTCCGCTAGCAGAAGGCTCCCCCCACCAAAACTCGGCCATCGCCAGCGGTTCAAATCCGTGGATCGCTGCGTAGTGCAGCAGCTTTGGCGCACAGCACTCTCCCGTCCCCGTGGGGATGCCCTGATTCAAAATTACATCGGAGAGCGTCAATTGTTCACCGGCAAAATTTGTCAGGGTGTAGGACGCGTGCATCTGAGCCTGAAGCTGTTGGGAAAGCCGCCTGCGCCTACGCTTCAGCACCTGGATTTGAGCATCAGCGTCGTCGATCGCTTGCTTGAGCGGACCCAGGGTGCGATCGCGCTCCCGCTTGAGCAGCTTCCGTTCAATACCGTCTCGGCGACTCTCGTCGTCCAAATCAGCAAGGGCATCTCCCAGCAGAAGCTGCCGCTTCTGTTGGCGGTCTGCCTTCCGCCGGCGATGTTTCTCGGCTAGGCTTGTGAGCCGTTCGGAAAAGGCCTGAGCCTGAAGCTCATAGTCTTTTCGTACTGAAAGCTGGAGCAGCACGATGAGCTTCTTCTTGATGGCATCTAGCTCCGAAATCACCTGAAGCTCAGATAAGGTGAGCTGCGCGGGCTCTGGAATGTTGGGGACCCAGCCCGAGTCAAAGCTTGGTTTGAACCGCCCTGAAGATGCCTTGAGAACGCGGCAGCCTACTGGTGTATCCACAAGTAGGATACCGTACATTTTTCCGCGATCCGAGTCAGCTTCAGCAAGCCGATTTAAAAGACCACGGGCCACCGCTTCAGCAAGCGGGGTACGGGGTAGCGTAAGCCGTTCACCGGTGCTAGGACAGACGCCCTCATACCAATAGGTAGCCTTAGCCGAAGAATGGACTTGGGGAAGATAGTCTTCCTCGCTGCGAACGCCAAACTGGGCTAGGGTGAAAAGCCTGGCCTGCTCATGCACAGCCCCACGTTCCCTATCGGATTAAACCTGCTCGCAAGGCTCTGACCGCAGCTTGAGTGCGATCGCCTACGCATAGCTTATTGAGAATGCTGCGCACGTGGGTTTTAACTGTACCCACCGTGACATAGAGCTCCTTAGCAATATCGGCATTGCTGCAGCCTGCAACAATCAGCTCCAGCACCTCCAGCTCCCGTTCCGTCAACGCGCAGGTTTTCATCACTTGCTCGTATTCTGGCTCCAGAGCAGAAATACTGGTGGTTTTGGTTCCATTTTGGCCCCCTGTGCCTCCCAGCTGATCTTGCTGAGCCTGACGCAGGACAATCCGCGCGATAGAGGGGTCAATCCAATTCTCGCCAGAGTGTGTGACCTTGATAGCCTCAATCAGCTTCTCAATACTGGCATCCTTAATGCTGTAGGAGTCAGCCCCAGCGGCAAACGCTGCGAGCACCTCTTCTTCCCCGTCGTGCATCGTCAGCATCAAGACCTTAGTCTGATGTTCGCCATCATTTGAAGACTGACTTTGACCTTGCTTGAACCGACGAGTCACCTCGATGCCGTCGATTTTGGGTAAACCAATATCAACGATGGCCACGTCGGGCTCAACCTGCTGAAGCAGCTCTAGCCCCTGAGCACCAGTCCTCGCCTCTCCGATGACCTCGACATTGCCCTGCTGGCGCAGAGCAGACTGGAGCCCAATGCGAGTCAGATCGTGATCCTCAATAAGCACGACGCTAATCTTATGCATAGCGTTACAAACTGTAGCCTCAGGTCTTGTCTATATAAGATCGAATTTAGCTTCCCTGTACTGGCAAGGCATCTATCAATAGAAATACACCCATACCTAGGCAAATAAAATGCGCCCTATTTCTACTAAGGTGTAGGCGGGTGTAGAACTGAACTGACTGAAGCCAACCGTATGAAACATGGATCGCTATGAACTATCGGATGGTTGAGGATCTACACAGCGATTCATTTACTTTCTAGGCTAAGGCCTTATTATTAGTGAAGAATTGTTTACTGGGTAATAATTTCTTGTCGGATGCAAACGGCGAACGGCAGTAGATTATGACAATCTAGCCCAGCCAGCTGCTTTTTTGGTCACAACTCCGTTAATTGAGCCGAGAGCCTTCTTCTAAAGCAAGAATGTTCTATCGATCTCTCCAGGATTGCAGGGGTTTCTGTTGACCAAGTCTGATATTGGAGCGCTGATTTGAGGGTCAGATTAATTAGACCGGAGCCGAAAACCTGATCGATATGGTGAGTATTCTACTGCTCGAAAATAACTCAACTGATATCGCCAAAATTAGGGCCAGCTTGGAGGCTGACGGAATTGATCATACTCTTGAGTCTGTTGCAGCTTATGCTGATTTTCTCCGGGCGCTGCGTTACCAGACGCCTGACTTAATTTTAATCAGCGATCGCCTAATCTCCGTTGAGGAAAATCTGATACTCAAGCAGGTTCACTCTCGCTGTCCTGCGGTCCCCATCGTTTTGATGGCTTCAGCTCCAAATATTAGAGAAGCCGTCAGCGCAATACGCCAGGGTGCATCTGACTATATCTGTAAGGCCCAAATTGATGAACAGCTTCTAAATGTGGTAAGGGCGCTCAGCGATCGCCGCTTTGAGTTGACCGCGAACACTGCTGAAGTGAGAGAGGAGCGTACATCGGACCCCAAGCAGATTAGCGAGGAATTGGAGCCTCCTGCAAGCCCAGAGCGCAAGCGATCCGGTAGGTCACCTTACCGCGCTGTGTGGACTGAGACGGAGCCAGAGCACCCAGCTCTAGGCAAGATTTCGAGTTATGAAAGCTCAAGTGCCCGAGTCATAAACAGTGAAATCTCATCACCTGAAATCTCGGGTCGTGAAATTTCAGGTGATGAGACACCACAATACTCTACGCTGCGCTCTCGCCTTTCTCGTCAGGCCGTTATCGTCAACCTGACCCGCCAGGCCCTTGCCGGTATGGAGGTTAATTTGCTGTTTAAGCACGCGGTCAACCAAATTGCACAGGCGCTCAATGCAGAATATTGTGAGGTGTTTGAGCTTGTATCTTACCGAACGGGGTTCGTGCTTCGGGCCGCTAAAGGTTGGCCTGAAGATGCAGTGAATCAGACTACCGCTAGCGTGAACTCTGATTCTCAGTCAGGGTTGACGCTGCTATCCGATAAGCCAGTTGTTGTAGAGGATATAAGCTGTGACGATCGTCTAACGCCGTCATCACTGGTTTATCCAACGGCAGTGAGCAGTTTGGTTAGCGTGCTGATCTGTGGTTCAGCGCGTCAGCCATTTGGCTTGGTTAGCGCGGCTAGTGCCCAAGCCCATCGATTCACTCAGGAAGACGCAATGTTTTTGCAGGCGATCGCGAATACCCTTGCAATTGCGGCTGAACGTAAGCAGTCTGAGCGATCACTGCGGGCCCATGCCAATGAGCTCGCCGGTATCACCGCCGTACTGGCAAAGACGAACGGCGAACTGGCTGAGCGTAACCGTGAACTCAACGAGTTTGCCTACGTTGCCTCCCACGATCTTCGGGCTCCCCTACGGGCGATCGCTAATCTTTCGGAGTGGATCGAAGAAGAGCTTCGGGAGCATATGGGTCCTAAAACCGCCTATGAGATGAGCCTGCTGCGCAAGCGAGTCCACCGAATTGAGAGTCTTTTAAACGGGCTACTTCAGTATTCGCGAGTGGGCCGGCTGCAGATCGACCCTGAGTTGGTGTCAACCGCGACTGTTCTTAAAGAGGTGAGCGACCTGCTCAACCCGCCCCTCAACTTTACGATTGTGATCGGAGACCACATGCCGGTGTTTCATGCGAGGCGCCTGCTCCTACAGCAGACCTTTTCAAACTTGATCAGCAACGCAATCAAGCACCACCAGGGCGTTCGAGGGTGCGTAGAAATTACGGTGAGGGATGTGGGTGAGTTCTATGAATTCATCATCACAGACGATGGTCCAGGCATTGCTCCTGAGCATCACGAAAGAATTTTTACCATCTTTCAAGTCCTTGAGCCCAGGGACAAGACGGAGAACACCGGAGTAGGACTATCAATCGCCAAAAAGATTGTAGAGTCTGAAGGTGGGAAAATCACAATAGAGTCGCAGCTAGGGCGCGGAGCCACCTTTCGATTTACCTGGCCAAAGCGCAGTTAGTCCCTGCGCAAATTCAGAACTCGCCTTAATCTGTCTCGCTGTGGAGGGCAAGGATAGCGACGCCCTCTAGAATTGAGAATATTGTGTCTCAATGGCACCGATAACTGGCGGTAATGACAGCATATATGGCTACGCCAAGGCAGCCCCTGTGTTAGGTATAGATGACGTGGGAGATAGAGAGCTCCACATTCTACTCGTTGAAGATGATGAGGTAGATGTGATGAAAGTACAGCGGGCGTTGAAGCAAAATGGATTGGAGCATCCCCTATACATTGCAGGGGACGGGCAGCAAGCACTTCACCTCCTCCGGCAGCAAGACGAGAGCGGGGAACCGGTCATTCCCCAGCAGCGCCGAATTGTCTTTCTGGATCTAAATATGCCTAAAATGGGCGGAATCGAATTTCTGGAGGTTTTGCGAGCTGACCCCACGCTGTGCAATATTCCGGTAGTCATTATGACGACGTCAGATGATGACCAGGATTTGGTCAATGCCTATGACTTTAATGTCGCAGGTTATATCCTTAAATCTGTTCCCTTTGCTGACTTCGTCGAAGCAATGGCCATCGTCGATCAGTACTGGAATGTCAACGAAATGCCTTAGTAATCCATAGGTTCGGCCTTGCCTCCATCCTTCACTGCACCATCGTTGACCATGGAAGAGCAACTGAGAATTTTGGTCGTAGATGACGATGAGGTCGATCGCATGACCTTACGTCGAGCGCTTCGACAGGCCAATGTACTGTCCGATCTGCAGGAGGCCCAGGACTACGCCACGGCCCTCGTGGCACTGCAAGAGACGGCCTACGACTGTATCTTCATCGACTATCGCCTGCCCGACAAAGACGGCATGATTTTGGTCCAAGACTTACGCAATGCTGGGATTAGCACACCCCTCGTCATCTTGACCGGGCAAGGGGACGATCAAATTGCCGTTGAGCTGATGAAAGCCGGTGCGTCAGACTATCTCTCGAAGGATCGCCTTTCGGCTAAGACGCTATCGCAAATTTTACACAACGTCATTCGGCTCCATCGGGCTGAGGTGGAGGCCGCTTTGGCAAATCAGCGGCTGCGCCAGAGCGAGGAGCGCTACCGATTTGTCCTAGAAGGGGCAAACGACGGCATCTGGGACTGGGACCTTGTGCGCAACCGCATCTACTTCAACGAGCGGCTGTTTCAAATTGCGGGGCTGTCGCGTCAGGAGTTTGAGGGCTCGTTCGAGGAGTTTTGCGACTTAATTTACGCGGGCGATCGCGGACGATTTCAGCGGTCAATCGCCGCTCATTTAGAGCGCAGCACCCCCTTCGACCTTGAACTGCGGCTGCAGCGCCGGGCTGCTGGCGATCATCGCTACTGCATCGTCCGGGCCAAAGCTCAGCGCGATACGCAGCATCAGCCGATTCGTATGGCTGGCGTTGTGATTGACATTACAGAGCGCAAGCGCGTTGAAGAGCGCTTAGCTCAGCAAAATGAGCTGCTGCGGAAAACGATCGACGAGCGCGACCAAATCGCCTCTCAACGGGAAGATTTTGTCTCCAGGCTGACCCATGATTTGCGTACTCCCCTGGTGGCGGCAGACCGGATGCTGACTTTGATCGATGACGGTACGTTTGGCCCAGTATCCAAAGATTTAGATCAGGCCTTAGACGTGATGATTAGCAGCAATCAAAATCTGCTGAGTATGGTTAATACCCTGCTAGAGGTATACCGATATGAGGCTGGGCGGAAGACACTGACATTCTCTCTTTTCAATCTCGTCACCATGGTCGAAGAAATTCTCAAAGAGCTGCAGCCTCTCGCGGTAGAGAAGCGGCTGGACTTGAGTTTCGATTGCGCCTGCGGTGAGAAAACCCCCGATGGGCTTAAGGTAATGATGCGGGGCGATCGCCTCGAGATCCGCCGGGTGATTGTGAACCTGGTTAGCAATGCGATTAAGTTTACCGATGAGGGACAGGTGAGCGTCCGACTCCGGCTACCTGATACAAAACAGATCGTGCTTGAGGTGATAGATACGGGTCCAGGTATTGCAAAAGAGGACCAAGAGCTGATCTTCGACCGATTTCGCCAGACCAAAGATCGCCGGGCCGGCAGCGGTTTAGGACTATACCTTTCCCGGCGGATTTTGGAGGAGCACGGGGGCACCGTTGCCGTACAGTCCGCGCCTGACCAAGGGAGCTGTTTTATAGTCACGCTGCCGCTCAGCTTGGAGGTTTAACCTGAAAACCTCGCCAGTACAGGCCTAGAAGTATACCTCCCAATAAAGCTGTTTCCCGCAGCCCTATCCACCGACGGTCACAGTCTCTTCCACCTCAATGCCCCCGTCTGCGCCGATGCTCCACACCTCGTAGCTCCCTACGACGTCTCCTTGGTCATCTAGATCGACGACCCCACTGGCACCCTGATAGTCGATATCCTCGCCCTCCTGCAGCAGGGCTAGACCTTCGCATACGTCTGAAACGGGCTGACCAGGGGCATTAGCCACTTCAGACACGTTGACTTGAATATCTTTCCCCATGCCAGATTGGGCCGCTTCTGCAGCCAGCACAATCAAAGCTGCCGCATCCCAGGTGTTGGGGTCGAAGACGCTGGGCTCTCGGCTAAAGCTATCTTGGTAAAGCTGGACAAAGCGGTCCAAGGCAGGGCCCTCCGAACTGGGGGCAGTGCCAAATGCGCCGCTGACGATGTACTCTCCTGAAGCCGTTTGTCCCACCAGCTCCGCGATCGCGTCATCTTTCATGCCGTCTGTGAGCATAATCTGAATTGGCCCGTCCAGCACGCCCTGCTCAAAAGCAGACTTGAGAATTAGGCTGCCCGTCTCGGGGTAGGCAATGAGGAGCAGCGCGTCGGGCTCGCCGCTGAAGGCTGCGCTTACCTCGGAGTCAAACGTCGCGGCATCCGGGGTGTAGAGGGTGGGGGCCCCATTGGCAACCGTGCCGCCCTGGGCCTCAAATGCCGAGGAGAATGACTCCACCAGCCCGTTGCCGTAGTCGTTGTTGATGGCCAAAATCGAAACGGTATCGAACCCGCGATCGCGAGCAAGCTGCGCCAGAGCGTCGCCTTGAAAGGTATCGGGAGGGGCTGTGCGGAACCAGTAGCCGCTAAAGTCGCCGTTTTTAGCCCGCTCAGTGAACACGGGGCTGGTGCTAGCGGGGGAAATCTGCACCACGCTGTTGCGCACGGCGATGTCGACAGCGGCACCGGAAATTGAGCTGGCGGCAGCGCCCACGACGCCACCTACGTTGTCCACTTCAGCCAGCTTGGTCATGGCTGACGCGCCGGCAGAGGGCTCGGTTTGGCTATCTTCTGACACTATTTCAACGGGCTGGCCCAAAACCCCGCCGCAGGCGTTCACGGTTTCCACCAGCAAGCTGGCGCTATCCTGCATTGGTCCGCCGTACTGAGCGAGGTCTCCAGTAATAGGCAGCAGCGTGCCAATCTTTAGGGGGCCAGCGGCAGCGCCTTGGGTTCCAGACTGGGTATCCCCGTCTAGATTGGCGCTATTGTCAGTAGACTGACAGCCTGCCACTAGCGCCAGTAGGGCGATCGCGGCTCCCCAACCTATCTTGGGTAAACCATTAAGCAAGCGAGCAGAATGTTCTATCATGTCGATCTACCTCAATATCACGATATCGATTTTTTCTACCGTGCCTGTTCCCGCCGAGCTAGCGTTGGCCCTATGTCTTCGAACCCCGTTGAAATTTTATCGGCTGAGGCACTGCGGCGAACGATTACGCGGCTGGCATCAGAGATTATCGAGCAAACTCGGGATCTACAGACGCTTGCGCTGCTAGGCATCTACACCCGTGGGGTACCTGTGGCCCATCTGCTGGCGCAGCAGATTGAAGCTCTGGAAGATATCAGCGTGCCGGTGGGCGCCCTTGATATTACATTGTACCGGGATGATCTCAACAAGATTAAGCTGCGGACCCCGGCCAAAACAAAAATATCCTTCGACCTTTCAGGAAAAGCGCTGGTGCTGGTTGACGATGTGATCCATAAAGGCCGCACAATTCGAGCCGCGCTCAATGCTGTAACGGATTACGGCAGGCCAAAGGTAATTCGCCTCGCCGTTTTGATTGACCGCGTGGGACATCGCGAGCTGCCTATCCACCCGGATTTTACGGGCAAGCAGCTGCCGACCTCTAAGGAAGAAGGCATTAAAGTTAATCTGCAGGCGGTGGACGGGCGAGATGGCGTAGAACTGATTAAGCGAGCTGAGTGAGGGCCTCGGTGATGATTTGAGTGATAGATTGATGCTAAACCGTTAGAGAACACCTGTGGCCCCCAATACCAACCCCGCTTCTGCCCTTGGCCCGCCCTCGCCCTTAGGCGCAGCGGCTCCAGTCTCGACTCAGGCCCACTCAACTCAGGCCCGCAAGGCCGACCACATTCGCATCTGCCTAGATGAGGATGTTCAGTTTCGTCAGACGACCGGGCTAGAGCGCTATCAGTTTACCCACTGCTGCCTACCTGAGCTGGACTGGAAGGAAATTGATGTCTCGACCCGGTTTTTAGGCAAGCGTCTCCAGGCTCCCCTGCTGATTTCTTCGATGACGGGGGGCACAGAACAGGCCCGCGTGATCAATCAGCGGCTGGCGATCGCCGCTCAGCAGTACGGCATTGCTATGGGGGTGGGATCGCAGCGCGTTGCCATCGAGAACCCCACAGTGGCATCCACCTTCTCAGTGCGGGACTACGCACCGGATGTTTTGCTGCTGGCCAACCTTGGAGCGGTGCAGCTCAACTACGACTATGGCTTAGACGAGTGCCTGCGGGTCATAGATTGGTTGGGCGCAGACGCCCTAATTCTGCACCTCAACCCGCTTCAGGAGTGCGTCCAGTCCCGAGGAGACACCAACTTTTCTGGCCTGTTAGAGAAGATCGCATCCCTCTGCCATCAGCTGCCCGTTCCCGTGGTGGCCAAGGAAGTGGGCAACGGGATTTCAGGCGCTATGGTCCAGCGGCTAATGGAGGCTGGCGTCAGGGCCGTAGACGTCGCCGGTTCGGGGGGAACATCCTGGGCCCAGGTCGAGCGCGAGCGGGCCCAGGATGTCAAGCAGCGGCGGCTGGGTGCGACCTTCGCCAACTGGGGTATTCCAACAGCAGAATGCATTGTACAGGCTAGGGCCATTGCCCCTGAGGTGCCGCTCATCGCTTCGGGAGGCTTGAGAAACGGTTTAGATGCGGCAACGGCGATCGCCCTGGGCGCTGACCTAGCGGGGATGGCGTTTCCATTCCTGCAGGCTGCAGCAGCTTCGATTGAAGACCTAGACGAGCTCACTGATACGCTGGTGGCCGAGCTGAAGACCGCGCTCTTTTGCACCGGCAGTCGGAACTTGGAGGACCTGAGGCGACCCGGCGTCTTGACCGCGCTACATTAGGCTGCGATCGTAATTTCGCCAGGTCCAAAGCCCCGGTTAGGGTCTCGGCTAACCTAGAGCAGCAGCAGCAGGGTCACTACCGCGACAAGGATTGCCAGCAGCCCGCCGGATTTCTTTTCTTTCTTCTTATCTTTTGAGAAGTCTCGGTGGAAATCGCAGCTCAAGCATCGATACGAATTGTCAGGCTGCGCAACGATCGAAAGCTTGCCGCATTTAGGGCATTGAGTGGCGGTAGGGTTGATGGGTGCAGTCGCAGTGGAAGATGGCATAGAATGCTCCGAGTGTTACAAAGTCGTACTAACCGTGACGGCTGGTCTAAACACATCCAGCTACAGCTCGCTCCATCGCTCATGTCAAAAGTAACCTCCGCCATCCATAGCCCAGAAACCAGCACAGCGAAGTGCAGTTGCTAAGAGGCAGCTCATAGCCCTCGTCAAGTGCTGTGAGCACGCAGTGAGGGTACTAAATGTGACAAAACTTTTAAGGCTGAGCGATGGTCAAACGTGAACCTGATGCGCTTAAAGCGTCGTTCGCCTTCACATAGACCCAGAAACGTTAATCTTTCGATTACGTACTTACACCCTGATGTATCTGTAAACTAGTCGCTAATGAGATGAAAAGCAATGCAGTAAATCGCACTTTAGTGGGTCAGAACCGGATGCCCCCTGTCACGCAACATGTAACCACAAAACCACTAGTCCTGATCTGCAGTAAATTACACTAACCCTGCGATTTGCATCACATTAAATGACCTGCAGTATGGCTCCTACTCAAACCTGTAGGCTAGTTGCGATAGTTGTTGCTGTAGCGAATGCGAGCCCCCGCCCACTGGAGCTTTTCCTGCAGAGTCTGGTAGTAAGAATGGTTTTCACGCAAGATAATGAAGTGGGCCGAGCAATCTGCTCTTCGAATGTCGACCCGCTGCCCCGGCCAAATCGATGTGGCAAGGACGCCGTCCATCCAGAGCTTAGTGGAAAGGTCATGGTCTGCTAGAGGCCAAACGCTGACCACGCAGCCCGGAGGGATCACGATAGGCCGGCTTGATAGGCTCAGGGGGCAGATGGGGGTGATGGTCAAGGCATCCATGCCGGAGTGAACAATGGGACCGCTGGCCGCAACCGTATAGCAGGTTGAGCCCGTTGGCGTCGCCACAATCAGCCCGTCTCCCTGGTACTGATCGACCACCTCGCCGTCAATTTCCAGCTCAAGAACTGAGGTAATCATCCGGTCAGCCGAGGCTGGCTTGACGCACATTTCATTGAGGGCCAAAAAGCGATCGCTCATAATCTCAGAGTCGAGGCGATCGCCCTCAAAGGTCGCGGCCTGCAGCATCATCCGCCGCTCCACCGCGTAGCGGTCCTCGCTCAAGCGATCCCAAACCTGCTCAGAGTTTTGGAAGTCGTCTAAAGCTTCGGTTAAAAAGCCTAAGTGGCCGCCCGCATTGACGGCAAGAATCGGAATACCCTCAGGAGCCAGGTGCCGCGCCGCTGCCAATGCCGTGCCGTCTCCCCCCAGAACCACAGCCAGATCGATGGGCTGCATGGCAGAGGACAAGAAAACAGGATAGGGATTGTCTTTAGGGCCACTAGGACCCATCAGCACATGGGTTCCGCGACGCTCGAGCTGTTTAGCACAGGTTTCAGCCCACTGGCGACTCAGGGCATCGGCGGCTTTATGGGCAATGATAACCTGGTTGAGATCCACAGGCTTACCACTTCAGCAGGTTGAACTGATCCATATCCACCGTATTGCGGTTGCGATAGATGGCGAGCACGATAGCCAAACCCACCGCCGACTCGGCGGCGGCGATAGTGATAATAAAGACTCCGAACACCTGGCCCTTGATCCCAGCAGGGTCAAGGTAGTTGGAGAAGGCCAACAGGTTAAGGTTGACGGCATTCAACAGAAGCTCAATGGACATCAGCACGCGAATGGCGTTACGGCTCGTAACCAAGCCATAGATGCCGATGCAAAATAGCGCAGCGGCTAAGAGTAGATAATATTCTAGCTGCATGACTCTATACCGTTAAATTTAAGCAAATACGAAACGCTCACAGCAGGCACCGCTCAGCGCTGAGCCTGCTCGGAAAGTGCCTTAGCGGCAGCCACAAACCGAGGACGCTCAGGCAGGGTCAGCACTGTGTCCTCCGGCTGCTCATCCGGCAGCAGCTCTCGGCGAGCCAGAACGATCGCGCCAATCAGCGCCATCAGCAGCAGCACAGAGGCCAGCTCAAAGGGCAGGAGAAAATCGGTGAATAGATGCTTGCCAATTTCCACCGTAGCGCTCTCGCCAGCCGCAGGCGCCAAAGAAAGGGACCAAGGCGTGGCGATGACCATAGCAGCCAGCAGCGCAAATAGTCCAAGGCACACCCCAGCAGTCGCAAGCTTGCCAATCCAGGCGCGATCGCTTGCAGGGGGCTCTTCTTTGCTCACCAGCATGATTCCAAACAGAATCAGGACGTTAACGGCCCCAACATAGATCAAAATTTGTGCAGCAGCGACAAAACCCGCGTTGAGGAGAATGTACATCCCCGACATGCTGATGAACACGCCACCCAGCAAGAATGCCGAGTATACAATGTTTGCCAGCAAGACCACGCCTAGCGCCGATGCCAGCATCATCGCCCCCAGAATAATTAGGGAAACGAGCTGGACCCCTTCTGCTAAATTCACGATTGACGATCTCCCTAGTTGCTATTCACGGTTTCTGCATTTTGGTCATCCTGCTCGGAATCCAGTTCCTCAAGGATTTCCTCTGGAAGCTTACCAGACCGGCGAGACCCTGGGGCGAGACCGTGGGGATTCATTACGCCCTTGGGTAAGTAGGCAAACTCCCGCAGCGGCGTCACCATATCGTCTTGCGTGACCTTGTAGGGCAAGCGCCCTAGGGCCACGTTGTCGTAATTAAGCTCGTGGCGATCGTAGGAGGCTAGCTCATACTCTTCCGTCATGGACAGGCAATTAGTCGGACAGTACTCGACGCAGTTGCCGCAAAAGATGCAGACCCCAAAATCAATGCTGTAGTGCTTGAGGTTCTTTTTCTTGGCCTCTTTATTAAACTCCCAATCCACCACGGGTAGGTTGATAGGGCAGACCCTAACGCAGACTTCGCAGGCGATACACTTGTCAAATTCGAAGTGGATACGACCGCGATAGCGCTCTGAGGGAATAAGTTTTTCGTAGGGATACTGAACAGTGACGGGGCGACGCTGCAGATGGTCGAAGGTGACTGAAAGCCCCTGACCAATGTAGCGAGCCGCCTCAGCAGCCCCCTTAGTGTAGTCACCAATTTGCTTTAAAAAATTAAGCATCTTGTTAAGCGGTGTAATTACGACGACAGGACAAACTCAGACGCTGACGATCGAGATGGGACAAGTTAAATTGAGCGCGGTCAATAGATCAGGCAGCGATCTGGGGTAACCATGCTGCTATCCCCCGAAAGCAAACGGAAATGAGAGCTTGAGCGCCGCTGTGAGCAGTAGGTTAGCTAGGGCCACGGGCAGCAGGAATTTCCAGCCAAGGTCGAGGAGCTGGTCAATGCGTACGCGGGGCACCGTCCAGCGGAGCAAAACCGCGAAAAAGACCAGCAGGTAGGCTTTGAGCACGGTCATCACAATCCCCAAGGCGCCCGTCAATACCTGAAGCCACGGCGTGGTCTCACTGATGCCAAGCCAGCCAGCGATCGCCTCTACGGGCACAGGAAAGCTCCAGCCCCCCAAGTAAAGCACCGACACAAACAGCGCCGACAATACCAGGTTAACGTAGGAGCCCAGGTAAAACAGGCCAAACCGCATGCCCGCGTACTCGGTCTGGTAGCCTGCCACCAGCTCCTCCTCGGCCTCAGGGAGGTCAAATGGCAGGCGTTCGCACTCTGCCAGGGCTGCAACCACGAAAATGACGAACCCAACCGGCTGACGCCAGACGTTCCAGCTCAAAACACCGTAGCCCGCCTGCTGGTTAACGATGTCAACCGTGCTGAGTGAGTTGGACATCATCACAACGGCGAGCACCGCCAGCGCCAGGGGAATTTCGTAGCTAATGGATTGAGCTGCGGCCCGCAACCCCCCCAGTAGCGAATACTTATTGTTGGAAGAATAGCCCGCCATCAGCAGCCCAATCGGCGCAATGCTAGAGAGGGCAATCCACAGGAAAATGCCCACGCCGAGGTTACTGATCATCAAATTCTGCCCGAACGGAATGATCATGTAGGACAGAAATACGGGCACCACCACCAAAACCGGCCCCATCGTATAGAGAATTGGGTCGGCCTTAGCCGGTAGGATATCTTCTTTGACGAGTAGCTTGAGACCATCGGCGACGGGAATCAGCAGCCCCATCGGACCCGCATATTCTGGGCCAATACGCTGCTGAACGGCGGCGGACACCTTTCGCTCCAGCCAGGTCGAGACCAAGACGCCCACCGTTGCCCCCACCAGCACAATCAGCATAGGTAGCGGCAGCCAAGCTGTTTTGGCTACACCAGGCGGAAGACCAAGCTGAGTTAGAAGTTGGATAAAGCTGGCCTGCAAGTCGATTCCAGTGTTCATGCGCTCGAATAGGCTACTGAGGATTAACGCGGAAAGGCGGATATTAAATTCACGATTCTTCAAGATCCTAATGCCAGTATATCGCTGCATTGCCAATCCGCAGTGCCGTTCGTGAGGGAGTTCGCGGCAGAGATTAGTTTGGATACGGACCGTCAGCCCAGATGGCTTGACCAGGCAAAAGGGTATAGTGTCGCTGTACAGGTCCTGGGTCGCTCTGACTCACAAGAAATAAGGACAAGTCGTCGTGCAAATTCCCCGCTTCCCAGAGTGCTATCATCCCCTCATAGAGACAACCTTGGGCCATGATGACCAGGAACTGCTGCAGCGATTCTGTCAGTATCCGGGGGCCGGGCGGTATTTTGTGGCGATCTTCTGCCGCTACAGCCCCCTTGTTTACAGTCTGATACACCATGCGGCTCAATCTGCAGTCCAGGTGGACTATTTATTTGCTCAGGCCTGGCAGCAAATCTATCAAGAGCTGCAGAGTGTCAGTCCCGAACATTTTGCTCAAGCGGATCAGTCCTCATCCGACGATGGGGAACCGGCGCTGCCCCAGGACAGCGGCACTCGAGGGGAGGAGCTGAATTTGAGCCACGGCACGGATGCGCCGCTAACGCTGCAGAACTGGATTATAGACAGCGTTGCCCAGTGTATCCATGACAGCGCAATCCCAGATGCCGAGAAAATTCGATACGCCCTGACCTATGCGTCACCGCCCCTATGGTGCTATCTCAACCAGTCGCTTGAGCGACTTTCTCCGATACACCGGCTCGTTATGCTCTTGCACAAGCGGTTTGGCTGGTCTGTGGAAGAGGTGAGCGCCTACCTGACCTCTCAGAAGGCAGCGGTCAATACTGCAACTGTTATAACGTTACTGGAGGAAAGCTACGACCATACCAGCGAATCACTTCCCCAGGACATCCGAGACATCTACCTCTCTCCTGCCAATCTTAAGCAAACGTGAAGCCCTAGTCCCATGGCAAAGTACTTTTTTCTATCTGATGGTTGGACAGTGGGTCGAATTTGGGAATCAAGCGGCCTTTGGAATGAGGTAGCCTGGCGGCGCAAGCCCCAGATTCAGCAGCTTAATCTATCGATCAGGGAAGCCGATGAGCGGCTATGGCTCTACCAGGTCGAGGACGCCATTTTGATGGTGGAAGTCAAGCCTGGGGTGGATGCACCGCCTGATGCTATTGGTCAAGTGGTGCTCAAGCGGTTAATGGACGCTGAAAAGGTGCTCACGCTGCTCTGCGCCCATCAATCAAGTCAACAGGCGATAGGCGATCGCACCGAGCGAAACCTTTCTGAAGCGCGCTATTTTGTCTCCTGAACGCAGCTGGCCGGGGGGAAGCAAACCTAGGCAATAGCAGAGCCGAGATAGCCCAAGCTCAGCGATCCTTAGAGGTTGCCGGGAGGAATATCCGCAAGATTGTTGTCTGGCAGATTGCTTACCGCCCGCTGAATTGAAACCAGCGCCCGGTTATAGTTCAAGATTGCCGTCACCCGGTTGCCTCTGGCTTCGGTCAGATCGCTTTGGGCTGTGATTACATCCGACTGGATGCCTACACCTGCATCGAGCCGCAGCCGTGCGAGCTCTAGAGACCGTTCTGCCAAACCTACCGCCTCCGCAGCAGTCTGAATGTTTTCAAAATTCGATTCAAGGTCATAGAAGGCCTCCTCAACTTCAAAACGGATAGATTCTCGGGTGTCGGCAAATGTGGTTTCGGCAATCTCGATATCGATGCTCTCTTGCCGTGCTGCTGCCCGCGAGGCCCCGCCATCAAACAATAGCCAGCTCAATTGTGCACTAATTGCAAATGAGTCTGTATCGCCGCTGTCGCTACGAGTCGCGTCCAACAAGTCCTGCACCTGATAATCTGCCGATACGGAGAGCTGGGGCAGTGTGCTAGCCCGGGCCACCCGCCGCTGCTGACGATCGAGCTCTCGTTGAACAAGCTGCTGTTCCAGCTCAGCTCGATTCTTGTAGGCCAAAACCAAGGTCTCTTCCAATGAAAGCTGCCATCTTCCAGCAACTTCTACCGGTTCTGCTGCGGTAAGCGTGATGCCGGGGGGCAGGCTCAGCAGGTCTACGAGCTGACGCTGAGTAGTTAGCTGATCTGCTTCAGCATTACGAACTTCTTGGCGGGCGTTGGCCACTTCCACCTCAGCCTGGAGTAGGTCAAATTGTGTTCCCACTCCGGCCTGCTCTCGGGCTCGAGCGTTATCACGGCTGATCTCCGCCTCTTCCAGATTACTCTGGCTAATCCGCACGGCCTCGTCCGCTGCCTGAATATCGTAATAGGCCTGAGCGATGTTTAGTTGAATGTCCTCAGCAACCACCTCAAGCTGAAGCGCCTGCAGCCGCCGATTCTCCCGGGCGGCCCGAATACTGCCCTGCCGCGCTCCGGAGGTAAACAGGTCATAGTCTAGAGAGACCGTTCCGTTGAAAGTAGAGTCCAAGTCAGTAAAGTTTCCACCCCCTGTGGTGGTGCCATCAGCCGTAATGGTGCCGAGCCCGTCGCTAAACAAGTTGAAGGTGGAGCGGGAGTAGCTCGCAGTGGCGCTCAACGTCGGGAACCGGTCAGCTAGGGCTTCCCGAACAGCGGCCTGCGCCTGTTCGAACTGGAGCTGAGCGCTCTGCAGCTCGCGGCTGTTGCGATAGGCCACCTGCAGGGCTTGCTTAAGGGTGATAGAGACCGTTTCAGTAACCTCTACCGTCTGCGGGTCCGTTGGGAAAAATAGGGGATTTGCCGGCGCATCTAAAGCCTCTAGAACCTCTTGTACTAGAGGAGATGGGGCATCTTCAGGAAAATCTTCGCTGGGCTCGGCAGGGGAGAGATCTTCAGGCCCGCCGCTCTCTGATTCATCGGGTTCATCGGATGATTCTAATTCCCCATCACGACTCTCCGTGCCGTCTAGCTCAAAGGGTTGGGAGAGCGGATTGGACTCAGTAACGCTGGGACTCTCCGCGTTGCTGTCAGGTTCACCGTCAGACTCACCAGCGGGCTCACTGTCAGACTCATCAGCAGGCTCACCGGCTGGACTCTCATCTGGGGAATCTACTTCTGATGCTGGGGCTTCGCGGTCAACTGCGTCGCTGGAGGCCTCTGGCTCGTCGTTTATTTCCGGTTCGCCTGGGTCGTTGTTGTCTTGTGAGCCAGATTCTAGCTCCTCCTCTGATTCCGCGGTGCCATTGGGGCTCTCAATCTGTGCAAGTTCGTCTCCGGCTGAGTCGGGGGTAATCTGAGATAAATCAAGCCCTGGCAGCGGGCGATCGCCTACGACATCAACGCTGCCCGCTGCCTCAGGCGACGGAGTTGGGGCTACCCTCACTGTAGGTATGGACTGCTGGGCCGATTGAGCTATCCAGACGCCGGGCTTTTGTGACGGCGGTTTGGAGACGTCGGGTTGAGCCGAGTGCTGTGTGGTAGAAGCGGCAGTTTGGGCACTTGCCGACGCAGCGGAACCCATGATTACCGCTGCGCTGATACCGATGGCAATAACATTCTTATGAGCTTGCATACTGGTGTTTCGACAATCTTTAAGAGGTAATTTAATGAGCGGCTAAGAACGCGGGCTGTAGAAACAACCTTATGCAGAATATCGGTCGCTTAGGGATTTGGCAATTTTTAGGTTGAGCCATGTTTGGACAAACTGCCTCATCCTACTCGGTGAACTTCAGAACTCAGCGACCCCGGCCTATAAAAAATTATTGTGTTGGCCCAGTTGCCTAGAATCCAGTTACTCAAGCCAGTATTTATGGTATCGAGCGTCACGCTGCGCGCATGCCAAAGTCTTGACGCTGCGCCGGCAACTGAGTGCAAAATTTCCCGATGCATCAACACATTTGCTGTGGCTATAGCCATATGAGCGAGAATACCCAGATGGCTTCTCGGCCCTAAACGGGGCCTTTAACCCAGTCAAACTTCAAATCCTTACAAAATGACTACCCGCTGGGCAGGATAGTTTCTCCCTACCTCAGCAAACTCAGGCTATAGATCCTGGCAGTAGTGCAGCGCTACAGGTTGCCGAACCCTTTTTTCTTCTTCTGCTTTTTCTTTTTCTTGCCCGCTTTACCGCTTTGATAGCCCCGCCATCCCGGCATGCCGCCCCCCATACCTGGCATACCGCCCATGCCCGGCATGCCGCCCATACCTGGCATACCGCCCATGCCCGGTAGCCCCATCTGGCCTTGCCCCATCTGCTGCATCAGCGATCGCATCTTTTGAAAGTCGCTGACCAGCTTGCTGACGTCATTAAGGTCATAGCCCGCGCCTTTGGCGATGCGGCGGCGACGACTGGGGGAACTAGATAGGAGCTCCGGATTGCGCCGCTCTTCTAGGGTCATGGACCGAATCATGGATTCAGCCCGCTTGAGCTGGGTTTCACCCTGGGCCAGCTGGTCCCCCGAAATCTTGTTCATGCCGGGAATCATTTTGGCCAAGCCCCCCAGGGAGCCCATGGTTTTCAGCAGGCGAGTCTGTTTGAGGAAGTCGTTGAAGTCGAACTGCGCCGACAGAATCTTCTCCTGCATCTGCTCGGCTTCCGCCATATCTACTTCTTCCTGGGCCTTTTCCACCAGGGTGAGCACGTCCCCCATGCCCAAGATGCGGGAGGCCATGCGGTCGGGGTAAAAGGGCTGCAGCGCTTCCACCTTCTCGCCAACCCCGATAAACTTGATAGGCTGCCCAGAGATACTGCGCACGGACAGCGCCGCGCCGCCGCGGGTATCGCCGTCCATCTTGGTCAAAATCGCCCCCGTCACCCCAATCTCGTCGTGGAAGGTGCGGGTCAAGGTGGCGGCCTCTTGCCCAGTCATGGCGTCAACCACCAGCAGCACATCGTCGGGCTGCACAGCCTGCTTAATCTGCGCCAGCTCGGCCATCATCGCCTGGTCAATCTGCAGGCGACCTGCCGTATCAATAATCACAGTGTCAATGCCGTTGGTTTTGGCCTGCTCGACACCTCGACGAGCGATGTCCACAGGGTTGGCGTCTGAGCCCAGCTCGAACACCGGCACGTTGATCTGCTTGCCCAAAGTGACCAGCTGGTCAATGGCGGCGGGCCGGTAAACGTCTGTCGCCACCAGCAGCGCACTCCGCTCTTGCTTACGTAAATGGAGCGCCAGTTTGGCAGAGGCCGTCGTTTTTCCAGTGCCCTGCAGACCGGCCATCAAAACAACTGTCGGGCCCGGCTCTGCATGGGCTAGGGGAACCCCCGTCTCCCCCATCACCGCGACGAGTTCATCGTGAACGATCTTGATGAACTGCTGGTCGGGGCGGACCCCAGCTACGACCCCAGCTCCCTGGGCCTTGGTTTTGACCTCAGCGATGAACTCTTTAACGACCTGCAGATTGGCATCTGCTTCGAGCAGTGCCCTGCGCACTTCCCGTAGGGCGTCTTGGATGTTCGACTCGGAGATCTTGTCTTGACCTCGGAGCGTTTTCCAGGCAGATTCCAGCCGATCTGAAAGGGCTTCAAACATGGCACACTCAAAAATTGGGCAGGGATAAGGCGGTCGGGACGGGCTGTCTACGGCGCTGTCTACGACGAAAAGTAGTACTACACATCATAGCGAGGTCCTGGCACAAGCAGCGCTTCTATTCGACCGATACTGCATAGGCACCAGAATCAATGCGATGGGTTCGGCTCATGGAAAATTTTCAAAAAAAAAAGGAGAGCCACAAGTGGCCCTCCCAACCATCAGGGTGCATCTGAAAACATAATAGGGCACTTCACCCATGAGGGGTCATACCCCCCGCCGCTCTTTTAACAAAAGTTAACATTGCTCAGGACTGACTCACCGGGACAGAACGACTCTGCATGTTGGTGTGCTGACGGTTCTCCGTCAGCACGTAGGTTGTCATCGCGCCCTTCCCTTTGACAGAGACGTTTCGCCGGACGCTGAATTGGTATCGATGCCGCAGGCGCTCATAGGTTGTCTCACTGACCTGAATCGCCCCAGCAAGGCCGTGGGACTCCATGCGGCTTGCGACATTAACCGTATCACCCCAAAGATCGTAGATGAATTTCTTCGTGCCAATCACGCCCGCTGTCACAGGGCCAGTGTTGATCCCAATTCTGATCTCAATGGACTCCCCAGTCTGCCTACAAAGCCGCTTAACTTCCTGCTGCATTGCTAGGGCCAGCTCGGCGATCGCCTCAGCGTGGTCCGGTCGGGGCACGGGAAGCCCCCCTACCACCATGTAGGCATCGCCGATGGTCTTAATTTTTTCTAGTCCGAAGCGCTCGGTAAGCGCGTCAAAAGCCGAGAAGATGGTGTTGAGGAGCTGGACCAGTTCGTGGGGCGATCGCGTCTCGGCAAGCTGGGTAAAGTTAACCAGGTCGGCAAACAGCACCGTAGCGTCGGCAAAGCCATCGGCAATCTCGCGGTGGCCCGCTTTGAGCCTCGCCGCAATGGAAGGGGGCAAGATATTGAGCAGCAGGTTTTCCGACTTCCGTCGCTCTCGCTCAAGCTGGCGGTTGGCTTTCCGCAAATCAGCGGTGCGATTTTGCACCTGCTGCTCTAGCTCACGGGAGACGTTCCTCAGACGTCCAATCACCAGCACCAGCCCCGCCACCGCTAATCCAAACAGGATTGTCAAGGTAATGCCAGTACTTTTGATGCGCTGCTGCGCCTGCTGCGCGAAGTCTGACAGCGGCGTAATAATTTCCAAAACGCCCCGAACATCGCCGGCCTTCCATCCCGCTTCGGGATTGTTGCTGGGTTTGGGGCTGTCGGGCCTGTTGTGGCATTCAACGCAGCTCGGCTTCAGCACATCGGCAACGGCGTAGCGAATGTAGCGCTCTCCAGCCATATTTTCGAAACGGTAGAACGGCGCTTCTGGAGCTTGCATGAGCACCGCTAGTGCTTCCCGCTCGAACTCGTCATGGGCACCACCATCCTCACGCCAGGGAAAAGGCTTGTCGCTGTATAACCTGACGGTGGTCATGTCGGTTTGGGTCGTCAAGCGATGACTGAGGTCGATCAGGTAGGTCGCCGGTACCGGGATAGAATTGGGCTTCTCTGCCTGGTCGTGGTGGATCTCAACCCCATCGACGTCTTTAACAGACTTAAGGACGCGTGCGCTGTAATACGTTCGCGCCTCTTGGAGTGCCTGTACGTACATTCGCGAATTCTGAATCGCTTGGGCCTTCATCAAGGTTGTGGAGAGACGGGACATGTTCCACAGGGCGGCCACGGAGCCCGCTATCAGGAGGAGAGTCAGGAGGGAGATCGTCCGGCGGTAGAGTAGCCGCGTCAACGTACGAAAAACGGGATTCTGCTGCAGAGAAAAGCTTAGAGATGCCATGATTTGAAGGAGCGCTAGTCACAGGTTAACGTCACCGCAGACACGGATTTTAAAGGGCAGATACACCTGAACATAGCGTTGAGCCGGTAGACTGGCGTCACGAACGACGCTCGACATGGGCGACAGCTCTAATTAAAGATTGCAGCCCTAATATATTTACAGGCCCCAAACCTAGAATTTTGGAAACGTCTGGCAGTTGAGCCACGTAATCGAGAAAGAGCTGCAGTAATTACTTGTACTAGGGTATCTCAGTTACCTTTGTCCAGTCGGCGCTAAGGGGATATGTTTATGAACTGCTCACAGGCCAATTCGAATAGCATTCTATGACCGACGCAGACGCCATTATCATTGGGAGCGGCATCGGCGGGCTGGTGACCGCAGCCCTGCTGGCCCGCTATGGCTGGCGGGTAATCCTGTGCGAGAGTCACAGCATTCCCGGCGGCGCGGCCCACAGCTTTTGCCGCCGAGGCTTCCACTTTGACTCAGGTCCCTCGTTTTACTGCGGGCTGGGTAACGTGGGGGACAGCGCCTGCCATCCTTCCCTCAACCCGCTGCGGCAGGTTTTCGACGCCCTAGGGGTAGCGCTACCAACGGTGGCTTACGACCCCCTGGGACACTACCACTTTCCCGACGGGACGCTGCCTGTATACGGCGACAGCGATCGCTACCGCAGCGCCGTGGCCCAGTTCTCTCCCTCAGGTGCTGCGGAGCTGGCCACCTTTGAAGCGAGGCTGCTGCAGCTCTACGAGGCCCTGCGCCCCATTCCGACCCTGGCGCTGCGGGCTGACCTCAAAGCATTGCCCCTGCTGCTGGGTCGCTATGGCGGGTCCCTGCTCAAGCTGCTGCCCCAGCTCCTGGTAATTCAGGGGTCTGTGGGGGACATTCTAGATCGCACTGTGCAGGACCCTTGGGTGCGGCGGCTGGTGGACCTGGAGTGCTTTTTGCTCTCCGGGCTAACCGCCAGCGGCACCATCGCCCCCGAGGTGGCCTTTATGCTCGGCGAGCGCACCCGCTCGGTCATCGACTATCCCATTGGCGGCAGCGGCGCCATTGTTCGGGCCTTGGTGCAGGGGCTAGAGCGCTGGGGCGGTGAACTGCGGCTCAATAGCCACGTGGATAAGATCCTCACCACAGCGGGACGGGCCACGGGAGTTCTCTTGCGCGACGGTGGCCGCCTCAGCGCCCCCGCCGTGATTTCTAACGCTACGATATGGGACACCTACGGCCAGCTCTTGCCTGCAGAGGACCTGCCCCCGTCCTTCCGCCAAGCGTCGCTGCAAACCCCCGCCATTCACAGCTTTATGCACCTCCACCTCGGCATCCGCGCTGAGGGGCTAGACGGACTGACGGGGCACCACGTGGTGGTCCACGACAGCGATCTAACCCGCCCAGGACACACCTGCATGATCTCCATTCCCTCGGTATGGGACCCAAGCCTCGCCCCTGAGGGATGCCACGTGGTGCACGCCTATACCCTAGAGCCCTATGCAGACTGGCGGCGGGATGAAAGCTATGACGCTCGCAAGCGCCAGCGGGCCGAGCCCCTGTACCGTGCTCTAGAGCGGGTGATTCCCGATGTGCGATCGCGCATCGTGCTAGAGCTGAGCGGCACCCCCCTCACCCACGCCCACTATCTGCGCCGCCACCAGGGCACCTACGGGCCGGCGATCGCCGCTCAAGACGGCCTTTTCCCCAATTTCCACACGCCGGTGCGCGGCCTTTACCGCGTGGGAGACAGCACGCTCCCCGGCATTGGCGTTCCGGCAGTCGCGGCCTCCGGCATCCTCTGCGCCAATTCTTTGGTCTCGCCCCAAGACACAGCGGCCCTGCTAGATAAGCTAGAGCTTTGATGTAGGTTGATATGGCTTGGGTCATGCTAGCGTGACCCACATGGATAGCATCATTTCAATTCGTGGCGAGCTGGCCGCCCTCTTTGCCGCCCTAATCTGGGCCCTAACTTCCACGGTCTACGCAGGCATAGGGCAGCAAATTCCCCCACTGCCCCTTAACCTGCTCAAAGGCCTAGCCGCCATTGGCTTTACCCTCGTGACCCTAGCGGGGCGGCAATCGCCCGACCTGAATTGGCCCTCAGTAGGGCTGCTAGCCCTTAGTGGCGCCGTCGGCATCGGCCTGGGTGATACCGCCTTTTTTGAGAGTCTGAACTGCCTCGGGGCGCGGCGGGGTCTATTGCTAGAGGCCCTTGCCCCACCGCTGGCGGCCCTAATTGCTTGGCTGGCTTTGGGGGAGCGACTGCCAACCTTGGCCTACTGGGGCATTCTGCTGACCGTCAGCGGGGTCGCTTGGGTTGTGGTTGAGCGCACGCCGCCTCAGGTTACTGCTGCTGCGATCGCCCCAGACCTGCAGACGTCCAGACCTCCAGAGAACGATGTCGCGAAATTCCTGCTGCTGCGCGGCATCGGATTCGGCAGCTTGGCGGCCCTAGCCCAGGCCAGCGGAGCGGTTCTCTCACGGGCGGCCCTAGCAGACACCGCCGTTCCGCCCCTTTGGAGCAGCTTGATTCGCCTGGTAGGGGGCTGCGCTGTGCTCACGCTTTGGCTAGGGGCGCGCCCCCAGCCCGGCAGGTTTAAGGCTCTGCGATCGCCCCGATTAATTGTGATAGTTATCGCGACGGCGTTTGCTAGCACGTTTCTGGCCATCTGGCTGCAGCAGACGGCGCTTAAATATACCGCGACGGGCGTTGCTCAGGCCATTGGTGCCACCAGTCCGCTGTTTGTGATTCCTATTGCCCTGCTGCTGGGCGATCGCGTCAGCTCTAGGGCTATTCTGGGGGCGATTACAGCCCTGGTCGGCGTTTGTCTATTGTTTATTGCATAATTACGCTTATTGCATAATCGCGCTTATTGCCCGAGCACACTGGGGCTTAATTCGCTGCTATGCTATTAGCTAGCGGTTCAGAACGCCTACACGGGCGGCTGTCAAAACGCCTAAATTTACGCTTTTAAGGAATCAAATGTCCGCATCACAACCCTTAACAGGTCCAGAGCTGGTGTCGTGCGCAAGGGCTAACGCCAGACGCGGCGTGGCCGCGGCAGCGACAAGCTGTGGATATGGAGAGGATGTCAGTCGTTTCGAGCAGGCTTTGAAAGAGGCCTGCGAGTCCATGGGGGTGGATGTTGCGACCTTTTCCGAAGTGGTGGATGATGTCTTGGATGAGGCTCAGTAAGCTGGTTATTCACGCCCCATGGAAGCCCCAGCCTGCCGGAGTTTGCGATCGCTCCATATCGCTTTGGCTCTGCCCAAACTTTACCGTTATACAGGCGGCTCCCTATGAAAGATAGCTCAGCGTCTGATCGACACCCCGATCTCCTCCGGGCTGATCTGCTCCAGTTTGACCAAAAGATTGAATTGCTCACGCAGCAAATCGCCCAGCTTAGCGCTGAGGACTTAGAAGAGGCCTCAACGTACCAGAGTTATTTGGATGCGCTTCACGTCAAACGCAAAGCCGTCGAGCTTAAGCTTGAACAGCTTAACGAAACAGACGACACCCTGCTAGAGGATTTGCAAGCGGGTATGGAAGACGTGTGGCAAGACTTTAAGATGACGTTCACGCGGGCGAGCGAAGAGTTTGAGGCAGGTCAGCGCCTGAGAGAAAGCCGTCAGAAACCGGACTCTTGAAATCTTCTTTTGGAGAGTTTTAAAGCAGCGCACTCAGCGCCGCTTCAAGCTGCTGGGGGTAGGCTAAGTCGATGATCTGGATGTGATTTGAGGCGAGCAAAGATGCGGCTCGCGGGTCAGATGGAGAGCCACCGTGGGCGGCTGCAATTAGATCTGCCGTGCGGCCACTCCCAGCCACGACCACAATATCTCGCCCGGCTAGCGCGTTAGCAGCAGCGTCCTTCCAGGTGATTTCTCCCCCATTAATCAACACCGCTGCAGATCCGGCGGTTCCGGCTAGATGGGTCGCCACCAATGCAATCCAGGCAGATTCATCGCCCCAATCGTGCCCCGGCACTAGCAGACAGTGGGTATGGTGGGGCTCCAAGGGGCTGACATCCGCTGACATCGCCCCGTTAGATCGATATTCTGGCAGGTCGACAAGGCCGACGGGAGCCACCCCAATGAGGGGAAAGGTGCCGTTTGCAGCCGCCCGTGCTTGGCCAATGAGCCGCATAACTCCGGCGTCGGTGCCGCCGTCAACCACGTTGAGCCGTTTCGCCTCAGCCAGAGGGGTAAGGACCTCAACAAACAGCCGCTCGACTTTGGCAAAATCGGCATCCCTGAGCTTGCTCGCGCCCCCAATGATAACGAGGGTAGGCCGCGATCGCTCAAGCCCCGCGGCGTCTAGTGCTTGAGGCAGAGCAGCGGCGCTGTCAACGCGGAGTAGTTTAACCGGGATGTGCTGGGAGATAGTCGACTGGTGTACGTTCATGGGAATAAGGTAGCACGGAGGCTACAGCGGCCTACGTCATGTAGGCCAAAATTGCAGCAGCGGCGCGATCGCAGGCCCCAGGTTCGCCTAAAGCCTGACGCATCCGCCCATAGTCCTGACGCATCCGCTGCCGGTGTGCGTCATTTTGCAGCAGGTCCAGAGCGGCAGCGGTGAGCTTGTCCGCCGTCGCATCACCCTGCAAGAACTCAGGCACGATGGGCTCCATCAGTGCCAGATTAGCCGGAGACATAAAGGGAATCGAGAACCTGAGCAGGTGGCGGGCCACCCAGAAGGTAAGGGGGTTGACGCGGTAGAGCACGAGCTGCGGCACATCCATCAGCGCCGTCTCCAGGTTCACCGTGCCGGACTTGCAGATGGCCAGGTCCGCAGCGGCAATCACCACCTGGGGCTGGTGCTCCACTCGGGTCGCCTGCAGACCGTAGCGGTCAATCATGGCTTCGAGCTGGGGGCGATAGCGGGCCAGGGACAGGGGCACCCAAAAGGTCAAGTCGCTCTGAGCGGCCTGCAGCCGAGCCGCCGTCTCAAAAATTACGGGGGCTAAATAGGTGAGCTCTTGGCGGCGAGAGGCGGGCAGCAAGGCGATCGCCCGCGCGTCTTCTGGCAGCCCAAGCTGCCGCCGGGCCTGGCTGCGGGAGGGGTAGTTTAGGACGTGATCGACAATAGGGTGCCCCACCCAGGTGACATCGGCGCCGTGGCTGCGGTAGTAGCGGGCCTCTTCTGGGAAAATAGCCAGCAGCCGGTCGGTGGCTTTGACCAATTTTGCCGTGTTGCCTGAGCCGATAGACCAAACCCACTCCTGAGGCGCGATGTAGTAAATCAGGGGTAGGGCAGGCTGAGACCGCTTGAGATAGGTCCCCAGCTTGAGGTTAGGCCCCATATAGTCCAGCAGCACTACAGCGTCCACCGCGTGCTGGCTCAGGTAACGCTTAACCCGCCGCTGAATCTGCAGCGTAGGCAGCACAAAAGGCAAGGACTCCACCAGCCCCACCGAACCAATGCCACTGGTGTGGGCCAGCAGGGAAGCCCCCGCCTGGGCCATGCGATCGCCCCCCAGGGCTACGATTTCTAGTTTGAGGTCTGACACTGCTGCCTGGCGCTTCAACGCCTCAATGAGCAGCGCCCCCTGGAGATCTCCAGAGACCTCTCCTGTGCTGATCAGAATTCGCTTCGACGGGCGCTGTTGGTAAGGATGCTGTGGCGAGTAACCTTGTGGCGAGTAAGTCATGGCGCGATATGAGCCTCTACTGGGGTCCCCCTGTGCGGCCCGGTGTCAGCCCTCGGCGCCTTTCGTCCCGGCTGAGAACTAAAAATTGATGGAGGTGCTGAAGCACCGAACTCGCTTCGTAGCCCTCCAGCCCAGTGAGCTGCTCTACGGCTTCCTCAAAGGTGAAGTTCGAGCGGTAGAGGAGGCGATAGGCTTGCTTGAGGCCCTGGAAGTGCCCTGCGTCGCCCTGGGTTAGGCCAGCGCGGCGCAGCCCCACCTGGTTCAGGGCCCGAATGCGGCAGGGATTGCCCTCCACTAGCATGAACGGGGGCACGTCGCGGTCCACCCGGGCCATTCCCCCCACCATGGCTAACTGGCCCACCTGAACGAACTGGTGAATGCCGGTCATGCCGCCGATGACTGCCCTAGATTCGATGTGGACATGCCCCGCCAGGGAGACGGCGTTGGCAATCACGACGTGGTTTTCCAGCAGGCAGTTGTGGGCAACGTGGACGTAGGCCATCAGCAAGTTGCCGTCACCAATCACCGTGGCCTCCCCAGACTGGGTGGCTCGGTTGATGGTGACGTATTCGCGAATGCGGTTTTCGTGGCCAATTTTAACCAGGCTGATGGAGCCGTCGTATTTAAGATCCTGGGGCTCTAGCCCGATAGCAGCTCCCGGAAAAATCTCGTTGCGATCGCCCACCTCGGTGCAGCCGTCAATCACGACGTGGGCCCCGACCATCGTGCCCGCGCCGATTTTGACGTGCTCTCCAATAACTGCATAGGGACCCACCCGCACCGTCGGATGGAGCTGTGCTCCAGGGTGAATCACGGCAGTAGAGTGGATCAAGGCGGTCAAGACTCTAGCTCCAGCAGCAGTAACGCCAACGTAGTTAAACCAGTACGCGGATCAGTAAACCAGCGAAAACATCAATTCTCCCTCTGCCGCCAGCTGGCCCTCAACCGTGGCTTTCCCCTGCATCTTGCCAAAGCGTCGCCGCTTTACAGAAAGCAGATCCACCGTCATCAGCAGCTGATCGCCGGGAACCACCGGGCGACGAAAACGAACCTTATCAATGCCCGCAAACATCAGCAGCCCTTCCGGCACATCGGGCAGCTGCGTCAGAACGATGCCCCCCACCTGCGCCATTGCCTCAATGATAAGCACCCCTGGCATGATGGGCCGCCCCGGAAAATGGCCCTGGAAGTGAGGCTCATTGAAGGTGACATTCTTGAGACCGACCGCTCGCTCGCCGGGGATGTAGTCAATGATCCGGTCGACGAGTGAAAAGGGGTAGCGATGGGGCAGCAGCTTTTGGATTTCCTCGATCGTTAAAATGGGCTGCCTGGAGCAGTCTTGCTGAGCCGCCTTAGACTGAGTATTGTCGGACCGAGCCTCATCCTTCTGGACGTGGTCGAGCTGATTTGCAGATGCGTGAGCGTCGGTCAGTGTAGACATAGATTTAGGGAATTAAAACGATATGTTATACAGCGGTGTTCTACCGCGCACTGAAACAAGCGGCGCTGACCGCAAGCTGTTGCGCAAATTGGACATGCAGCCTGTGGCTGGCTCTGTAGGCAATGACGTGCGCCCGAGGCAGTGCGCCAATCAGGCTCATGTCTCCCACTAAGTCTAAAAGTTTATGACGCGCTGGTTCATTTGAAAACCTCAGGGGCGGGTTTAGCCAGCCTGTCTCGTCGCACACCAGGGCATTGTCCAGACTTCCTCCCCGGATGAGACCGTGCTGCCGCAGTTGCTCAACTTGGTGGGCAAGGGCAAAGGTGCGGGCGGGGGCGATCGCCTGCTCAAACGGCTCTTGATCCGGGCTCCAGCTGTGCCACTGGTTGCCAATGGCGGGCACCGCGAAGTCGATACCGTAGGTGAAGCGGCGCTGGGGGGCGGGAAATGCCGCCAGCCAGGCTTCGCCGTCTTGGAGGTGGACCGGGTGGTCTAGGGACCAGCCGGCCTGCTTGGTCTGCTCGCCTTGCTGCACTCGCCCTGCTGAGGCGATCGCCTCAGCCCAGAGACGGGCAGAACCGTCTAAGAGCGGAACCTCCGGGCCGTCGATTTCGATGCGGGCATCCTCGATCCCCATGCCGACTAGGGCAGCTAGAAGATGCTCCACCGTGCGCACGGTGGCCTTCCCAATCCCAAGCTCTGTGGAGAGCTGCGTTCCAATAACGAAGTCCACTCGAGCTGGAATCTCGGGGGAGTCAGGCTGATCTACTCGAACAAAAACGCGTCCGCTAGCGGGGGGGGCAGGGCAGATGCGAACGCGACTTTCAATGCCGGAATGTAGGCCCACGCCCGTCTGTTCCACGGGAGCAGCTAGAGTGCTGCGGCCAACGCCCTGGTCTGCCGTATCTGGGTCAGGGGCAGATAAATTGTCAGGTTGTAGGGCAGTTGTCTCCATATGATTTCAATTGATGAAACAGCCCAGCATCTAAAGCGCAGCACAGCCTTTGAACTGTATCACGTTCCGAGGTTGAACCTTGAACGGCCTCAAAAGCGGACCTAGAAGCGCTCTCCAATGCCGAAGTGGATGCGTCCGTCCCCGTCGTCGTTAATGCCATAGTCCACTCGAATCGCACCCAGAGGCGAATTTACCCGCACCCCAAGGCCATAGCCAAAGCCCGTGCCTGGCTTATCGCGCACTTCCGCAGGCTCCCCAGGCACGTCGCTCCCCGTGCCCAGGTCGCTGCCGAAGTCGACAAACAGTGCCCCGCCCACAATGGAAAAGATGGGGAAGCGATACTCCGCCGTGGCCTGCACGAAGCTGCGGCCACCGGCCAAATCCCCAGCGTCGAAGCCGCGCACTGAATCGGTTCCCCCCAAGGAGAAGGCCTCGTAGGGGGGCAAATCCCCAATTACGGTCCCAGCTTGGACGTTAAAGGCAAACGCCTCTGGACCGTCGGTAAAGTCAGTTAGGCTAGCGGGCAAATAGAAGCTGTAGCTGCCCCGCAGGCGGTTGAAGAAGATGCTGCCATCCCCAATAGGAATGGACTGCTCACTGCCGACCCTCAGGAGGGAACCGCTGGTGGGCTGCTGGGGATTATTGCGGCGATCGCGCACGGCCCCCAGCTGCAGGGTAAACAGGTCATCGGTGCCATCGCCGTCAAAGCTGAGATCGTTACCAAACTCGTCTTCGGGCTCCAGCTCACCGTCAGAGTCTCGAATGGAGACGCGCTGAAACTGGACTCCAGTGGAAGCGCGCCAGTCATCCCATCCCAGCCATTCGTTGAGGGGACGACTGAAGCTCACAGCGCCGCCTAGCCGCTGGACGCGGGGGCTATCGCCGTTGGGCAGATCGACATCGTCTTCCCCACCGTCAAAGATGAGGGAAATGGATCGGCGGCTAAAGGCATTGACCGTGTAGGACGTCCGGAACGGGTCCCCCGCAATCCAGGGGTCGGTGAAGCGCACGTCAAACAGAAACTCCCGCTCGCCGATCTGCAGCTCGGCCCCGAGACGCTGATTGTTGCCGCCGAGGTTTTGCTGCTGATAGCTAACGCTGCCAAATATGCCGCTGGAGGAGCTAAAGCCCAGACCCGCCGCCAGCGAGCCCGTGCGGCCCTCAATCACATTGACCACTACATCTACGTTGCGGGGGTCATCACCGGGCTCCAGGGTGACCCGCACGTCATCGAAAATGCCCAGCCCGAACACCTGCTGCAGGTCTTCTTGAATCTCTTGCTGATTGAAGACATCCCCCGGCTGGGTTTCAAACTCACGGGTAATGATGAAATCGCGGGTCCTACCCTCGACGGGTTCACCGTCCTCATCTCGATCCAGGCCATCTTCGTCCAGGAACTTGACCTCAATATCCTCAATTACGCCTTCGGCCACTTCCAGCACCGCCACGCCGCTGTCGGAGACCTGGCGGGCATCTAGCACCTGGGCCAGCACGTAGCCATTGTTTTCGTAGACGTCGCCAAGCTCGTTGATGCCCTCTTGAAAGTCGAGCAGGTTAAGGGTGGTCCCATACTGATTTTCAAAGATAGCGTCGGCGAGTTGCTCAATCTCAAGCTCGACCTCAACTTCCGTGGTGTTGCCGTCTTCGTCCACTTCTTCCCGGGTGTAGGCTAGGGCAACGTCTTGATCGGCTAGCTCACTGCCCACGATGTCCACCTCCCGCAGTATTGGGTTAGGTTCGAGGGCAAAGGTAATGCGCACTCCCAGCGGTGTGTCCTCTGGAACCGCCTGCACGTTGGTAAAGAAGCCGGTGGAGAAGATAGCGTTGATATCACTTTGGAGTTGCGATCGCGTTGTGGTCCGGCCCGGTTGGGTTTGAAGCTGCTGAGTCTCGCGCAGCTGTTCTATAGCCTGCTCAAGCTCAGGGCGACCGTCTAGACCAGTGATCTGCACCTCAGCCACCAGAACCCTCACTTCAATCTCTGCCTCGTCGCTGGGAATCTGGAGTCGAGGCTGATCCTCTGGCTCAGGCGTATCGGCTTCGGGCTCTTCTGCTGCCGGCGCGTCTTCGTCCGCAGGGACGTCATCTGGGTCAAACGTCTCTTCTATCTGCTCCAGCGGGTCACTGCCGTCCAGCTCAATTTCAATCGCCGGATCCCGGGGCTCAGTGGTGTCAAAAACATCTTGGGGATCGGCGTCCTCCCGGGGCTCTACTTCTATCGTCGTGTCTTCACCTTCCAGAATGGATTCTTCGTCTGTGTCGGGGGCGGGGGGTTGCTCAACTTCAAGCGGCTCGTTGGATTCAATTTGGGCTGGCTCAGTTTGGGCCGGTTCAGTCTGGGCTAGAATGGGCGGCGCTAGGTTCGCCAGGCGCCAGGCTTCGCCAGCAGGACGCGTCTTGACCGGACTGATTTCAGCCGGACTGATTTCAGCCGGACTCATCTCAACAATAGGCACCGACAGAGGCGCAGCGATCGCCGAAACGTATCCTGGAGGCATCCCCATGGAGGGCAGCTCCGAGCTCAAAGGGCCATCGGCTAGGATTTCACCTGCCGCTGCGGTCAATTGAGGTGGCTGGGGCTGGGCCTGAACAGCTGGATCGGCTCCGACGACAGCCGAAACCGTCAAAGAGGCCAGAATAAAAGGATGGAACCGAATACGCATGAGTTTCTCTCCACACACACCATAAGCTCACGGCGATACACCTCTCCTTGTAAAGAGGCAACAGTCAGCGTCGCAATGTTTTACGAAATTGATCTCCAAACGGACAGATCTTACAGCATTACCGGGGCGTCGTCAGAGTGAAACCTTGTCTGCTGAAAAGGCATCATAGGTCAGCGTAGACACCTGACGAATGAGATCAGCGGCTCGCTCATCGTCGTGGGGGCGTTTCACCATGACCGCAATGGCGTACTGGTTACCCTGGGGAGTATCGATAATACCCACATCGCCAAGCATCTGGCCAATAGTTCCAGTTTTATGGGCGATCGCCGCGTCAGGCGGGATGCCCTGTGGCAGAAGCGAATCTGTCCTGGTGTTGCGCAGAATATCGAACATGCGATCGCGTGAACGAGACGAGAGCAGATTACCGTTGCTGATGGAGGTTAGCAGGGTCACCATTTCCATCGGAGTTGTAGTGTTCTGACCCTCGATATCGGGCAGCGGCTGGGCGATTTGGGTCTGGGTTAATCCCCACTGGCTAAAGCGCTGATTGAGCGCTGATTGTCCCCCTAGCTTTCGAATCAGAATATTGGTTGCAGTGTTGTCGCTGATGGTGATCATTAGGTCCGCGGTCTCCAGGGCCGAGTAAGTCGTCCCGGCAGGCTGGAGCTGCATCTCCCCCGCTTCCCCAACGATGTCCGCTTCCTCCATGGTAAGGCGATCGCTTAGACCAATGCTTCCAGCTTCAACGCTCTGCAAAAAGGCCACGAGAATAGGCACCTTAATGGTGCTGGCCGCGGCTATGGGGGCATTAGCCCTGATATCCACGTAGTCTCCCGTATCAAGATCTAAAATCATCACCCCCGGCGAGAGATCGGGGTAGGCTGCGATCGCTTCGGTGATGTCAGTTTTGAGCGTTGTCATCTCAGCCCCGAGGGCGATGGTCCCCAAAGCGGACGCCGCCGCGTTGCTGCCCTCAGCAGCGGCAGCAGTTCCCCCCTCCGACGACGGGGCCGAGGGCGAGGCCGAGCTGCGCTGCTGGGCCATCTGCTGAGCCGGATTTAGCGCCGAGATCAGGGTGCCCGCAATCGCGCCAACGCCGAGGCCTAAAATCAGCAGCCGAAGGGCATACAGCCAGCGGGGCGTTGAGCGGCGCTGGGGCCGGGGCCGCTGCCGGGGCCGCTGCTGGCGATCGCGCCGGGGGCTGGCGGGAGCGGGACGGGACGGGAGCGGGGTTAGATGCGGTGCCTTGCGGCGGGCTATGGCCCCTCGATTAGAGTGCTGTAGGGTTAGGGCGGCATCCTGACGCGCTGGATGGGCCTGACGACCCAGTTGGCGACTCGGCTGACGGACCGGCTGACGACGGCCTCCGAACGCCGAGGCGTAGTTAGATATCTGAGGGCGTCGCCGCCGAGGCGTGCTGGGTGAAGACCTGTGGGGGGATGGCTTGGCAGAGGCTGCAGACGGGAGCGGCGGAGTGCTCCGTTTCTTCTGCAGCGGTAATGCCGAGGCCTGTCGCGGCGGCGAGGAACGATTAGACGGCGCCGCATTCAGCAATCTTAAGTTTGCTGAGCCCTTTGCGCTGTCCTCCGCTGCGCCAGGCAGCTGGTCTTTTGCAGCAGGGGGAAGATTGATCACCTGCCGTCGCGGGGCCGGCTGCCGGCCCAAGGACGACGGTCTGGAGGGCACTGGACCCACTCGGGGGCGGATATGCTGATGCGATCGTCTGGAGCGACCTCCCAGTTCTGCCATGACTCAATCTCCCGCTTTTGCTACTGCTTGTATTCTATGCCTCGAGTTCATCGGCTGTGCTCCCATCCCTGCGATTGGGGTCAACATACCAGGCGATCTGGCGTAGGATACCCCGAAGCATCGTAACCTCTTGTGAAGAAAGCTGGGCCCGATGCCCCAAATCCCGAAACTTTTCCATGCGGCTGGCTGCCGTATGGGGATAAAGATAGCCAATGCGCAGCAGGGTTGTCTCTAAATGCTGATACAGCCCTTCCACTTCATCTAAAGGCGCTATCGCCCCGTCTAGGGGCGATAGCGCCGGGGCAACCACCGGGTCACTTGGCCCCGCCATCGAGCTAGCCCTTGAGCCCGCTGGACTGCCGGCTGGGCCGTCGGCCCCGGAAGGGTCTGGAAGCCGCTGGGCTAGACCAGAGAGGACATAGCAGCAGACGGCAACAGCCTGCGCCAGGTTGAGCGACGGATACCCTGGGTGGGTCGGGATACGGATGCTGCACTGGGCGTAGGCCAATTCCTCATTGCTCAATCCCCGATCTTCCGGGCCAAATATCAGCGCTGATGCAGCCTCTGTGGAGGGGGCTACCAGCAGCCTGGCCAACCCAGCCTCCGGGCTATAGAGTGGCCGGGTTGCGCGATCGCGAGCGGTGGTGGCCACGGCCTGCTGGCAGCCTTCGAGGGCTTGAGACAGGTGCTCCACCTGGCGGCACTGGTCCAGCACATCGGCCGCATGCACCGCCATCAGCCGGGCCTCTTCCCCCATGGGGTCGCAGCGGGCATTCACCAAAAAGAGCTGGGAGAGCCCAAAATTCTTCATCACGCGGGCGATCGCCCCCACGTTGAGCGCCCCTGCCGGCTCCACCAGCACGATGCGCAGTTTGTCTAGCTTTGCTTTTGTCATACTTTATAAAGTACAGCCTTGTAAAATCAATGGGACGCACCCGCTCAAAAGCTGACCTGCCCAGCAAAATCTGCCCAGTTTGCCAGCGCCCTTTCAGCTGGCGAAAGAAATGGAAAGACTGCTGGGATGAGGTCAAATACTGCTCTGACCGCTGCCGCCGGAGGCGATCGGAGCGGCAGGAGACGCCCTAAGCTATTGGGAGTAGCCCCATCCATACAGCGATAAAATCATGGCAAATCAGGTACAGCCCAAACTCATTATCCACGGCGGCGCCGGCAGTTCCCTCAAAGGGAAGGGGGGACTGGAGGCCGTGCGGCGATCGCTGCGGGACATTGTTCAGCAGACCTACGCGGCCCTCACCGACGGGAAACCGGCAGAAGCGGTGGTGGCCCTCGGCTGTCGCCTGCTTGAAGACGAGCCCCGCTTCAATGCGGGCACCGGCTCTGTACTCCAGTCTGACGGACAGGTGCGCATGAGCGCCGCGATTATGGTAGGCGATCGCCAGCGCTTCAGCGGCGTCATCAACGTCGGTCAGGTGAAAAATCCGATTGACCTCGCCCGCCTGCTGCAGGACTCCCCAGACCGAGTCCTCTCGGAGACCGGCGCCGCCCTGCTGGCCCGCGAGCAAGGGATCCCTATCCACAGCCCCCTCACCGATCTGCGGCTGCAGGAGTGGCTCCAGGAGCGTCAGGGTAATTTCGACGCCAGCATGGCCAACGTGGTGGCCGAGTCCCTCGCCGGTTCTGGGGCTGAGCCCATGGCCAAGCCCATAGCCGACACCAGCGATGAAGCCGGACGGGGCACCATCGGCGTTGTGGTGCGCGACAGCCAAGGACGACTGGCGGTAGGCACCTCCACAGGCGGGAAAGGGTTCGAGCGCATTGGCCGCGTCAGCGATTCCGCTATGCCCGCCGGAAACTACGCCACCCCAACCTCAGCCATCAGCTGCACCGGCATCGGGGAAGACATCATTGACGAGTGCCTCGCTCCTCGCATTGCCGTTCGCGTCACCGACGGCTACACCCTAGAAGCGGCCTTTGCCCGCTCCTGCGCCGAGGCCCAACATAATCAGCGCGACCTGGGTGCCATTGGTCTCGACCACACCGGGGCGATCGCCTGGGGTAAAACCAGCGATATTTTGCTGGCGGCATACCATACGGGCGCCGAAATTGGCGACACCCTAGAGGTACCAGCCGGCCTTCAAACGGGAGGCTGTCCGTAGGAGCTACTTCCGAAATCTTGCTTATGCTATCCGGACCAGACCACGGGCGATCGCTATATTAGACAAGCGCTCGACTTTGGCATCTGGCCCTGGGCTCATACTGCTGTGGTTTTTGCTCTCTCAGGAACTATTGCTAGCGTTCTTCAGACAATCTAGCTTTAGGCTAAGCTGACTGCTGGGACGGTCTCATCAAGCGGTATTGAGCCCAATTTGTCGGATGGGTACTATAGCGTTTATCCTGGGAAGCTGGAGCTGTATTTCAGCCAGTTGGGGTAACTCAGGCCTGATTACGCAGAACCGATTTACGGTTCAACCTGGGCTATCGATGGCTTCCGCAACCGAGAACAGGCATGCTGTGCGATGTATAAGTTATGACTATGGCTAAACATTCCTCCTCTAAGTTCTATAAATCTTACCGACGCGCTTATTCAATGCTGGCCAGCGGACTGGGCTGTGCTGGCCTGCTGGGAAGCGCCTCTAATGTGGCGATCGCAAAGCAGGTCATTGCGGCAGCGCCCCTGCCCATGCCGGAAGCCCCAGGTCTTCCCTCCCGGTCTGCCGCTTCGGTGGAGCCTATTGAGATGGCTGCGGTCATGCCTCCAGAGTACTTTCCAGTGGAGCTATCGGCTGCAGACGCAGCAGCGCCTAATAGCACTGAGGCCAATAGCGCTGAAACCGTAAGCACTAAGGCGGATAGCGCTGAAGCGGCTGACCCTAAAATCAGCACCTCTGCCGCCGATATTTCCGCTTCTGAAGACTGGGTCGCCTCTGCCGCAGAGCCTTCTGCCGCAGCCCTCGGCATCGACACCTCTACCGCCGATGCCCCTTCTGTATCGGTGCCCCCGGTAGAATTAGCGCCTCCCGCACCAGCCGCAGCACCCTTGGAGGAGGCCCCCAGCCCGACATCTAAAGCGACGGAAGATAACGCCGTCGACTACGGCGCTCAGTATATTGACCCTACCGACTACAGCGTGGGGGCTACTGAGCCCACCGCCGGTCCTGATGTCATACTCTCAGAGCGCTCCACCGGCTGTGAGACCGTCATCCGCGCTGGCGAAGCTATTCCCACAAGCGTCTGCGGCGCCAGTGGAACTACGTCTGCTCCAGGAAGCGCTGGTGCTGCGGCCCCTGGGGCTCTACCACCAGCCGTGAGTGCAGTTCGCGTTGGCTCGATTACGATTGACGGCCAGGGCATTCACCTGCGTCGCTCGGTGCGTGACTACTACAGCCGCACAGTCCGGCCTAAAGCGCTACGGGGCAACGACAACCGTGCGCTAATGTTCCCGCTGACGGTCCCTGCCCGCATCTCCTCCGCCTTTGGTTGGCGAATCCACCCCATTTTTGGGAATCACCGTCTCCATACGGGGACCGACATCGCCGCGCCCCAGGGCACGCCTATCGTCGCGGCCTACTCTGGTCGGGTAGCCCTATCAGACATCTTAGGCGGCTACGGGGTGACGGTTGTGCTGCAGCACGATGAGCACTCGGCCCAAACCCTATACGGCCACATGTCTGAAGTATTCGTCAAGTCTGGCGAATGGGTCGAGCAGGGTACGGTGATTGGTCGCGTGGGCAGCACCGGCAATTCTACCGGCCCCCACCTCCACTTTGAATACCGTCAGCGCACCGCCGACGGCTGGGTTGCCGTCGATGCTGGCGAGATGTTACAGCAGTCTCTAGCCTACCTTCACGGCGGGTTTCAGCTTGCCGCCATTCAGATTAATCCTGGGTTAGAGCTGCCTGAGCTGAGCATTCCGAAACTGCTGCAGGCGGGCAAGGACGCTACGAAAGGTTTAAGACCAGACGGGGCGATCGCCTCTGATGGTGACGCCATAACGGTCGCGGGTAATATTGCCGTGCCTGAGATTTCCGCACCTGAAATCGCTGCGCCTGAAATTGTGGCTGAGTTCACTCCCAGGACGCCAGCAAGGCCTGTAATTGTGCCCGCACTTGAGCCTATCCAGCAACAGTAGCCTGCGCTTTTGACTGGGCTTCCAGGGCTCAAATCGAATCTTCGTCTGTAGGCGTTCTCGGGCTGTCCTGAGGACGCTTTTCTTATAGCCGCCGCAAGAATTTGTGCGCGGTAGCTTCGTTCAGGAAAACTGCGCTACGGTTTAACCGCCTAAGCGCTATATCGGACCGCGATCGCTAGCACAAAAATCTGTTGTCGTGTCGAATGTAACAGCAACAACACAGAAAAATTGCTATTTCTTTACAGGAATCGAAATTTGTAAAGAAATTAAGGGACCAAGATCGATATGGAAAGATACTCTCCACCAGACTCCTCAGGGGCTACATCAAGGCAGCTCCAAACCCGTTTTGGGGTAAGCGCCTGGCTCATGGCAGGGCTAACCGCTGCACTGCTGTTTGCCCTGGCCCGCCCTGCCTTGGCGCAGGACAGCACGACAACGGGCGTAGACTTGGTTTTTCAACCCATTGTCAAAATACTGTCCGCCCTGCTCTTCTTTAAGATTGGTGGGGAAAATGGATTTCCCTTCATTGTGCTGTGGCTATTTGTCGCCGCAACGTACTACACGCTGCGCCTACAGTTCATCAATCTACGCGGGTTCAAGCACGCTCTTGACATTGTTCGAGGTAAGTTCGATGACCCTGATGACGAGGGTGAGGTGTCGCACTTTCAGGCTCTGGCGACCGCCGTCTCTGGCACGGTGGGCCTCGGCAACATTGCTGGCGTAGCGGTAGCCATCCAGCTTGGGGGACCGGGGGCTATGGTTTGGCTGACGCTGGCCGCTTTCTTCGGCATGGTCACTAAGTTTGTGGAGTGCTCCCTTGCGGTTAAGTATCGCCGCGTTTTAGATGATGGAACCGTGCTGGGAGGCCCAATGTACTACCTTACTCGCGGTCTGTCTCCCAAGGGAATGCGCCCTCTCGGTCAAGGTCTGGCTGTTTTATTCTGCATTCTTTGCATCTGCGGCAGCTTAGGCGGGGCCAATATGTTCCAGTCAAATCAGGCTTTCGCGGCTATCAACGAGCTGATTCCCGGTCTACCGGCGTGGCTGTTCGGGCTAGCCTTCGCAGCGCTGGTCGGGGTGGTCATCATCGGCGGCATTCAGCGTATTGGTGCCGTAGCGGAAAAGCTGGTCCCTGCAATGGCGCTGGTTTATATCCTGGCCTGCTTGTTCATCATTGTGGTCAACATTGGTGAAGTGCCTGGAGCTGTTGGCACGATTATTAGCCAAGCCTTTGCCCCCACTGCAGTTGCCGGCGGCATCGTCGGGGTCATCGTCCAGGGGATTCGGAGAAGCTCTTTCTCGAATGAAGCTGGTGTTGGCTCAGCGGCGATCGCCCACTCAGCCGCTCGGACGAAGGAGCACATTCGAGAAGGTATGGTGTCTTTGCTCGAACCGTTCATCGACACCATTTTGATCTGTAACATGACGGCGATCGCCAT
>JBHJHJ010000021.1:0-2695 GCA_050330955.1 Elainellaceae cyanobacterium | reverse complement strand
GCTGGTCGCCACGGCAATTTCGATGGACGGTGGCGGTTATGGGGTGGTGATTGTGCTGCTGATGGCCCATCCGCTCACGCTGCGGTGGTGGGCCGTTTGGATAGTGATGCATGGATTGCTCGCGGCCTCTGAGCAAATTCGCCTGATGCAGCTCTGGGCCATCCCTGCGCCGCTGCTGGTGCTGCTGGTGGCTGGGGCAAATCGGGCGGCTTCGAAGGAATATCCTCTGTCCAAACACGCTGCTGGCGATCGCCCTTCGAAGCCCCGTCCCAAGGCGCGGTGGTTTTATTGGTTTTATCCAGGGCACCTGCTGGCGCTATGGCTGATTCGTCTGGTTGTTTGAATAAAGAAATAAAGTGGCGATCGCACTTTAGAGTTGCGGCGTTGCATTGAAGAGTCAAGGCGTCGCATTAAAGAGTAAGGGCGTCGCATTAAAGAGTCAAGGCATCGCATTAAAGAGTTAGGGCATCGCATTAAAGAGTTGAAGCGTCGCATTTAGAACGTAAGGCATCAACTTCAAAGATCACGGCTGACATTCGTAAGCGAGCCGGATGCAATTGATTGAAGCTCGACACCGACCGAATGGAAACCCCGCCTTGGCGGTTTTCATTTGGGCTATGCCCCTAAAATTGAAAACGACTCTCTGACTCGCCTCCACCATGAAATGGTTTAACATTGCCGGTCCCTGTCAGCCTGACATTCACTACACGCTCTCATCCCTGGCGCGGCTGCCTGAGCTCATCCGCCTTGTGGAGCAGCGGGGCTACTTCGTGATTCACGCCCCCAGGCAAACCGGCAAAACGACGGCCATGCTGGCACTGGCCCAGCAGCTCACCGCCAGCGGACAGTATACCGCCGTCATGGTGTCGGCGGAGGTGGGGGCCGCGTTTCCCCACGATCCCGGCATGGCAGAGCGGGCCATGCTAAACGACTGGCAAGACGCCGCATCCTTCTGGCTCCCTTCAGAGCTGCATCCCCCCACTTGGTCTGACGCTGAACCCGGACGCTACATCGGAGACGCGTTGAGCACTTGGAGTAAAGCGTCGCCCCGGCCTTTGGTTGTTTTTATCGATGAAATTGACGCCCTGCAGAATGAAACGCTGGTGTCGGTGCTGCGGCAGCTGCGCTCAGGCTATTCCAGGCGTCCTCAAAGCTTCCCTCAGGCTTTAGCCCTCATTGGCGTACGGGACGTGCGCGACTACAAAGTAGCCTCCGGCGGCAGTCAGCGCCTCAACACCTCTAGCCCCTTCAACATCAAGCTGCCGTCTTTAACGTTGCGCAACTTTACCCCAGACGAAGTCGCCCAGCTCTACCAGCAGCACACCGACGAAACAGGGCAGATCTTCACCCCTGAGGCGATGAAAAAGGCATTTGAACTCACCCAAGGGCAGCCCTGGCTGGTGAACGCGTTGGCGAAGGAAGCGGTAGAAGCGCTGGTGCCAGACGTGAGTCAGCCCATCAGCGCAATGCACATTGAGCAGGCGAAGGAAGTGCTGATTCAGCGGCAGGATACCCACCTCGATAGCTTAGCCAGCTTGCTGCGGGAGGACCGGGTTCGGGCTGTGATTGAGCCGATGCTCTCTGGGCAAGAGCTGGGGGATATTGCCCAAGATGACGTGAGGTTTCTGATTGATTTGGGGCTGTGTCGCATGAGCCCCCGTGGCAGCCTAGTAATTGCCAACCCGATCTACCAGGAGGTGCTGCCCCGAGTTTTGAGCGAAGTGCCCCAGGCGTCTCTGCCTCAAATTGCGCCCCGGTGGCTGACGCCGGAAAGCAAGCTAGCTCCCGATGCCCTACTCTCAGCATTTTTGGACTTTTGGCGGCAGCACGGGCAGCCGCTGCTCAAAAGCGCCCCCTATCACGAGATTGCGCCGCACCTGGTGCTGATGGCCTTTTTGCATCGGGTGGTCAATGGCGGCGGCACCTTAGAGCGGGAATACGCCATTGGCTCAGACCGGATGGGCCTGTGCCTGCGCTACGGCGAAGTGACGCTGGCGATGGAGCTGAAGGTATGGCGAGAGGGACGACCGGACCCGATTCAGGCGGGACTCGCGCAGCTGGATCGCTACCTGACTGGCTTGGGGCTGGAGGGCGGGTGGCTGGTAATTTTTGACCGGCGCCCGGGGCTAGCGCCCCTCTCGGAGCGGACCACGGTAGAAAAGACGGTAACGCCGAGCGATCGCCCCGTTGTTGTCATCAGAGGATAAGTCAATGAAAAAACGCGTCACCCTCACCTTCCCCAAACAGTCCGTGCGTATGCCAGTCACCTACCGGCTGGCCAAAGACTTCAACGTGGCCGCCAACATCATCCGCGCCCAGGTGACCCCCAATCAGATTGGCACCCTGGTGGTCGAGCTGCAGGGGGATATCGACCAGATCGAGGCGGCGATCGAGTGGATGGAGGACACTGGCGTTCAGGCGTCGTTTCGGCAAGGGGAGATTACGATCGACTACGATGTCTGCGTCCACTGCGGTCTGTGTACGGGCGTTTGTCCGACTGAGTCGCTAAAGCTGCACCCAGAGACTTTTGAGCTGGTGTTCAACCAAAGCTCTTGTATTGTCTGTGAGCAGTGCGTTCCCACCTGTCCCGTGAGCGCTATTTCAACTAGCCTGTAATCCTTTAGTAATACTACGTGATTTGTGAGAGGAGGGGCGGGGAGCACGCGCCCCCCAAAAAAAATAAAAAGTAAAAAAA
>JBHJHJ010000020.1:0-46369 GCA_050330955.1 Elainellaceae cyanobacterium | reverse complement strand
GCTTCGACACTTAACCTCATCTGCTGATGCTGCCCTCCCATTACTGGTTGAACATTCTGAGGCGGACATCCGCTTGAACACTAGCGGGGAAAGGATTTTGGAGTCCTTTCCAACTCCCCCGAACGACTTCGAGTCGCGCGCATAACAACTTATTAGAGATAAACCTTCAACCTAACGCGATGGACTCTCGAAGTCATCAGAATGCCTATATTATAAGACTTTCAATGGCTTTCAAACGTCTCTAAGGTGGTTGATTATGTGGAGTCGTATTCCCCCGTTTTACTGAGTTCATGCGCTTCGATTAGTTGTCCGCGCCGCAAGCTTCTTACTATTGACGGCCAGAGTTTTTCTATTGCTACAGCTAAGCGATTACTGGGCAAGTGTGATTGACTCGGCCAAGCTCTAAATCTCGTGCCGAGTCAAATAGTAAATCATCCCGCTTTAGAATGCTGACTCTGGGAGTTCTGGCGGTTCCTCTCAAAACCATTTCTGATAGATTTCTGCATAGGTGCCGTCTTCCATCATGGTCATCAAAGCATCGTTAATGACTTCGGCATTTTCTGAGCCCTTGGGCAGGGCAATGCCATAAAACTCAGTCGTCAACAGCTCACCCACGACCTTTAGACCGTCGATATTGCCGGACTCGATCGCATCTAGGGTGACCGGGGCATCGTTGATGACAGCATCGACATTACCGTTGGCCAGCTCCTGCAAAGCGAGGGGCGCAGAGTCAAAGGTGCTGATCTCCGCCCCGGCAATTTCTGCCGCTTGGTCAGCGCCGGTAGTGCCAATTTGCACCGCAATTTTTTTGTCTTCTAAGGTATCGAGGCCCGCAATCTCATCATTTTCTGCTTTGACGGCGATCGCCAAACCAGCCTTGATGTAAGGACGCGAAAAATCAACTGTCTGCAAGCGTTCTTCAGTAATGGTCATGCCACTGATGGCAGCGTCAACAGTTCCCGCCTGTAGCGCCGGAATAATGCCATCAAAGGGCAGCGACTCAAACTGAATTTCGACCCCAGCGGCTTCACCAATTGCGTTCATCAGGTCGATGTCAAAGCCTTGCAATTCGCCATTGTCGGCCTGAAATTCGAAGGGCGGGAAGGCGGGCTCAGTCGCAACGGTTAAGGTGCCGATCGCTTCGCCGCTATCTGCCGATCCATCAGGACTACCCTCGCCACTGTCAGCGGTATCAGCCCCCCCACAAGCCGCTAATACGAACGCTGCACTCAAGCCTAGGGCGGCGTTGCGCAAAAATGATGAACGCTTGACTGTCATACGTAACCTTTCCTTTCACCACAATCTGGATTTACACGATACGATACTGCGAGCTTTCCGATGATAAGCTTCAGAGTATTTTACGGATGACATCCTCATTACAGAATTAGCGCCCCTACCATGCCCGACTTACAGACTGCGATCGCCTTTCATCAACTCCGCAAAAGCTACGGTTCTCTAGAGGTCCTGAGAGGGATGGACGGAGAGATCAAATCCGGCGAGGTGGTCGCGATTATCGGTGCCTCTGGCTGCGGTAAGAGTACCCTCCTGCGCTGTTTTAACCGGCTCGAAACGATTAACGGTGGGTCCCTCATCGTGAACGGCATGGATTTGTCTCGCTCTGATTTGTCCCGCAAGCAGCTCCAAAGTCTGCGGGCTCAAGTGGGCATGGTGTTTCAACAATTCAATCTATTTCCCCATTTGACCGTCTTAGAAAACCTGACCTTGGCCCCCAAAAAGGTACTGAAACAGAGTAAGCAGAACAGTCGAGAAATCGCCGGTCATTTTCTCAATAAAGTGGGCTTGGTGGAAAAGGGCGACGCTTACCCTGATCAATTATCGGGGGGGCAAAAGCAGCGGGTCGCGATCGCCCGAGCCCTTTGTATGGAGCCTGAGATTATTCTGTTTGATGAACCGACCAGTGCATTAGATCCCGAGTTAGTGGGCGAGGTCTTAGAAGTCATGAAGCAATTGGCCGAAGAGGGGATGACCATGGTAATTGTCACCCACGAGATGCAGTTTGCCCGTGACGTGGCTGATCGGGTGATTTTCCTCAACAAAGGCCTTGTGGAGGAAGTCGGAAAAGCCTATGACGTCATCACGAACCCGCAGAGCGATCGCCTACAGGCATTTCTCAGTCGGATGCAGCTAGCGGGGGTAGTCTAGCGCGGTTGGCACACGTGCATTCCCACGAGGACGAAAGCCGGTATCGACACGACGGTCGAACGGTGAATCAGAGAGCGTCGAGGCAGGAAAGCCGTCACTCCCAAGGGAGCCGGTTACATCAACTACGCAGCTCTGACCGCGCTCAGTTAGGGTCGGGTGTGCAAAGACGTTGCGGGCGATCGCCACGCCGAAAAAATAGTGCCGGCAAGCCCCCCCTAGCTGGTGCTGCAAAGCGCCGTGCCGAGTTTTGCTTCACAAAAGGCCACTTCATCAGCCGTCAGCTCGGTAGGGGCAACATCCCGCCGGAGGACAATGCCGTTATGCCCGGTCAAAAAGCGAGGAAGCTCACCGTACTCGATTAGTTCCATCGTCTGAATATCGTAGGTGGTGTAGCGAGTCATATCGCCTTCCAACGCATCAAAGTCAACATCTAGCACCGTCAGCGCTTTCCAAGGGGGCAGATCACTATCGATGAGCGGACGCGGTCCTGACCCGATGATGCCCATGTGCAACAGCTGTAGATCGCCCCGATGCCCAGGATAGTAGGCATGGTGGTGACCGCTGATGTAAGTGTGCACGTCATATTTCTCTAGCATGGCCCGCAACTGGTCCGCATTTTCCATGACTTCGCCCGGTTCATTGCGACCTACGGCTACGGCATACAGCGGTAGGTGTCCCAGTAGGATGCGGAGGCGAGCGTTTTGGGCGGCTTCACTGGCTAGGGCTTTTTCCACCCAGGCTAATTTGTCAGCCGGCATCCCGCTCGATGAGCCGTCCCAAGAGAGGAAGAAGACGTCGTCATGGCGAAAGGTGTAGTAAAAGGGGAACTCAAAGCGATCGATAAACTCTACACCCGGATCATGCTTGGGATCTTGCCAATAGGCTGACGCCAAATCGCGCTCTTGTTTAAAGAGATAGTTGTCGCTGACGCCTTGGGCCCCTGACGCATCGTGATTGCCAATGGTAAATCCGTAGGGCAGTCCTGCTGCTCTCAAAGGAGCCGCTACGTGGTCATCAAAGGCTGACCACATCGCCTCGATTTGTTCAGTCGTCAGGGTCAAATCTTGTCCTGCGACCATATCGCCACTGCAGACAACTAAGTCAGGATCCCAAAAGGGAATCAGCGCCATGGTTTTGTCAATTTCAGGGTCGTAGTCGGTAGAGCCATAAACGCCATTCAGGTCGCTCATTACCACCATGCGCAGGTCACCGCGGGGGGGATTGTCGGGCTCTTGCCCCAAACTGGCCAAGAGCGCCTGAGTCGCTGGCGGCAGCTGGGGGGGGGCATCAGCTGGAGGCTCGGGGGCTGAGTCTGACCTATCAGCCGGTTCAACTGCGGCGGGCTCCGGGGTGGGCGAAGTATCGGGAGCCTCGACCACTGCTTGGCTACAAGCAATAAAAATGCTGCTTATGAGCCCCAAAAGCATGCCAGTGATAAACCGTTGCCAATCCATAAAACCCTCACGGATAGCGAAAAGATCTACGGCCCATACTCTACCGCAAGCAATTCTCTTTGGGACGGTGATTTTGGAAAAACACCGCTAAGCTTTTGCCGCGATCGCCCAGTCGAGCTTTTCCTCACTCCCCAGCAGCTTGCTCAAGCTTGACGGCGTCCTATCGGCGTTGTCATACTCGCCATGAGCCCGAGGTTGGTCTTTTGTCTGGTCCCCGTTGCCAGCTGCTGATTAATGTTCAGGACAGTTGCCCATCAGAGTCCGCTACTATTCATCGCTAGCCTTTTGCTTTTGGCATTGGGATTAGGTGTCAATCTGTGGTGGACGGTCTACGGAGGCTTTGAACTATCCCTGTGGCTCGTGAATATTGTGCCGGGGTTGATATTGCTGTTGACCGGATATGGGGTCTCCCGGGCCCGCCGCCGCCGCTGGCTATGGCGGGCTGTCGGCATCTTTTTTACGCTGTTGTCAACAACTCTGATTATTCTGCTCAATCTAGTCGGCTATGCCTTCGAAAGTGCCACTAGACCGATTACCGATCCGGCAGAATATGCCACGGTGCGATCACAGTTTGGCGATGCTGATCACATCCAGCACTTTCCACCGATGATTCCTCCCGAGGCAACTGCCGTACAGTTCTATTACCAGCGGGGTGCCTTGCAAGGAGCGATGTCTCTGCAGTTGCGCGTAGAACTTCCCGAGGGAACTTGGCAACAGATCAAGGCTCGCTACGAACCTCAAGCTCGCTATCAGGTTTCTGCCGCCGCACTCGACGCCCCCGAATTTGACGCCCCTGTCTCCATTCCTCGCTTTTGGGTGGGCGATCGCGACACCCGACGATTTCCCGGCACCTATACCTTACTGTTCTTGAGTGCACCGTCGGCGCCGCTGTACAGCTATGGAGTGGCTGTCAATCCATCACCTCCGACCATCGTGTATTGGGTAGAAGGTGGCAATTAAGTGCGATTGGGGCGATCGCCCTGCTGTTCAATATCCTAAAATCGCCCCTCTTGATCCCCGGCTGAGTTGAATGGCGCGATAAATAGCAGCTTGCCAGTCGGCAAACTGGGAGAAAAGCAGCCATCGATACAAAACAATCGGCGTCTTTTATCAATCCTTAAACCAGATCTAGACCAAAGAGAACGTCTCATACTCCTTTTGGGGTAGCTGAGAAATCACCATTTCAATGTTGCAGCGATCGCATCCGTTTTATTGAGGAGAAGCCCAATGACAAATCGTCCTTTTCAACGTTTATCTCGTCGTCAGGTCGTTCGTGGCCTCATGGCGACTACTGCATTCGGTGTTGTGACAAAATTTGGCACCGCCTGTAGCCCTGGCTTGGAAGGCGATACCGACGCAGCGGCGGGCGATGCCAATGGTTCAGAAGAGTTAGTTGTCGGTTTTATTTACGTCGGCCCCAAAGATGACTTTGGCTATAACCAGGCCCATGCTGAAGGAGCTGCCGCAATGGTCGCCAACGTCCCTGGCATCAAACTTGTCGAGGAAGCCAGCGTTCCTGAAACTACGGCTGTGGCTGAAACGATGCGCAGCATGATCGAGATTGACGGGGCCAAAGTCCTTTTTCCCACCTCATTTGGCTACTTCGACCCCTACATTTTGGAGCTGGCCGAGGAATTTCCCGATGTGCAGTTTTTCCATGCGGGAGGTCTTTACCAAGACGGCGTACACCCAGATAACGTAGGCAGCTACTTCGGCTACATCGACGAAGCTCAGTACGTTGCGGGGGTCGTTGCGGGCCAGATGTCACAATCTGGCAAGCTGGGGTTTGTTGCCGCCAAACCCATTCCCCAGGTGCTGCGCAATATCAACGCCTTTACCCTTGGGGCCAAGTCAGTCAATCCTGAAATTACCACTCAGGTCATCTTTACCGGAGACTGGGCATTGCCAGTTAAGGAGGCGGAGGCCACTAACAGTATGGCTGACCAGGGGGTCGACGTCGTTACCTGCCACGTTGATAGCCCTAAGGTCGTTATGGAAACGGCGGCCAAGCGGGGCATTTTCTGTAGTGGCTACCATGCCAATCAAGCCCCCCTGGCCCCTGAGTACTATCTCACGGGCGCTGAGTGGGATTGGTCGAGTATCTATACCCAGCTAGGAGAGCAGTTCATGGAAGGACAGACTCTAATGGCGGGAGATATTCCCCATATCTTGCGCGGTGGACTGGCGGGTAATTTCTGCAAGCTGTCGGACTATGGCGAAGCGGTGACCGAGGAAGCTAGGGCCGCAGGTGAGGCTGCCAAAAAAGACCTGATGAGCGGTGACTTTGTGATTTACAAAGGAGAACTGAAAGACAACAACGGCAACGTCATTTTGACCAGTGACCAGGAGTACAAACAAGAAGATATCGAACTCGAAAAGATGGATTACCTGATTGAAGGGGTACAGGGCAGCATTGATGGCTAACGTCCTAGATCATCAGTCCTGAGCGTAATAAACACCAGCGCCCGGAGCGATCTCACCCCGGGCGCTGATAGTTTTAGGCCAACAATCAGATGGTTGGAGGCCGGGCTTACATCATGCCCATGCCGCCCATGCCGCCCATGCCGCCCATACCACCCATGCCGCCCATACCGCCCATGCCGCCCATGCCGCCCATGTCGGGGGCCGCAGCAGCCTTGGGTTCAGGCTTCTCAACCACTAGGGCTTCGGTGGTCAGCACCATGCCCGCAATGGAGGCCGCATCCTGCAGCGCGGAGCGAACGACCTTAGCGGGGTCGATGATGCCCGCTTCGATCATGTCCTCCAGCTCGCCGGTCAGGGCGTTGTAGCCGCGATTGCCCTCTAAGCTGCGCACCTTCTCAACAATGACCGAGCCTTCTGCGCCTGCGTTATCGGCAATCTGCTTCAGGGGAGCTTCCAGCGCCTTGATGACGATGTTGGCGCCAATCTGCTCTTCTGTCGAAAGCCCTTCCTTGAGGCCATCCACGTTCTGAGACAGGCGAATCAGGGTAGTGCCGCCGCCGGGGACGATGCCTTCTTCCACCGCCGCGCGGGTGGCGTTGAGGGCGTCCTCGATGCGAAGCTTGCGGTCCTTCAGCTCGGTTTCGGTGGCTGCGCCGACTTTAATCACCGCAACGCCGCCCGCCAGCTTGGCCAGCCGCTCCTGCAGCTTCTCTTTGTCATAGTCAGAGTCAGTCTCGTCCAGGGAGCGGCGAATCTGGCCGATGCGCTTCTCGATGTCGGCTTTATTGCCCGCTTCGGAGACGATGGTGGTGGTGTCCTTGGTGCAGGTCACTTTCCGCGCTCTTCCCAGCATGTCGAGAGAGACGCTGTCTAGGCTGAGGCCAATTTCCTCGGAAATCATCTGGCCGCCGGTCAGCACCGCAATGTCCTGCAGCATGGCCTTACGGCGCTCGCCGAATCCAGGGGCCTTCACCGCCGTCGCGTTGAGGACGCCCCGCAGCCGGTTCACAACCAGCGTTGCTAGGGCTTCTCCGTCGATGTCTTCGGCAATAATCAGCAGGGGCTTGCCTTCCCGGGCAATTTTCTCCAGCACCGGGACGAGGTCCTGAATGCTGCTGATCTTTTTATCGGTGATCAAAATCAGTCCGTCTTCGATGTCGCAGACCATGCGCTCTTGATCCGTGACGAAGTAGGGCGAGATGTAGCCCCGGTCGAACTGCATCCCTTCCACCACTTCGAGGTCAGTGCTGAGGGACTTGGACTCTTCCACCGTGATGACGCCGTCTTTGCTCACCTTGTCCATGGCTTCAGCAATCATGGCCCCTACCTCTTCGTCATTACCCGAAGAGACTGTGGCAACCTGGGCGATCGCATTACCGCTGATGGGCTGAGCCATCTGCTCGATTTGGGCGACAAGCTTATTCACGGTCTTTTCAATGCCGCGCCGCAGACTCACGGGATTGGTTCCCGCGGCAACGTTCTTCAGGCCTTCGCGAATCAGCGCCTGGGCTAGAACGGTGGCTGTGGTGGTGCCATCGCCTGCAATGTCTTTTGTCTTGGAGGCTACCTCTCGAATAAGCTGGGCGCCCGTGTTCTCCAGCGGGTCTTCCAGCTCAATTTCCTTGGCAATGGAAATACCGTCGTTGACGATGTCTGGCTCGCCGTACTGCTTCTCTAGCACGACATTTCGTCCCTTGGGCCCGAGGGTAATTCGAACTGCGTCGGCGATCGCATTGACGCCCCGCTCTAGGGCCTGTCGAGATTTTTCGTCAAATACAACAAACTTCGCCATAATCCTCCATCTTACAGTGCTGCAGTTTTGCATTTTAGCACTCTGGTGATGTGAGTGCTAATTGGATAGCTTCACTATAGCGATTCAGATGCGGAAATTGGCAAGTTCGTTTATCCCGACTTGCGCAGTCTTCGATGCTAACGCTAGGCCCCAAGCTCGGGTTGTTTAAGCCTGGCGTAAACGGTAGGCAGCCACCACCACGGCACTTGGGGGTAGCGGTGGTGCTCTTCGTGGTAGCCGAAGTGGTAGCACGCCCCCAGGGAGAGCAGCCACGGCAAGGGCAGGCTGCGGGCGCAGTGGTGGCTGGGGTAGCCGCTGCCCCGCCGATGGGGGAGATAGGTGCCGAAGAAAAAGAGCTGCAGCGAGCTGATCACGAACGGAAAAATCCAGAACAGCAGCAGGTTCACCGCGTGGACGTGGCAAAACCACATCAGCGGATAGACGATGAACGAGATGCCCCAAAACTGGCTCCAGCCCCAGTATTGCTGGATGAAGCTGAAGTACCAGGACACGATGCTGCCCTCATGAAAGTCCGGGTCTTGAGCTTCGGTGGGGTGATTGTGGTGAATGGCGTGCTTTTGCCGCAGGATGCGGTAAGGGAAAAGGGCGTAGGCGTAAGCGGCGATCGCCCCGATGATGTGGTTGAGGCGGGGGGAGCAGGGGCAGACTGAGCCGTGCATGGCGTCGTGGGTGACGATAAACAGGCCCGTATAGAGGAACCCATGACCAAAGATAGCAGCGGCAATCCAGCGCCAGTCGTAGGCGGCGTAGTCGAGAGAGAACAGGCGAGCGACGCTGGCGCCCCAGCCTACGATCAGCGCCAGGGCGATGGCGACGCCTAAGACAGAGGTGAGGATTCGGTCGGGCAGAAGTGACGGCGCTCGGGATGCGGAAGAAAGAGTCATATTTGGAGTAAAAGAAAGAGCAGCCGCCTTTAGAGCTGGGCGTTTGGGCGATTTACTTTTTGGCGATGTGCTTGTGGGCGACGTGCTTGTGGGCGACGTGCTTGTGGGCTGTCGGCGACAGTCGTCTCGCCAATGGGGTAGAAGCCATACATTTCTTAACATAGCTCAGACGGCGCGGCTACCCATCCGTCGAAGGTTTACCCCCTAATGACGGTGATGGGGCGATCGCTAGGGGTTATGGCCTGTTCAGTGGCTGTCCGCTCTGCAATAGGGGGCTGCCCTGGGCGCTGGTCAAAGATCACCAGCCATCCAGACGCTAAACCCAGGCCAGCAAGATAGCGATCAATCTGTGCCAGTCCAGCTTTGAGGGGATCTGGGCCGCCTTGTCGCCAAACCTTGAGCTCTATCGCCAGCGTCACGCCTCCGTAGCGCAGGCATAAGTCCATGCGGTTAGATCCGATGGCATATTCTCGCTCTAATGTGCCGCCGCCGTTCACCACACGATGCAGAAACGCCATCATCACCAGGTGAGGCGCGATTTCGTGATAGGGTGCGCTCTTCAACAGGGGCTCGCCGTGCTGCCGCCAAAACTGAAGAAACGCGTCTAGCAGTTTCTCTGGCTCAAGGCTCCCGTCTGCGGTGAGCCAGCTCGGGTGAACCACCGGCAGGCTGTCTTGGGGGCCACTCGCCAGCACCCGGGGCAACACTTCTCGATAAATTGGATTTGCTATAGTCAATCCCCCAGATGGATCTCGTGAAACCAGCCCCAAGTCCAGCAGAAACTCCCGATCGTCCTGGGGAATATTTCCCAACCCCTGTCCAGCAAGCATCGGTTCGATGACAGCCCGCACCCGTTCCTCTCGCAAGATGCTGGCTAAGCTGTCCAGGTGGGTCTCTTTTTGATGAATCAGCGCTTCTTTAGCGCGTTCTACGTGCTCAGCCGTAATCGCCTGCTGCGGGTCGGGCACAATCACCTCAACTAATTGTTGTCCGATGGCATTGACCAACCAGGGTTGCCCTTGAGTCAGCTCAAAGGCGCGCTCCACGGCGGTTGAAGAGAATATCTGCCCTGTCTCATGGGTGTGCTGCTTGTAGAGTTCGGCAATCTCCGTTGGAGAAAAATTTCGGAGCGTCAGGGACGCGATTTTGATGTTGAAGGGGCTGGCCGTATTGAGGCGCGCACTGCCTCCAGAGGCCAATTTGTAGTCCCGCACGTCCCGCAGCCCAACTAAGGCCATGGCATAGGGAAAACCCTGGGGTCGCTTGGGATAGCCGTTTCGAAGCTGGCGCAGGACGGCCAGCAGCGTGGGCCCTTGAAGCGCATCGATTTCATCAATGAAGAGCACCAGGGGACGAGCAGACTGCTGTGCCCAGGCGCTGAGCGCTGCACCGATTTGTCTGCCGGGTTCAGAGGAAGGCCAGGCCGGGGGATGCAGAGATGGCGGCAGCCAGAAGGTCGCATCGTCCCGCCAGGCGTCGAGCATGGCCCGTTCGGCAGTGCCCGGATTCTCGGGGAAAGGGGCTCCTACCTCGGCTGACACCATCACGGCAGCATAGCGATCGCTGGCGGTAAGCTGCTGTGCAAGGGCCAGCATTGCCGTGGTTTTGCCCGTTTGCCGGGGAGCATGAATCACAAAGTAGCCCTGTCGCTCGACCAGCTGATGGACCTGGGGCAGTCGCGCCAGGGGCGGAAGCATATAGTGGAGGTCGGCTTTGCAGGGACCAGCGGTGTTAAACCATTTGGGCATGGAAAAGCTGTGGCGTGGCTAAGTCCATCATGCTACTTGTTTGCTCAATGTGGGGCGATCGCCTCGTCAATCTGCCGGTTTAGGTCTTCTAGGGTTGAAGTGTTGTCGAGCCGCACATTGGCCTGGGCAAGCTTCTGCTCGATAGGCCACTGGTTGTCGATGCGGGCCTGAATTTGCTCAAGAGACAGCCCCCGCTGCCGGAGACGCTGCTGCTGCTGTTCTGGGGTGCAGTAGACCACCCAAATTTCGCTGACTTGGGAGATCAGGCCGGCCTCAAACAGCAGCGGCACCGACCACACGACGACTCCCTCTAAATCACGGGTCGCCTGGGTCATGCGATCGCGCACGTAGGGGTGAATCTGCTGCTCAACCCAGCGGCGCTCGTCGGCGTTTTGGAAAATGATACCTGCCAGCTCGGGACGATTGAGGCTGCCGTCGGGGTTGAGCACGCCCTTGCCATAGCGGGCTGCGATCGCCTCGAGGATTTGCGAGCCGGGCTGAACCGCTTCCCGCGACAGCTCATCGGCATCGAGCACCGGAAACTGGTGGGCCTCCTGCAAATGGCGCGACACGGTGGACTTACCCATGCCGATGCCCCCGGTGAGGCCAATAATGCGCTGTGCCATAGGTTAAAGGCTGCTGGGTTATGACTGCTTGGGCTTAAAGCCGCTTGGGTTTCAAGCTGCTAAGCATTCGAGAACAGGGTGACAATGGCTCGGGTTAGCCCCTCCAAAGTGTAGTCCCGCGCCTCCACATCCACCCGCCCCAAAAGCTCCCGGCAGGTTTCAGAGGTCTGGGGGCCGATAGAGGCGATGCGGACCCTTTCCATCGACGCCATGAGGTCCTTTTCCGTGACCAGCTGGTGGAAGCAGCGCACCGTCTTTGAGCTGGCGAAGGTGGCCACGTCTAAGCTTCCGCTGCGCAGGGCCGCTTCAGCCTCAGGGGCGATCGCCTCCGGGCAGCGGGACTGGTAGGCCGGCGCCTCCACCACATCGGCCCCCTTCGCCGTCAGGTCCTGCACTAGGGTTTCTCGCCCGCCCGACTGCACTCGGGGAAACAGAATGCGGGTGCCCGTCAGATTGGGGCTACCAGGAAAAAACCTGGCTAGGGAATCCGCGATAAAATCCGGTGGAATAAAGTCTGGGGCTAGCTTCCACCACCGCAGGGTGCTGGCTGTCTTCTGGCCGACCACCGCAATTTGGACGTGGGCTAGGGCCTGGGCGTCAAGACCGTGGTGCTGCAGACGCCTCATCAGCGCCTCCACGCCATTGACGGAGGTGAGCACCAGCCAGTCAAAGGTCTGGCGCTGGGCGATCGCCTCGTCTAGGGGGTCCCAGCTATCAGGGGCGGTAATTTCCAAGGCAGGCATCTCAAGCACGCGGGCGCCTTCGGCCTCTAAGCGATCGCGAAACTCCGTAGACTGACGGGCTGAGCGCGTCACGAGGACTGTTTTTCCGTTAAGCGGGACGGGTTTGGGCTGGGCAGGCATAGGCGATGGCTCAAGCAACTCAGGAAGATGACTCAAACAGCGGCTGTAGGTAGTCTCGCAGCCTTACCACTTCCCCAATCACAATAATGGCCGGCGAGAGGGGCTGTCGAGAGGTCTTTTGCAGGATATTTTCCAGGGTGCCGAGCCAGAGCTGCTGCTGGGGCTGCCCAGCCCAGCGAATGATGGCGATGGGAGTGGAGGGCGATCGCCCGTGGGTCTGGAGCTGCTCCACGATGGCGGGCAGCTGCCGGGTGCCCATCAAAATCACCAGGGTTTCTAGGGCGCTGAGGGCCTCCCAGTTGAGCTGAGCAGGCTCGTGACCGGTGACCACGGCAAACCCCTGGCTGAGCACGGGGTCCGTTAGGGGAATATGGGCCAGCAGGGGGGCGACCAGGGCGGAAGAGAGGCCCGGCACCACCTGAAAGGGGCAGCCCGCCTGGCGCAGTGCTTCGATTTCGGCGGCGCAGCGTCCAAAGATAAAAGGATCGCCGCTTTTCAGACGTACCACCCGCTGGCCCTGATGGGCTAAGGACACCAGTAACTGGTTAATTTCAGCCTGGGGGGTGCTGGGCTGGCCGCCGCGCTTGCCCACGTGGCGGCGATCGCACTCCCGGGGCACGAGGTCCAGCAGCGCTTCGTCCACTAGGGCGTCGTACACCAGCACGTCCGCCCGCTGCAGAATCTGGTGGGCCTGCAGGGTGAGGTATTGGACGCCTCCGGGGCCTGCCCCCAGCAAATAGACCCTGCCGCTAGGCGGCGCATCACCGGCTTCGGGGGCACAACTCATGGCAGCGCCAGCAGATAGGCCACCGGAAACAGCATATATTCCAGGAAGAATAGCCGCCACACAAACTGGTAAAAGCGAGCGATCGCCCCCTTATCCGACAGGGCAACCCGCTGACCGTAGACCCAGATGGCCGCTAGCGCCACCAGGTGAGTGACCAAAACGACAAGGGTTTGAAGCGACGGCAGCAGCAGCGCCGCCGCGATCATGCCGCCGTAGCACAGGGTCAGGGTCCACAGCGCCAGACGAAACACGGGGCGCGGCCCAACCCGTACGGTGTAGGTGCGGATGTGGTAGCAGCGATCGCCCTCGATATCAGGAATATCTTTGAGGATGGCGATGGCGAAGGTGAACACCAGCACAAAGGCCGTCAGCACCCACACTGCTGGGGTAATGGTCGGCTGGCCGAGGCGATCGGTGAAGTGGAGAAAAAGGCCCAGATTGACGATCACCCCCCGCACTGTGAAGATGCACACCGAAGCCCAGAAGGGGAAGCGCTTCAGCCGCACGGGGGGGAGGGAGTAGAGAGTGCCGATAGCCAAGCTCGACCACACCGTTGCCGCCAAAAAGCGCCCCTGCAGCAGGGAAGTGATGAGGGCCACTACCCCGCAAAGTCCCACAATTCGCCAGGACAGGCGCCGCGAGAAAATGCCGGCGGCAATGGGCAGATGGGGCTTGTTGATCCGATCGATTTCGACGTCTTCGATTTGATTGAGGCCAACAATGTAGACGTTACCGCATAGGCAGGCGACAAGTGCCCCCAGCACGAGGCTAGCGGTGTAGCCCGGCGCGGCGGGCTCCCGGGCCGCGGCGAGGAGAAACAGGCTGAGAACGCTGAGGGTGGTGCCCACAATAGTGTGGGGTCGGGAGAAACGCCACAGGGCCTTTAGCCAAGTTTTAAGCGGAGCGGGATGAGGCTTGGTGGGTGGCGGGGTCTGAGGGGTCGACAGCGGACGCATAGGGGTTCTTAGAGTACTCAGGGTTGATCTTAGGGGATTGTGGCCCTTCGTAATCAATATCCTGGCTTATGAAGCCTCTACTAGCGCTTTTTCCCGGCGGCGAGGGATGTCGTGGGTCAGAAAGTCGTAGGCCATTTTGGTGTTGGGAAAGATGGCCCGCGCCTCTTGCAGCAGGTCGTCAAGCTGAATGGCGTTGCCGGGGGCGTAGCGGGGGCTGAAGTGGGTCATGATCAGCTGCTTCACCTGGGCGCCTAAGGCTACCTGCGCCGCCATGGTCGAGGTGGAATGTAAGCGCTGGTAGGCCATCTCAGCGTCTTGGTGGGAGAAGGTGGCCTCGTGCACCAGCACGTCAGCGTCGCGGGCCAGCTCGACCGAGTTATCGCAGTAAATGGTGTCGGTGCAGTAAACGAACTTACGGCCAATTTCTTTAGGGCCGCACAGGTCCGCACCGTTGATGCGGCGACCGTCTTGCAGCGTGACCACTTCGCCCTTTTTAAGCTGACCATAGACGCGCCCCGGAGGGATGCCCAGGGCTTTGGCCCGCTCGACATCAAAGGTGCCAGAGCGATCGCTTTCGGCCACGCGGTAGCCAAAGGCGGGGAGCCGGTGGGTGAGCGGGCGGCAGTGCACCGTGTAGCCGTCTTCTTTGACCACTAGCCCCTCGCTAACGGTGTGGACGTGGACGGGGTAGGAATAGCGCACTTCAGAGCACCGATTGGTGGCCTTGAGGAATTCTTCCAGTCGGGGCGGGCCGTAAATGTCAATGCGGCTGGGGTTGCCGGCCAGACCGGCACTAGCCAGCAATCCCATCAGCCCGTAGATGTGGTCCCCGTGCATGTGGGTAATAAAGATGCGCCGAATCTGGCTCAGCCGCACGTCACTCCGCAAAAGCTGATGCTGGGTTCCTTCGCCGCAGTCAAATAGCCACACCTCCGAGCGCTGCGACAGCCGCAGGGCAATGCTAGAAACGTTGCGCGATCGCGTCGGGATCCCAGAGCTCGTACCAAGAAACGTGATTTGCAAAATTGAACCTGCTTCACAGCGGATAGACCTTTGTCTAGGATATCAAGTTAATCCTGATGCCGAATCGGCACAGATGAAGACCTCGAAGGGTAGAGCCGACTCGGGGGGGGTGCGACTGTGATGCAGTGGCCAAAGCTATTGTCTTTTCTAGCGATCGCCGATTCCCATCTCAGCCCAGGCTAAGAAAACCAGCAAACAAAACTCTGTACCGATTTTATTAGCTGAACGGTACCGAGGTGACGCGCCTTGATCTAGCCGATAGAATTGCGAACAGTTGAGAAGTCGCAGTTTTTGACCCATTTTTGCGGCTCACGGTTTTTAATTCGATGGCTCTAGCAATTCTCGTCTACCGTTTCACCTAAATTCTTGAGGAGTTCCTCTTTATGACTTCACCAAGCTGTCACACCAATCAGCCCGCGCTTCAGCGCTTCCAGCAGGGTCTATTTCGACTAGCGTCATCCAGCCTGCGGCTGCGGTCCAAGTGGTCTTTTGTTTTGGTTGCCCTTTCAGTTTTTATTGGCACCGCGGCCAAGGCCGATCCAGCTCAAGCCGAGCTAGAGATGCGCGTTGCCATTGAAGAACAGGTTCCATCCATTGTGGTGGGCAGCTCGACCCAGGCGCTGCTGCGTGATGAGGATGGGGAAGCGATCGCCCGCATTCCGGCTAACAGCGCGGTTGTGGCGGAGGCCGAAGGCAATGAGATTTCAATTGACCAATGGGAAGATGGCGCCTTCTGGATTGAGCCTGAAGAAGAAGACGGACTGGTATTTATCGGCGATAGCTGGTATCGGGGCCGCACTCAGGTTGTCGCCACGGCAGACGGCCTCACGGCAGTAAACCACGTCGATTTAGAGGAGTACCTTTACAGCGTAGTGGCGAGCGAAATGCCCACGAGCTGGCCTGCTGCTGCCCTCGAGGCCCAAGCCGTGGCGGCCCGCTCCTATGCCCTCTATCAGCGCGAACACCGAGGCAACCCGGTCTTCGACGTGGGAGACACGGCAGCTTGGCAGGTGTACAAAGGGCTGATTCAAGAAGAGCCCTCTACCGTGGCTGCAGTGGACGCGACTGAAGGCCAAGTGCTGACCTACAACGGCCAAATCATTGAAGCGGTGTTTCACTCTTCCTCCGGCGGGCACACCGAGAACGTGGAAGACGTGTGGTCCAGCGCGATTCCTTACCTGCGGGGCGTGCCAGACTTTGACCAAAACGCGCCCGTGTTTCGCTGGAGCGAGCAAATTTCTGCGGCTGACCTCAAGGCAAAGCTGCCGGGCCTCGGCAATATCCTCGCCATGACGCCGGAGCGCGTGACGCCCCGTGGCCGGGTCGCTTCGATGCAAGTTGTCGGCGATCAGGGCCGCCGGACGATCAAGGGTAGCGAGCTGCGATCGCTTCTAGGGCTACGGAGCACCTTGTTTGCAGTACAGCCGCAGATGGGCCGCGTAGCTAGCGCAGGCAATCCGGTGACGGCGCCGATCTCGTTTACCTTTAGCGGTCGAGGCTTTGGTCACGGCGTTGGTCTCAGCCAGTACGGCGCGCGGGGCCTCGCAGACCAGGGCTATAGCTACGACAGCATCCTGGGCCATTATTACCAGGGCGCAGCTCTGGCCCGCATCGCGATTGATTAGGGCGTTGAAACCGTTTCCGATCGTAGGGAAGCACGGCCGTGCGGTACCTGTTTAGCACCTTTGATTAAGAGGCCGTACGCTTTGGTCTTACCCCCCTCAGTCCCCCCTTGGAAATGGGGGAAGCTTAAGTTCTCCCCCTTTCCAAGGGGGAGCTAGAGGGGGTAATCCGAGACGCTAAACAGATACGCAGTGCGTCCCTACAAACAAATTGTGCGATCGCCCCTACGGTTGATCAATTACCGCCCAGCCACTTCTGACCGTTGAGGCGCTGCACCACATAGAACACCATCAGGTCTAGGTTCACGCGGCGCTCATCAATCATGAACGACTCTAGCGTTGTGGGGCTCGCCCCAATGTCGGCAAAGGTGTAGAACTTAGAGCCGGTGATGTCTTCTTTTTGGAAGATGAGCCGGAACTGACGCCCGTCTCCCCAGCGCCCGGCCACCTGCCAAAATTTCTCATCACCATATCCTTTGATGGGAATTGGCGCTTGCTCAAACGTCAGCGTCAAATCGCTGATGTTCTGGTTTCCCAAGGTCTCCTCTAGGTTGGGCACAAAGTGCTCCGTCATGAATTCGTTGAAGGGTTTGTCTTCAAGCTTTTCCTTCTTTTTCTTCTTGGTGGCAGCGCTCTTGCCCGCGGTAGTGTTGCCGGCAGTGGTATTGCTGGCAGTAGTATTGCCGGCGTCAGACTTCTTCTCGGCTGAGGTATCGCCTGACTTGTCAGCGGTTTCGTTAGTTTTGTTTTCTTCAGCCATGGACGGGGTTGCTCGTAGATATTGGGAGATGACGTCTTGGGCGATCGCCGTTGTCACCATACTAGTGAGTCTAGCCTGACTGCGCTAGCTGCGATCGCCAAATATTTGCCTGTGTTCTATCGCTCTGGTAAGGCACATATCCTCTCAGCCCAACGCTTTTCCAACTACAGCAGCTCGCTCAGTTTAACGAGCATCAGACTCAAAGTCCCTAAAAACAACCAAGATAGACCAGCCAGGTAGAGCGGTTTGACACCGATTTTGGTTAGGTCGGCTAGTCGAGTCGTCAGCCCCATGGCGGCCATTGCCATGCAGAGTAAAAACTGGTTAACCCCCAGCAGAGACGATTTGACTGGCCCTGAGATGAGGCCAAGGCTGTTGCAGCACACCATCAGCATAAACAGCAGCACAAACCAAGGGATGGACACTGACCTCCGTTCACCTGCGGCAGTAGAACGAGCGTTCTGATAGCCCAGCACTGCCATAACAGGAATGATCAGCAGCACCCGCGAGAGCTTCGCGATGGTGGCAACCTCTCCACTAGTGACACTGGTTTGGAAGGAAGCGGCCACCACTTGGGCCACTTCGTGAATCGAAGCACCGCACCAAAGGCCAAAGGCGCTGGGGCTAAGCTCTAGGAAATCGGGCATCAGAGGATAGCTCAGCATGGCCACAGTGCCTAAGCCAGTCACAAGGGCGATCGCATAGGCCACATCTTCCTCCGAACTCTCCACTACAGCGTCAGTGGCCACCACAGCAGAAGCCCCGCAGATTGAGGTGCCGGCAGCAATAAGCTGGGTCAGGTGAGCATTAACCCGCAGTTTCTGCCCCAGCCAACAGGTAAAGCAAAACGTACTCACTGCGCTAAAACACACAACCATCAATCCGCTTGCGCCCACCGCCAGCACTTGGGCAATGCCCAGCTTCAGACCCAGCAAAATCACCGCTAACCGCAAGACTCGCTTCAGGGAAAACGCTATCCCGGGTCGGTAGAGGGTCGAGACACCAGCCACATTTCCTAGTCCAATGCCTAGGACAACGCTAGTGAGAAGTGGATTGAGCAGGCTCAGGTTCAAGCCGTAGTGCACCAGCAGCGACAGTCCGGCGAGCGCGGCGGTGAGCAGGAGACCTGGCGTCAGCGCATTGAGCTGCTTCCATAAAGGGAGCCTAGGGTTTGGGCGAGGACTGTGGTGGGACTTGACGAAGGGGTCCATGTTAATTTTTTGGTCCAGATTAGATTAGCCATTGCCTTGAAGGGCCTATCCCGATTAGCGAATCTCCTGCCGCACCGGCTCTTGAACCCCTGCCAGTCCAAAAGTTTGATTCAAGCCCGCCGCGATTTGGTCAAATACCTGACTGAGGGGCGCACCGGGCAGCTGAATGGGAAGTGGCATCCCAGCATCGGCCAGCGTACAAATGCGTGGGTCAATGGGCACCTGACCCCATAGCGGCACCTGCAGCTCGGCGGCAATCTGAGCACCGCCCCCGTGCCCAAAGATGGGGGTCGGTTCACCGCAGTGGCCACAGAGCAGATAGCTCATGTTTTCCACCAGCCCCAGCACGGGCACGCCCACCTGCCGGAACATGTGAATGCTGCGCCGTACATCTGATATCGCCACCTGTTGGGGTGTCGTTACTATCACGACTCCGCAGATGGGACTTTCTTGCACAATGGTGATTTGGGCATCCCCTGTGCCCGGAGGCAAATCGATCAGCAGATAGTCTAGCTCGCCCCAGTCCACGTCGTGGATGAACTGGGTCAAAATCTTGTGCATTACCGGGCCACGCCAGGCCAAAGGATGGTCTTTTTCGGCCAATAGCCCTACCGACATTAGCTTGATGCCGTGGGCCTCTAGTGGCGTAAATCGCTGGCCTTCTGGCGTTTCAATTACTTGAACATTGGACTGTCCCAGCCCTAGCATCTGGGGTACGTTTGGCCCGTAGATGTCGGCGTCGAGCAGGCCCACTCTCACGCCCCGCTGGGTCAGGGCCGCTGCCAGGTTGACGGCGGTAGTAGACTTACCCACGCCCCCTTTGCCGCTAGAGATAGCTAACGTGGTGCGAACGCCAGGAATCGTACAGAGCTGGACGTAGGCTTTTTTGCACCAGGGGAGACCAGACAGCGTCTGCTGAACTTGGGCTTGTAGAGCCCGTTGGTGAGCGCCCACATACAGCCGCAAATACGCATAGTCCTCAACAACCCGCAGGTTTCGCACCATCCCCAAGCTGACCAGATCGTTCTTGAGGGTAGGGTCTTGGATCTCCTTGAGGCGTTGAACCACCGCTAGCTTGCGGGCCTCCGCTTGGGGATTTGGGGGCGGCGCTGGCCGCGTGGCAACATCCCCCCGCTGAAAGGGAGAGGCGTGGCTAGACATTGGGAGCCTCAGAGCGAGACGCCTGTATCTTCGCGATCGCCCGCTCTGAGAAGATCCGCACGTCCATGTCAGGGTCGTCCAAGGTTTGCTGCAGGGCGGGCAGCGCACTAGGATTTCCGATGTTGCCGAGGGCCGTCGCGGCGTCCCGGCGCACGTCGGAGTATTCGTCGGAGAGCGCTTTCACCAGAGCGGGAAACGCCCGCTCATCTGGGGTTTGCTGCAGGGCGCGGGCTGTGAACTTACGCACCTGCCACTCACTGTCGCCCATGGCTTGGACCAGCGCGTCAATGGCTGCTGCGTCAGCCTGCAGCTCTAGGGATTTGGCCGCGTTGCGTCGCACCTGCCAGTCTTCATCGGTGGTGAGCAGCTCACACAGCAGCGGTACTACGGGGGCATCGTTGAGGTGCCCCAAGGTCAGGGCGGTGGCCCGGCGGACGCTCTCCGAAGGATCTTTGGCCAAGGTTAAGGCGGGCTCACAGCGCACCACCTGGTTCAAGTAGCCCAGGGTTGTCACGGCGGTCTCCCGCAGCGCCGAGTCTGCTGACTCAAAGAAGGGCAGGATAAACGGCAGCGCCTGGGCATCGTGAATCTTGCGGAGCAAAACCAGCACGTTGAGCTGGGCGTGGACATTCTCCTGCTGCAGCACGTCCAGCAGCGCCATCAAGTCACTGGTGGAAACCAGCTCTTTGAGGGCCGAAAGGGCTTCGTTGCGCACCGCCTCGTGGGGAGAGCTGAGGCAGGTGATCAGGGGCGCGATCGCCACTGGATTAGCAAACTCCCACAGGGTTGTGACGGCGATCGCCTGCACCGCGGGGTTTTCGTCATTGAGGGCCTCCACTAGGGGCTCGATAGCATCCTCGTCACCGAGGTGCTGCAGAGTTTTTACCGCCACGAGCCGCTCGTCTAGGTTGGGCGATCGCAGCATCTCGACCCATTGAGCGACTTCTGGGTCCATATCAGTCACAGGCATGGCAATTCTCCAAAGTGAGGGCAACTAGCGCAGCAAGAACGGAATTTGCACTGTAATGGCGTTGGTGGGGCATTCCTTTTCACAGGGCAGGCAGAACCAGCACTCGTCGTATTTCATGTAGGCTTTGCCGGTCTCGGGGTTTTTCACCAGCACGTCTAGAGGGCAGACTTCAATACAGGCGACGCATTTTTCGAGACATTTGGATTCGTCGACAATTACGGGGACGTCGATTCGCTGGGAAGTTAGGGCCATAGGGTTTTCTTTGTTGCTTCAGTGGATCGTGAGAATGATTTGAATTCTGTCTTGTCTTGTGTGGGGAATCTTGGTTCTCCCCCTTTGCTTTCGCGAAGTGTGTCCGTAGGACGCAGGGAGCTAAAGGGATAAAACCAGTACGCATTTAACGCACCGCAACGTCGTATACCTCCTGCTCCAGATTCACCTCTACGATGTAGGGCTCAACCGGGCGCTTAAACAGCTCCATCGACCCCGCTTTACCTTTCTTGAGGTTGACGTGGCAGAACCACTCTTCGCTATTCTTTTCGGGGTAATCCAGCCGGTAGTGATATAGGCCCCAGCGGCTCTCTTTGCGGTATAGGGAAGCCCGGGCGGCCATCTCGGCACAGTCGCGGATAAAATGCACCTCCATGCAGCGCATCAACTCGTGGGGGTCGGCGGCTCCCATCAGATTGAGCACGTCTTCGTAGGCAGTGAACTTCTCTAGGCCAATTTCCATCTTGTGGGGGGATTTGGGCGGCTGCAGATAGTCGTTGACCAGGCGCCGCAGCTTGTACTCCACTTGGGTATGGGGCACCCCGTTGGGCTGAGACAGGGGCTGATAAATCCTGGCTTTCTCTGCTGCCAAGAACGCCTCGTCCGGCTCCACATGCTCCAGTTCTGCCACATAATCCATGGCATTTTGGCCAGCGATTCGCCCATAGACAAACGCGCCAATCATGTAGTTGTGGGGGACGCTGGCCATATCTCCCGCCGCGTAAAGGCCGGGGACAGTGGTTTCAGCCTTTTCGTTCACCCAGACCCCAGAGGCGCTGTGGCCGCTGCACAGCCCAATCTCAGAGATGTTCATTTCCACCCCATGGAAGCGGTAGTCTTCGCCCCGCCCTTCATGGAAGCGCCCACGGCTGGGGCGCTCGTTAGCCCATAGAATCGACTCAATTTCAGAGATAGTGTCGTTATCCAGGTGATACATCTTCAGATGCACTGGCCCCTTGCCGGAGTTGAGCTCTTTCCAGACCTCCAGCATCATCTGACCACTCCAGTAGTCACAGCTGATGAAGCGGTGTCCTTCGGCGTTGGCGGTATAGGCGCCGAAGGGGCTAGCCACATAGGCGCAGGCCGGACCGTTGTAGTCCTTGATCAGCGGGTTAATTTGAAAGCATTCGATATTAGTGAGCTCTGCGCCAGCGTGGTAGGCCATGGAATAGCCATCCCCAGCATTGGTGGGATTCTCGTAGGTGCCGTAGAGGTAGCCAGAAGCCGGCAGCCCGAGGCGGCCGCAGGCACCGGTGCAGAGGACTACGGCTTTTGCCTTAATCACCACAAAATCACCGCTGCGCACGTCAAAACCCACCGCTCCGGTCACTCGCCCGTCTTGCACCATTACCCGAGTAGCCATTACCCGGTTAGTTACCTCTACCTTGTGGCGCTTCACTTGGCGGGCCAGGATTTTCTTCAGGTCCTTGCCTTCGGGCATGGGCAGCACGTATTTGCCCACGCGATGGACCTGCTTCAGGTCGTAGTTGCCCTCGTGGTCCTTTTGGAACTTGACCCCCCAGCTTTCCAGTTCCTGGATCACCTCGTACCCCAAACGTCCGGTTTCATAGACCGCCTTTTGGTTCAGGATGCCATCGTTGGCAATGGTGATTTCGCGAACATACTGCTCTGGCGTGGAGTTGCCGGGAATCACGGCGGTGTTGACGCCATCCATACCCATGGCGATCGCCCCACTGCGGCGAATGTTGGCCTTCTCAAGCACTAAGACACTGCTGTTTGGGCTCGCTTGCTTCGCCTTGATCGCTGCCATGGTTCCGGCAGTGCCACCCCCCACTACTAAAAAATCAGTCGTCAAATACTGAGTGTTCACTAAAACATTCTCCCTGGGTATACGGCAGTGAAGCCTAAGTCAAAAGAATAGATTTGGAGACAATTATTAACCGTAATGCCTGTAGTTATCTCTACAGGAAATCATAAGAGAACTCACCAGAGCCATCAATGGCGTTGGTAACCACAGATACGGATTTCCCATTCAGGTTCTTTATAGAATCATCAAACATGTCAATATATTGCTATCTCTGGATAATCTAGGGGCAAATAGCCCTATATCGACAAGGCTAGGCCTTGTAGGAATTTGAATATTTAGCTTTCTCAACTGCTATACAAACCCTAAGAAATCCCATGGAAAACAGAACTCTATACAGCAATCCTGGGTGATGTGTGAAAGGAGGGATAGGCACAGCCCACCTCTCCTTTCACACCACAGTTCACAAGCGATTTAGTATCGCTATAGAGCGAGTCACGTATTGTAGAACTACGCAGTCTCTTAGGGAAAGCACTATGGAAATTTATCAGCTAAAGGTATTCCTCGAAGTTGCCCAGTGCCTAAGTTTCACGGAAGCTGCGGACGCTCTAAATCTTACTCAACCTGCAGTTAGTGCTAAAATAAAATCCCTTGAGTCGGACTTAAACACACCTCTCTTTAATCGCTTGGGGCGACGTATTGAGCTGACTCAAGTTGGCCAGTATTTATTAGAAGAGGGGCCTCAGCTCGTCGACCTAGAATCATTATTAACCTCTGAGATCGAAGAGATCAAGCAAGGAAAGCTGAGTGCCTTTAAAGTAGGCTGCACGGTGGAGACCGTCAGCCATTGGCTGTCTTCTGTACTGTTTGAGTACCGACAAAAGCACCCCTCCATACAGGTCAATTGTGCTCAGTTTGAAGCTGTCGAAGCGCTCTATCGGGCAATCAAAAGCGGTGAGGCCGATCTGGGCTTCTCCGATATCAGCTTCTCCGAATTTGAGGAAGTGGCTGAAACGGCTGTGGACACCGTACAATACTCGCTCGTGACCGCTGGCAGTCATTACATTGCTCAGCCCCACTGGCTGAGCTTAAAAGCCCTGCTGCACGAGCCCTGGGTGCTTCTTCCCGACGGCACGCCAAGCCGAATGATGTTTGAAAAGCGCCTGGGTGAAGTTGGGCTTACACTGGCAGACTTTACCCATGTCGAAACGGTCGACTCTTCTAGCCTGCTGCGCACTTACATTTTGCAAGGCCATTACATCAGCTTGGCTTCCAATTTTGAGTTTCAGCTCGAATGTCAAGCTGGCCTGATGCGGCTCACGCCTCTAGAAGAGTTTGCCCTGGGTACACCGCTGTTTATGCTGATGTCGAAGCGTCTCAAGCGATCGCTCGAAAACCTAGATCAGGCAAAATTTCGAGGTAAACAGGCATTGGAGCCCATCCAGGATTTCGTCATGCTGCTGAGAGAACGGCAACGCTCTAGACTTGAGGCCCTCTCCTCTAGAGAGCATCAGCTGATTGTTACATCCCCAATAGCTTCAGCTCCGCCGACGGCACCTAAAATCGCTCATTTCCAAGCGCCCAACTTTCGCACCCGAGCAAAAGCTGGGGCTACCGGTCACTCAGAACCGCTGACAATTACCATCGGCACCCAAAACCACACCATTCAGACGGTGACAGCAGGGTTGATTATTCAGCGTCTTGGTCTGCTAAAGCATTTTCTACCCCGTAATGGCCAATACAGCGGCATCCAATACCAGATTCAGTGGCAAGACTACAGCTCTGGAGCGCCAATTGTGGCGGGGCTAGAGTCTAAGCAACTCGACATCGGCGTCTTGGGGGACTATCCGCTGCTCCTCAGCGCCACCCAGTCTGAGTGCTCAGCAGCCAAGACGTGCCTAGTGAGCTTTGTCGCCAGCAATCCAGATGGTGCGGGCAACGACATCGTCGTGCCCAACGGCTCCCAGCTCAGCAGTATGGAGGATCTCAAAGGTGGGGTAATTGCCGTGCCCTTTGGCTCTGCAGCCCACGGTATGGTAATGCGATCGCTCCACAAGAGAAATCTACTCAATCAAGTCGAGCTGACCTCCATCGATAGCCTCAATCCTAAACGCCTAGCCAATGGCGGTAACTGCAGCGGTAATCACCTCGTCGACGGCTACGCCTACTTCGCGCCCTTTCACGACATCGCCCAGCATAAGGGACAGTACCGGCGCCTTTTAGACCAGAGTATTGATGGACTGCCGACCTTTCACGGCGTTGTCGTCCGGGAAGACATTGCCGAGCATTATCCAGAGGTCGTTGTGGCCTATCTCAAAGCCCTGCTCGCGGCCCAGTATTGGTATGCCAGCACACCCGCTGCCGCTGGCTTGGTTAGTCAATGGATCAACCTAGACACCGCCATCGTCTCTAAAACGCTGCTGACGCCCGGAAACAGCTACAGCGAGGGCGTCTTTTTCCCCGAAACGCAAATCCGCGCCGACTGGCTCAACCAGCATGTTGGTCAGCTCAGTGAAATTATTGGTCACGAGCACTTGGGCCAGATTAATTTTAATCACTGGGTACAGCCGGAGTTTTTAGATAAAGCCATTGCTTCGCTGTAACGTCAAGGCTTTGCTAGGCAACCGCCATACTTTTCAGAGTTTCCTCACGGATACACTCAAACACTTGCCGATGCAAACTGATGAACTCGGGGGAGAGGGTGATATCTAATTGACGGGGACGCGATAGAGAAATTGGAATGTCGGTTTTGATGTGGCCGGGCTGTACCCCCATAATGAATAGGCGATCGCCCAAATAAATCGCTTCTTCAATGTCGTGGGTGACAAAAACCACTGTGGTTTTCAAGTCGTCCCAGATATCGAGCAGCAGTTCCTGCATCATGTGGCGGGTTTGGGCATCGAGAGCCGCGAAGGGCTCATCCATTAGCAGCACAGAAGGGGAATTGACTAACGCCCGGATAATGCTGGCCCGCTGCTGCATCCCACCGGAAAGCTGGTGAGGGTAGTTATTGCGGTAGGTGTAGAGACCAACCCGATTGAGGTAGTCGTTCACCAGGGCTGTACGCTCCGATTTCCCCATACCGCGAATCTTAAGGCCCAGCTCGACGTTTTGAAACGCCGTCTTCCAGGGCAACAGGGAATATTGTTGAAAGACAAAGCCCCGGTCGGCACCGGGTCGCTTGACGGGCTGGCGATCGACTAGCACATAGCCTTTAGAGGGCTTAAGGAAGCCAGCGATGACGTTCAGCAGGGTAGATTTGCCGCAGCCGGAGGGGCCGAGCAGACAGGCAAATTCTCCAGGCTGAACACTCAGATTGATTTTATCCAGAACGTGATTGACGTGTCCCTTGCGGCTGAAGGTCACGGAGAGACCTTCAACCTGGACCGCCCCTTTGACAGCATCTTCGGTCCTCTGATTTAGCTCTGTCTGCTGCGTCAACATGGTTTCCTATGATTTATATGTTTTAAGCATCCTGCTTCTTAATGACCCGCCAGGGCATCAGCGCCGCTGTGCCTCGGCCCACTGCCCAGGAACTCAGCGCCCCCATCAGGCCAATCAGCAGCATTCCCATCACGATGGGAGGATAGTTTGACGTGACGTAGGACTCCCAGGTGATATATCCCACGCCATAGCGACCCGCTAAAATCTCAGCGGTGACCAAGCAGAACCAGGCATTCCCCATCCCGATGGTGAGGCCACTGGCAATGCTGGGTAGAGATCCTGGAATGACGATATCTTTGAAAATGTGCCAGGGCCTTGCCCCCAAACACTGACCCACCCGAATCAGTACCGTATCGTGGAGCGTGCTCTCTACCCCGCGAATGGTGCTGATCAACACGGGGAAAAAGGCGCCGATGAAGGTGATGTAAACCATACCGCTCTCGGCATTAGGAAACATCAAAATCGCTAGGGGAATCCAAGCTACAGCTGGGATAGGCCGCAGTAGCTCCAGCGGCGGCATGAGAAAATCTTCTATCTTCTCGAACCAGCCGACGAGGACTCCGAGAATAATGCCTAAGAGGGAGGCGATCGCAAAGCCAATTAGCACTCTTTGAATGCTAGAGCGAAAATGCACCCACGGATTGGAAGTGACAAAACTAATCGTGGCTTTGAGCACTTCCCATGGGGAAGGAACCAGCTGAAAATTAATAAAGAAGTCAAAGCCTGCATTGCAGCACAATTGCCAGACCCCGAAAAAGACCATTAGCGCTAGAAACTGTCGCGTGGAGCGATTGGCTAAAAATATGGTATTCAGTGTGCTGGCCGCTCGCCGCAGCCAAGAAGTTTTGGGCCGTTTCACCGCCCTTGGAGCTATAACCGCCATGGTCTTCCTCTTAAAAAATATCTCAATCAATCGGCCAGTAGCAGCTACTCTACTCCGAGGCTCATCCCCAATCTGTAGCCTAGCCGGCCGCACGGACAAGAGACAGGCCTTTTCTGAAGGGTATCTGCGCTCCCGGCTGTCTACAAAATGTCCAGGTTTTGAGCCCACTGGAGCATCTTAGGCAACTGGGCCGCAGGACAGAACTTACGCATACAGCTTCTATGTACAGCTAGATTTAGCGTAGGAGATCCGCCCAACCCCCTTGACAAAGGAGTGACCGGAGGTCGGGGGATCGAAAGCTGGATATAGAATAGTTCGCTTGCGTAAGTTCTGAGCAGCTCTAAGCTATCGAAGCGCCCCTGCCAGCACGGGTTGGCGACGGCTAGCGTAGGCAGTCTGCAATCCCTTAAACGCCGTCATCTGACCGCCAGTTTCCGAAGCAAACGTTTGAGCGGCAGATTCGAGCAGGAAGGCCGAAACCTCATCGCCATTGGTGACGTAGTAGGAGTTCTCAGCAAACAACTTCCATCCGTTGTTGCGATCGTGAACAAACATCACGTCTGCCGCCTTACCCTCTTCCTGCAGCGTCCCCAGGGCCTCAATCATGTTGGGAATCGAAGCAAAGTTGGTAACGGTGTCCTCTCCTTGCACCCAGTACTGTGCGGCCAAGGTGGGGTCTTCGATGGGTTCACCTGTGAGGGCATCTTCGCCCGTGATTTGGTAGGCCTCAGCCGTGGCAATCACCTCGTCGTAGTCCAAGTCCATCTCCTCCATAGCCTGCCGGAGAAAGCTCTCGTCTATCCAGTTAGTGACTTCCTCAGGGTCAACAGGATTTTCAATTTTCCCTAGGCTTGTAAGGGTGGCAATGCTGTTCTTGAGTGCCTCGATCTGGACCTCGCGAATGGTGGGATCTAGGGGCTGCAGTCCAGATGGCCCCAAGAACATGTAAACCACCTCTTTATCAATACCAGACCATTCTTCAATGCTGGCTGAAATTTCCTCTGGACCCTCTCGGAAAGTCTGGTTGGCTTCTAGCATGGCCTTGAGGTAAGCAACCACAATCTCAGGATGCTCTTCTGCAAAGTCAGAGCGCACCGTAATGCCGTGAAGCGTGGGAACCCCGGTTTGTGCCCCATCGAAAATCTTCTTCGCAAAGCCTCTAAACGGGAAGAGTTCGCCAAAGGGCACAAAATCAGCGTGGGCGTCAATCTGGCCTGTCCGCAAACTAGAGCCGCCGACTTCAGGGGCTTGGCTAATCAGGTTAACGTCTTCTTCCGGGTCAACGCCAGCATCGCTGAGGGCTTTGAGTACCATGCCATGGGCTGCAGAGCCGAAGGGAACTGAGACGGTCCCGCCTTTAAGATCGGTCAAGGCGGTAGCATCGCTATCTTTTGGTACAACAACGGCGTTGCCAGCACCATTGGGGCTGTAGGCTAAGGTGCCGATATAAATAGAGTCTGCATCGTCCGCTTCCTGCTGAAATTTGATCAAATTGATAACTGCAGGAAAGTCTCCCATGAGGCCAATATCGATTTGATCAGCCAGCATCTTGTTTGTAATTGGAGGTCCTGAAGTATAGCTTGACCACTGAATATCGTATTCTACCCCCTCATACTTTCCAGTCGTCGGTAAGTACTTTTCTAGCAACTCTAATTCGCGAACGGTAGCACCTCCAACTGCGGTGTTGATCACCTGATCTTGAGTGCCAATGGCAACTCGTATCACTTCACCAGAGGAGTTTGAAGCGCTCTCACCCTCAGCTTCAGAAGTTGTCGTTGGTGCTGAGCAAGCACCCATAAAGACGACAGATGCAGATAAAAAACCTGACAGAAATACTCGCTTTCCCCAGCCCGTTTTGATTGTCATGCCTATAACCATCTAACTCTATTGATAGATACATTAATCTACTAATCTATGATTCCATCTGTAAATCAAGATACATACCTAAACGATTTTGAACGGCAGCAGATAGAATATATTTCTAGATTAATCGATTTTTTTTATGGGATTAGCTTCTACATTTTTTGCTGACGTAAGACTTCAAAGAAGCCAGAATATTTTCAGATTAAGTTCGTAATTTGCGGCCGTATAGGTCTATGGAAACGCACTCGGTTAATGAGCCATACCCCAACGATTCCACGGAGAAATATCTACGGAAAACGGCCCTCTATAGGTCTGGGTTTCGCCCCCACTTGGATTTTGCTTGAATCAATCCAAAAATATGCGTTTAAACGCATATCAAAGTGCGAAAAAGTGTTGGAAAAGCTCTTGCTCTTAGGCCCTATTGGGGCCAATCAGCTTTTATCCGCTGAATAAAATCAGCGCGCTGGGCAATGCCTGTTAGCGCATCCTAAAATGAACTTGTGCGTCCTCAGCCCGACTTACTGCCAATGACGACCCCTCAATCCTCTCCAGAAGACAAGCGCGTTGAGCAGCGCAAGCAAAACCTGCAGAAGCTATTTTTAATCTTGCTTGCCATAGGTCTGGTTTTGGGTGGGCTGCTCGCCATTGGGGTGATTCAGCTCATGATTCGCTTCGGCCTCACCGAGAGCCAACCTCAATTCGAGCCGTTTCGAACCGACACGCCTGAAGCGATCGCACCACAGCCTGTGACTCAGAAGGTGACGCATCCCTCTAAGGATCCTCCGACTGGGTCTGTTTGAAGGGCAGGCTCTCGTTAATCGCGTCCGTCTCCTCCTGCTCCATGGCGTTGATCTCATCGATGTAGTTGATCAAAATCTGCTGCAACCGGGGATTGTAGAGGCGGTGCAGGCTGTAGTTCACCGACGCAGGGAAGCCCCGACGCTTCTTGTGGCGTCCCCCCGCGCCTGGGTCAAAGGTTTGAATCCCGTTGGCGATCGCCCACTCGATGGGAGCATAGTAGCAGGCATTGAAGTGGAGGCAGTCGATGTCCAAGTTGGCGCCCCAGTAGCGTCCGTAGAGCTTTTCTCCCTTGTAGAGGCAGAAGGACATGCCCACTGGCGCCGCGTCTTCCGCCTGGACATTTTCAGCCTCAGTGGGGTAGGCGGCAGCAAACAGAACGCGATCGCGGTAGCAGGTGTCGAGCTGCTCAAAGAAGCGCCGGGTAAGGTACTTGCTGCCCCACCAGCCGAATTTATCGCAGGTGTCAGCGTAGAAGTCATACATTAGCGGAAACATTGTGGAAGGAATCTCATCTCCCGTCAGCGTCCGCATGGTCAGCCCCGCCTTCTCCACCGCCTTGCGCTCCCGCTTGATGTTGCGGCGCTGGTTGGCGTTGAACTGCTTCAGATAGTCGTCAAAGCTCCCAAAGCCGCTATTGCTCCAGATGTAGCTGTGGTGCTGCCAGGTGATGAATCCGAGCTGCTCCATCTGCGATCGCCACTGAGGGTCAACGTAGAGGAAGTTGCACCCTGAGATTCGGTAGCGCTTGCAGAACTGGTCAATGGCAGCCAGCATCAGGGCAGTGAGCTCCATTTCATCTTCACCCGGAGCAATCAAGAAGCGATAGCCTTCAGCAGGGGTAAAGGGCGACATGCCCAAGAGTTTGGGATAGTACTGGACACCTAATCGCTGCGCCAGATCGGCCCACTGATGGTCAAATACAAATTCGCCATAGCTGTGGCCCTTGATATACATTGGGGCTGCGCCAATCAGCTCGCGGTCTCGCCACACCGTCAGGTGGTGAGGTTGCCACCCAGCCTTGGCAGTGGCGCTGCCCGAGGATTCGAGGGCGTGCAGCCAGGACCATTCTAAGAAGGGTGTCGTCAATGGAACGGCGAGTTCATCCCAAGCATGCCTCGGAATTTCTGCCATCTGACTCACCCAGGACACGGAATAGCGAGGATTGGGTTGATTGACCATAATGGAATGAAGCTATATCGCTATAGCGTTGGCTTTCGTAGAACTTGGGCTATTGTATGAAAAACTACTGAAGCTTGGTGTTTCCTTCGGCATATTGATCAGCTGGCATAGATAATTCAGATATTATTGACCTTAACTTTGATTTTGACACGTCTCCCTAACTGCGACTTAATGCCCACACACGCTGTGCCCTTCTTCCTGTAATCAGTATGAAGCTTTCCAAGCAGCCGTCGTTTCGCCGCATTCTGCTCCTACGAATCCTGCTCATCAGCGTTCCAATCTTGCTGATTGGCGTTGCTGTCGCCTTTCGCAAGGCTCGGACGACGCTGCTTTACACCGCTCAGCAAAATTTGGCCGAGAGCGCTGAGCGCAAGGCTGAGAGCATCAAAATTTCTGTGGAGGCGCTGCAGACTAGCCTCGTCACGGCGAGCGAAACGCTAGCGCTACGTACCGAGTCGGTAGAAGCATCCCAGGCATTTTTAGAGCAGCTCGCGCTGCAGATTCCCATAGAAACACCGTGCTTACAGCTGCGGGAGTGGGATACGCGGCAGCTCGTGAGCAGCATTTGCGATTCAGAATCAGACGCGATCGCTGGCTCAGTCACAACAACAGCGATGCTGTGGCCCCGAAACCGAGATTTGATGGTAGCTAACCGCTTTTACGTCCAATCCCTATCCGTCGATCTCACCCCCAACGCCCCCTCAACCTCATCCCTTCAAAGTCAGCTTAACTTAATTACCCACACCCCTGTCTACAGCGACGAGGGGGCGCTGCGCTATATTCTAAGCGCCCGTGCGAGGTTGACTCAGCTCGAAAGCGGCGATCCAGGCTCCTTAGTGGGCTACACCCTCATCATTGATGAATCAGGAAAGATCTTGGCGCATCCGATTCCGGGACAGGTGGGTAAAAGCGTCTACGACACGGCTGACAGCAATCGCTTCAGGCTGTTGATTGATGATGCCCTGCAGGGTCAGCAGGGCGCTCACCATCTGTTCAACTTCTCCAGCGATGGCGCCGAATGGCTTGCGGGCTACAGCGCCACCAACGTCGCTATCAGCCCGACCCAAGACAAAACCTGGGTCGTAGTCGCCGTAACGCGCTTGGACAATGCGCTACACGGATTGGTCGATATTAAGCGAATTTTGATGGTGCTGACGACGGGGCTGCTGTTTGCCCTCTTGCTCGGCATGTTATATCTCTCCCGAGACTTAGCCCGACCGATTGAGCAGCTGGGAGAATTTGCGCGCCACATCGATGAGCGCAACGCTAGCAACGTTCCCAGAGATTTTCAAATTCGGGAGCTTAACCAACTGGCAGAAGTGCTTGGCCACATGGTAAGGCGGCTAGAGGAGCGGGCCCAAGAGCTGGAGTCGGCCTGGCAAGAGGCTGAAACGGCAAATCAGCTCAAAAGTGAATTTTTAGCCAACACCTCCCATGAGCTTCGGACGCCGCTCAACGCGATCATCGGCTGTATCCGCCTGGTCAAAGATGACTGCTGTGACGATCGCGCTGAGGAGCTGGAATTTTTAGACCGAGCAGACGAAGCGGCTATCCACCTGCTAAAAATCATCAACGACCTGCTTGACATTGCTAGAATTGAGGCGGGCACGCTGTCATTGAGCTTCGAAGACATTGATCTGAGTAAACTTGTAACCGAAGTCTCAGATTTACAAACAGTCGCAGCCCACCAAAAAGGACTGTGGCTGAAAGTAGACAGCCTACCTTTTGTTCTTGTTAAGGCCGACCGAGCTAAACTGAAGCAGGTCTTCTTAAACCTGATCTACAACGCTATCAAGTTTACTGACCACGGCGGCATCAACGTCGGGACGCGCATTGCCCATAACTTGAAGGAACTCGATATCGACCAAGAGCCCGTTCTGGCCCATCAGCCTTCACCGCGCTGGGTCATTGTTTCTATCACCGACACGGGAATCGGTATCGACCCGGCACAACAGCACAAGCTATTTCGTCCCTTTGTTATGGTGGATGGCAGCACGACCCGTAAGTTTGAAGGCACAGGACTGGGGCTAGCGATCTCTCGTAATCTGATTGAGCTTATGGGGGGCACTATTATGCTTCGCAGTGATGGACTGGGCCTTGGCACAACTGTTGATGTGGCTTTACCTGTAGCAGCCTGCGATCCGCTGCCCCAGGCTCAAGTCGCTGTCTCCCCCGCAGTCACAAACCAGTCCTAGCGATTCTTCTTTTTACAGCTTCTAAGGCTATGATGTCGCTATCATCACACTTTCTGCCTTGAGATATAAGCAGGGTGAAGAAATAGCGCTCTATATTGCAGTGATGCATGGGAATCGTCTCCAGCTACAAAGGAGCGCGTCTACCCACTATCCGAAAACTAGTAGGAGTATTTGCATGATATCTTTACGTTTTGCTCTGTTTGCCTCTGCGGCAGCAGCTTCGTTTCTTGCTGCGCCCGCTTTTGCGCTAGAGGCTACTCGTGTCAAGGGTGCAGCACCGTCACTCATGGCCCAGACTTCTGGGGAGATGGGCATGATGACCACGACCGTCTCCGGTACGGTTCGAAATGTGGATGAGGACTTTGGCGAGATTCGCGTTGACCGCGAAGACACGGGTACGCTAGATACCATCTACGTGAGCCAGGAAGACGTCGCGACCCTGAGAGCCGGTGACATGGTTGATCTGGTCATCCGCGATGGTGGCGTTATCGCGATCGCCATGCCAGAGAGCGGCATGATGATGGCGGTCAACAGCGGGCCTATCGGCGAGCCTAGTGTGACGCCCATGTCGATGTTTGTTTCTGGCACCGTGCGCGAAGTCGATCCTGACTTTGGCACGATTCGCGTTGACCGCGAAGACACCACTGGTCTAGATCTGATCAACGTGGGTGCTTCGGAAATCTCCGGTCTGAATCTAAACCCTGGCGATGATGTCTCGCTGTTGATTGTAGACGACACCGTTATCGCTATCATGGGCGAAGACGGTGACATGATGTCCGTGAACCCAGGCGTGACGGCGTCTGAAGCGGAGGCAGAGTCTGAGCTTGAGCAGCCCACTGAGACCGAGATGACGGACGGTCCGAATACGCAGCAAGAGCTAGAGGCCCAGGGAGAGGCCGAGATGGACTCCGAAATGGAGATGGAATCTGAGATGGAGATGGAATCTGAGATGGAAACCACGACCACGACACAATCGACGACCACCACGACCACGCAATCAACTACCGCACCTTCTTCTAGTCAGCCCGTTCGCGGTTTGTGGTAGAGACGCAGTCTGAGTGCAGCAATTGAGTTCTGTAAGGCAAGTCTGCCGGCGGCTAGAGACGGTATCGTCCTCTAGCTGCTGGCGTTTTCCCGGGGCTTACTCTGGCTTAAGTTTGGCCTCTAGGCCTTCTAAACGGCTGCGCAGCTCTTGGTTGGTCTGCTTAACCTGATCGAGTTCTTTGCGCAGCTGCGCTACCATCTCATCAGGTTGGGTCGTTTTGCGGACCTTCTCGATCGCTTCTTCGGCCCGTCTACGGACGCGGCCATCGCTTGACTGAAGTGCTAAGGGCTCTAGTATGGCGATCGCTTTGGCCGTTTCCATCTTGCCCAAGGCCGACACTACTGCAACCTGGGTGAGGAAGAATGTCTCCCTCGAAAGCTCATCAAGCCGGTTCAAGATGCGCTCTAGTTCAGGCTTGTCCTGCCCGGCTGAGACAGGCCCCAAGGCTCGAATTGCTGACAGCCGCAGAGCTTGGGGCGTGCCCAGCGCCGTATGCTCTAGAATGAGCTGCAGCGCCTCTGCGGAAGTTTTGAGTTGACTGAGGCCTGCAATCGCCCCCGCGCGCACTACTTCATTCCAGCCTGCCCGCTTTTCTAAAATGCTAGCCAGGAGCTTAATGATTTTCTCTTGCTTCGCGACCAGCTCGCTGCTGCTCACAACGGCTGCCAGTCCCTGAATTGCGGCGGCTTCAACGTAGTAGCTCTCGTCACCGTCCTGGGCGATCGCTTTTAGCGCTTTATAAACGGGCTTCGTTTTAGTTTTCGATATGGATTGAACCACCGCCCGACGCACGCGGGCGTCGGCGTCATCGAGGCCCGGCAGCAGCGCTTCAATGGCTTGGTCCAGCTTCACCTTGGCAAGCTGTGAGGCAACCTCTGCTCTGACGCCCCAGAAGGGATCATCTTGCAAGGCCTGGCCCAGAACCCGCACCGCCTCCAGATTTCCCTTTTTGGCGATCGCCGCAGCCGCGTGAATTCGGGATACGGGGTCGGGATCGTGGGTAAGCTGGGCAGTGAGCTCGGCCACAGGCATCTCTAGGGTCACCGACTTTAGATAATAATTGCCCGCATCGAAGCTGACAAAAGCGGGCTTGGCAGGCAGCGGAAAGTAGAAAGTCTGCTCGCGCTGATGGATGCGAATCTTCACCGTGGTCAGTTCGGTTTGTCCCTCAGATTTGGCTTGCCCCTCAGACAGCATGCCAAACCCAACGGGAAGCTTGAGGTCAAAAAGGCCAGCGCTGTCTGGCCCAGGCTCCTCAGCCGCGTCAGACTTGACTTGGGTTTGGGTCACGGTCAGTTTGGCAATTTGGTTCTCCGAGTCCCAGCTATAGCCCACCTTGTACTGCGGGTAGCCCCCGCGAAACACATACTGGTCAAACAGAAACTGCAGATTGCGCCCCGTGGCCTTATCAATAGCCCGCAACAGGTCCACCGTCTCTACGGTGCGGTGGGCGTTGTCTTGGACAAACTGGTGCATAGCCCGCTCAAAGAGGGCGTCTCCCAGCTCCGCACGAATCATGTGGTAAACGCAGGCCCCCTTTTCATAGATGTGGGAGTCGTACAGCTCGATGGCTTCCCGATAGACGTGGGTAACCATAGGACGGCGGTAGCGGGAGCTGTCCTCCTCGATATAGCTTCGGGCTTCTTTCAACCGATAGTAAGCCGCGTCGTCTGGGCCATACTCCTGCTCGGTCCACATCACCTCTGAGTAGGAGGCCATCCCTTCCTTGATCCAGGCATGGGACCAGTGCTTGATCACCACCAAATCCCCGAACCACTGGTGGGCCAGCTCGTGCACCACGAGACTCTCAGAGCCGCGATTGTCAATGGCGGCTCGTTCATCTAAAAGGCAGCGATCGGTCAGCAGGGTCGTTGAGGTATTTTCCATGCCGCCAAAGATGAAGTCCTCGACGCACACCTGCGCATATTTGGGGTAAGGGTAAGGATACCCGTAGGCCCGACTGAGGAAATCAATCATCGCGGGGGTCTTGCCCATCGTACGGCGGGCGTCGGACTCCCGGCCCTTTTCAACGTAGTAAGTGACAGGTTTTCCCTGCCACTGATCCTGCAGCTCCGCAAAGTCGCCTACTGCTAGCGTCATCAGATAGGTGGGGTGCACCTCGTCTTGCCGCCAGTGATAAATTTTATCGTCCCCCTCAGATTCCACCGACACCAGCCGCCCATTAGACACCGCTATGAGCTGGCTGGGGACGCGAACGCGAATCTCGGAGGAGGCAAGCTGTCCGGGGTAGTCAAAGCAGGGAAACCAGAAGCGGGAGTCTTCGTCCTCGCCTTGGGTCCAGACCTGGATCGGTTTGTCGGGGTAATGCTCGTCAGGACCAACGAAGTAGAGTCCGCGCTGGGGCTGCTCCACGCGGTAGGCGATCGCCACAGCTATTGGGGACTCAACTTGGGGCGGGTGGGTCAAGTGGATTTGAAGCTGCTCACCGTCGTAGTCGAAGACCTGGGCTGTCCCATCCACAGTTACTTCACCGATGTCTAGGTTAACCGCGTCGAGGGTGAGCTGCTTGACGTCATCCCTAATGGGGTTGAGCACAATGGTGCAGTGGCCCTCATAGCGCTGCTGCGGAATATCAAGGGAAAGGTCTAAGCTGATGTGGATAACCTGACCGGGGCGATCGGGGGTGTAGTGAGGACGGGCTCCGGGCAACTCAAAAGTCCGGCGCTCATCGAGGCGAAAGTGGTGTCCCATAGCATCTATTATCCGAGGTGAGAAAAGCCTATTTTCCTAATTTGAGGGGCTAGCTAGAGGGGACAAGCCGCTTTCTGAGTGAATCAGCGCGGCGCTTGGCGGTCGTGTTCTTTGGGTCTATCGACAGAGCCTGCTCATAGGCTTCTAAGGCCTGGGCCGTGAGCTGCTTCTTTTCGTAGGCGAATCCCAAATTGTTTAGTGCTGTGGGGTAGTCCGGAAGCTTTTCCAGCGCCTCTTTGTACTGACGGATGGCTAAATCGTACTGCTCTTGGGCGGCGTAGGCATATCCCAGCGCATTTTGAACCAGCGCAACATTTTCTAAGCCCTCTAAATCCTTTGCCTTGAGGGCCTTCTTCAGCAGCGTCATGGCTTGGGTGTAGAGGCGCTTGTCGAGGTATATCGAGCCCAGTTCGTAGTACTCTTGCGCGGACCCCTTTTGCTTGGTGAGCTTGTTTTCAAGACGGGAGAGGGTGGACTCCACCCGGCGGGTTTTGCGCACCTGCCGAAAAAGCAGGATGCCCGCTGTTACCAACAGCCCCACCAGCACCGTCAAATAAATAATAGGAAGATCGCCGTTCATCACGTCGCTAAACCGCCTCTATATCGATCGCCTTTCCAGCTTACCTGAAACCCATGGGCCTCACCGTGAGGATCCAGATTCGTTAAGGTTGTCGAGGGGAAGCCCCCAATGACGGATGCGATCGCGGAGCCAGCCAGTGGCCTGCCACGCTTCGATCGCGCTGTCGACCTCTTGATGGAGCGTGTGATACTGCAGGCCTTTAGGTAGCCCAACGGCCAGAGCGTCGGCGGAGAGCAGCGTCGGCAACAGGCGGTATTCAGGGTACTCCTGACCCCAGCCCGTCAAGATGGTGGCGTCGCCGCCAAAGGCGATCGCCCCCCCAGACTCCAGCAGCGCCAGGGCCTCTTGATAGGAGGCGACGCCCACCAGCGTAGCATCAGGCAAATGCCACCGCAGGGCGTCTATGGTGTTTGATCCGGTGAGGACGGCGACCGGCCCAGCCCCAATATCAGTGAAGTCGCGCAGGTTGGCCTGCCGGGTCACTAGCGCTGCCCCGTCGTAATAGTAGGGGTGGCTGAAGTTAACCAGCCGCGATCGCTGCTCTGTAACGCTCAAGCGAGCCACGACAGCGTCTACGCCATCATCCAAGAGCAGTGGAATACGCTCTGCGTTGGTGACCGGCACCAGTTCTACAGCCGCCGGATCGCCTAGCAGAAAAGCTGCAAGCTGATGGGCAATGTCCACCTCGAGCCCCTGGGGACGTCCATCATCCCCCTGAAAGCCCATGGGAGGCGAGTTCGCTTTAACGGCGACCACGAGGTGGCCTCGCTCCCGGATAGTCTCTAGGTCAGCAGCCTGGGCCACCAGCGGTGCCCACAGCGATGGCCCTAGCAAAAATGCCCAGCCCAGCGCCGCACCAAATTTGACGCGCCATTGGACGACCTGGCCTGATCGGGTCAAAGCCGCATCGTCGGATTCAATCCCGCCAGACCTGTTCACCCTAGGCCTGCTGTCCTTTCGCAACCTCAACCACCTGAGTAAAGCCATCGGGGTCGAGAATGGCCATCTGGGCCAGCATCTTGCGGTTAATCTGGACATCTGCTTTTTTAAGGCTGCCCAGCAGCTGGCTGTAGCTAATGCCCTGCATGCGAGCTGCGGCGTTGATACGGGCAATCCAGAGACGGCGGAAGTCGCGCTTCCGGTTGCGGCGATCGCGGTACGCGTATCGCAGGGCTTTCATCACCTGCTGGTTGGCGGTGCGAAACAGCTTCGAGTGAGAACCTCGAAAGCCTTTGGCGAGCTTGAGAACTTTTTTGCGGCGTTTGCGGGCAACGTTACCGCGCTTTACACGTGGCATTGGGTGGGGTCTCCTGAGGACGGGTTACGCGAGATCTGACATGAGGTTCTTAGTGGCGAAGCTTAAGCGTCTCAGCTTAGAGATACGGAAGCATCAGCTCCACGTTTTCGGTATCAGTTTCATGCACCTGGGCGGTCTGACCCAGCTTACGCTTGAGATCGGTGGTTTTGTGCTCTAGCAAGTGATTGCGAAAGGCTTTGCGGCGCATTATTTTACCGCTACCGCTACGGCGAAAGCGCTTGGCAGCAGCTTTACGGGTTTTAAGCTTAGGCATGGATCTTCAGTAGGATAAAAACATTTTTTTAGCACAGTCTATTATAGTACCTGCTTGCGATGACGTTCCGCAACTTGAAGATGGCAGTCAAAAATGGCGTGAATTAAAGATGGCGTTAGGACCCCTGAAATATATCGGATGCTGTGATTTAGGTCGAGTCGGGCTTTTCATCACCATGGGGGACTTGGCAATGGGCCTGCTGATGGGCGTTGTCGGGGCCGCTGCAGCCAGTTTGCCTCTCACCATCGTGGCACAGGCCTCTTCCGCACCGCCTCCCCCGGATTCAGCACCCGCTGAATTTACTTTGGCTGATGCGGTCAACGGCCTGGAGCCGTTCGTGCAGGAAGCTCGTCAAGTGATTCAGCAGCTTACTTCCCTCAGCGATCGCCTTTCTTTAACGCTGCAGCTCGTGGACGTCGTCAGCCGGGAGGATATTACCCCTTCGTCCTCAGCGCTTCCGAAGAATAATCGAGACTTGGGGCTTGCTCTGCTGGCTGAAGCTAGCGATCTGGCTGAGCAACAGCCCCCAGAAGACCAGGCTGCCGCTTGGCTAGCGATCGCCGAGCGCTACACAGCCCTGAATCAGCAGCCCGAGGCGATCGCTGCCCTGTCGGAGGCTTCCAGCCGCGTCGAGTCACTCAGGGAGCCCTTAGACAGGGCAGAGCGTCTGCAGCAAATTGCGGCTCACCTAGCCGATTTACTACAGCCCAGTCAGGCGATGGCTGCGCTAATGCAAGCTGAAGCGCTGCTATTGGCGCAGCCGCCCTCCGAGCAGCGGACCGCTGTGCTGGCTTCCCTGGCACTACAATACGCCGATTTAGGACAGCAGTCTCGGGGCAATGCCCTAATTACCCAGGCTCAGGCCCAGATGGAGGAGATGCAGGCGCAGTCCCCCACCTCCAGCGGGCAAGTTCCGTCGTCCACGCGAACGCCGCTGACGCCGCAGCCTTGGGATGGCAGCGTTGGCCTGCTGGGCAGTCTTTTTTCAGGCGAGAGTAGCCGGGGCGTCATTGCCCTCAGCGCAAATGCCGATCGCCAGTGGAGCCGCACAGCTCTAGATTTGGGGCTGCAGTTGACCTATAACATCGACGACGATGTCGACGACCCCGACCAGCTCAGCACGCGGTTTACCCTGGACGCTGCGCATTACTTTGCAGAGAATTGGCAGTATTTTATTGACGGCTCCCTCGTGAGCGATGACCTAGAAAACCTAGAGCTGCGGGCCAGCCTATTCAATGGCATCGGCGCGACGCTGCTGCGGTCGGGCGATCGCGAGCTAGGGGTGCGCACCGGCATTGGCGCTCGCTTCGAGAATTTTGAGGAGGAAGGGGCAGATTTTAACTCACCCTCCCTCAGCGTCGGTCTGACCTACCAAGATCAAGTGCTGGATCTAGTCCGCATCCAGCAGTCCCTCAACCTAGATGCCCCATTCGGTGACTTCTCCGACTACCTCCTACGGTCTCAAACTAGCTTACGCATTCCAATTAGCGATCGCTGGTCGTTCGACCAGGGGCTGCGGCTCACCCTATCAGGAGAGCGTGCCCCCGACAATCCAGGGCTTTTGCTGAATCTGCAGACGGGATTACGCTACCAGTTTTAAGGACTATATCGAAATGGCCGGTTATTCCAACCTGGGGACGACGGACGCGCGAGGTTTTCTACGCTACAATCATAAGTAAACTTGATATAGCAACTTAATTTTCAGGAGATCAGTCCTATCGCTAAGAAAGCACTCATCAACCACAACATTAAGTCCCCGCAAGTTTTGCTTATCGATCACGAAGGCAACAACCGCGGTAACACCCAGACAAAAGACGCTTTAGGCCTTGCTAGAGAAGCCGGGCTCGATTTGGTCGTAGTATCGGACGGAAAAGCGACCCCTGTAGCCAAAATATTAGACTACGGCAAGCACCTATATCAGCAGAAGAAGCGGCAAAAGCAAACCTCAGGTCGCACGTCGATGAAAGAGGTGAAGCTGCGCCCCAACGTCGGTGACTCGGATTACGATATTCGCATTGACCGTGCGACCCAATGGCTCCACAAGGGCGACTCGGTCAAATTCCAGGTCCGGCTGCGGGGAAGAGAGCACCAGCACCGCGATCGCGCCGCTCAGCTTCTGGAGCGCGTGATTGAGGATCTCAAAGAAGTTGGCAAAGTGCAGGCCTTTGATCGCCGGGCGCTTGTGGTACAGGTGGTGCCCAGCTAGTGGCTCCGCTCTAAAGCCGTTGCGATCGCAAACAGTTCGCTTCGACAAATTCATCGTTATCCGCCTTAGCACAGCAGCGTTGAGGCGGATGTTTTTTGGAGTGGGGCTGAGGCGCCCCATTCAGTAAGCGACTGCGATAGAGTGCGTAATCGCCCTAATCAACCAAAATCACTTCCCAACCTAAACGAGGTTTACGTCAGGGCAATTTCTGTACGTGCTGACCGTAGCGGCTAAACTTGAGCAAAAGCCAAGAGTGTTTTCCTGCATGAGTCGTCACCCACTGATTCCCAAACCGCTAGCGCGTGCGATAGACCAAAATCGCTTCCTCCTAAATGAACTAAAGCCGCTCTATAAGCTCGCGATTGTCGCGATTGTCTTCTCATTTCTAGCCTCAGCTTTTGAGGGCATCGGCATCGGCCTCCTCCTCTCCTTTCTGCAAAGCTTGACTTCTCCCGATACTCAGGGCGTTAGCACTGGTGTCTCTTGGATCGATCTACACGTTTTAGGTACCGACAGGTCCCAAGAAAATCAGCTCATACGAATTTCAGTTCTGATTTTCATCGTGACCTGGCTACGGTCGGGGGGCGACTATCTCCAAGCTCTCACCACGGGTAAGGTTGAACTCAAGCTATTGGACCGACTGCGGCGCCGCGCCTTTGATCAGCTGAGCCGGTTTCAGCTCAGCTATTTCTCCGATAAGCGCTCTGGAGAGACCGTCAGCATTCTGACTAATGAGATTACTCAGCTGAGAAACTTGTTCAGCGCGGTGACAATTCTCCTCACAACTGGAACCCGGGTCAGCATCTACGCGGTGATTATCTGCTGGATTTCCTGGCAGCTCTTCCTGCTTTCAATTGTCTCCCTGGGACTATTATCCGTTGGGCTATTCAAGTTTAGGCGGTACATTCGACAAGCCAGCATAGCGGCTACGCGGGCCAAAGGAACACTGACCGCGATCGGTATTGAGTTCCTTTCCGGGATCTTCACTGTTCATGCCTTCGCCACGCAGGCTTATGAACGGGAACGATATAATCGCGCAAGCAGCAGGGTCTCTGATGCTGAAATTCGGTCTGTGACGAAGGTCTCCCTGCTAAGCCCGTTGACCCTCGGGGGCGGCACCACGGTGATGATCGTCATCATTACTCTGGGATTCCTATCCTTAGACATCACCGTGGCAAAACTTCTGGTGTTTGTCTACGTTCTTCAGAGCATGGTCCGGCTGATGCAGCTCATCCATGGCCAAATTGGACGAGTCACTGCGCTACAGGGGTCTTACCGAGTGGTTAAGCAGCTGCTCAACACCAAAGACAAACCCTATTTCGAAGATGGAAATCGGCTTTTCCCCGGGCTTGAACGGGCAATTGAGCTAGTTTCGATAAATTTTTCCTATGACGGCAGCTCGCAGACGCTGTCTGACATCAATCTGACAATTGAAAAGGGTAAAACGACGGCTTTAGTTGGGGCTTCCGGCTCCGGCAAATCCACCCTAGCCGCACTGATTTGCCGATTTTATGACCCTCAGTCGGGGCAAATTTTGATCGACGGAGTAGATTCGCAAGCGTTTCAAATCACCTCGCTGCGCAGCAAAATTGCCATTGTTAGCCAAGAAACCTTTATTTTCAATACCTCCGTCCGAGAGAACATTATCTACGGCTTAGATGAAGTTGAGGATGAGGCTATCTACCAGGCGGCAAGATCTTCCCACGCCCTCGAATTTATTGAGGACATGCCCGAAGGGTTTGACACGCGGCTGGGCGATCGCGGCGTCAAACGCTCCGGCGGGCAACGGCAGCGTATTGCTATCGCCCGCGCCCTGCTGCGCAACCCTGAGATTCTGATTTTAGACGAAGCCACCAGTGCCCTAGACTCGGTGTCAGAGCGGCTGATTCAGGAGTCCCTCGAAAAGCTGTCGGTAAACCGCACCGTAATTGCCATCGCCCACCGGCTGTCTACCGTGGCCCGGGCGGATAAGATCGTAGTGCTGGAGCGGGGAAAAATTGTGGAACAGGGACTCTACGACGATCTGCTGCAGCGCAAGGGCAAGCTTTGGCACTACCACCAAGTGCAGTTCGCCCAAGCCCAGTGACGCATCGGCATGGATACCCTAGGGTCAAACGAAGTCCACGTCTGGTTTTCCGTGCCGCAGCAGTGCCATGACCACACTGAGACCTATTTGTCCTGGCTAGACGCTTCCGAACGGCAGCGATACGCACGCTTTCGGCTCGACCGCGATCGCCACAACTATTTGGTGGCCCATGGGCTTTCGCGGAGCTGTCTGTCTCGGTATGGGGAGCGAGACCCTGAAGCGTGGCGGTTTTCAGCCAACGCCCACGGCAAACTAGAAATCGCGGCTGAGCAGGAGATGCCGCTGCGGTTTAACCTGTCTCGCAGCATGGGGCTGGTGGCCTGCGCCGTGACCCGCTCAGCCGATGTAGGTGTGGACGTAGAGCACGTGAACCGGCAGGCCGACCTGACTGGAATTGCTCAGATGAGCTTCACCCCGACGGAACTAGCCGACCGGGCTCAGCTCACGGGACCGGCCCAAAAGGCGCATTTTTTTCGGCTGTGGACGCTGAAGGAGGCCTACCTTAAGGCTCTAGGGCTGGGCCTGTCGCGATCGCTCCAGAGCATTGAGTTTCGGTTGGCAGAGGGCTCGGGGGAAATTGCGTTCCGCTCTCTGAGGGAGCCAGAGCGCTCCAGTAACTGGCGGTTTGGTCTATTTAGCCCTACGGCAGAGCACTGCTTGGCGATCGCGGTGCAGCACGACTTGTCGCTGCAGATCCAAGTCGGTCGGGCCATTCCCGGAGTGCGGTTTCAGCCAGTTCCTTGCCCTGTGTTAGCTCTGTCGCAAGGGGTGGCTTGGGCCGGCGCGGGTTAGGGTAGGCAAACCGCGTCGGGGTATAGTCGATCTGGCCTGGCCTAATTTGGCTAACGTGGTGTGTACTGGAGTGCTATGCAGCTGATCGACTGGCTGATTGTCGTTGCCTATCTTGTCGCTACCCTGGTTTTAGGCCTTTACCTTTCGCGCCGGGCGTCCGGCAGCATGGCCGACTTTTTTGTTTCGGGCCGGCAGCTGCCCTGGTGGCTGGCGGGGACGAGCATGGCGGCCACGACTTTTTCTATCGACACGCCCCTTTACATCGCGGGGGTGGTGGGCAACCGCGGCATCACGGGCAACTGGGAGTGGTGGAGCTTCGGCGTCGCCCATGTGGTGATGGTGTACGTGTTTGCTCGCCCCTGGCGGCGCTCCGAAATCGTCACCGACGCTGAACTCACCGAGCTGCGCTATGGCGGGCGCCCGGCGGCGGCGCTGAGGGCGACGAAAGCCTTTTTGTTTGCCGTCCCCATCAACTGCATCGGCATCGGCTACGCCATGCTGGCTATGGTGAAGGTGGTAGACGCGCTGGAGCTGTGGCAGAGCTTGGGGCTAGAGCCGGGGCCGAGCGGCAAGGTGCTGAGCGTAATTGCGGTCAGCCTGCTGGTGCTGCTTTACTCCGGCTTTTCGGGGCTGTGGGGGGTAGTCACTACCGACTTTCTGCAGTTTGGGCTGGCGCTGCTGGGGGCGATCGCCGGTGCGGTAATTGCGGTGACCCACGTGGGGGGCATGGCGCCGCTGATTGAGCAGGCCCAGGCGGCAACCGAGCACGACGTGCTGGCCTTCTTTCCGCTGCAGGTCTCAGGCGACGCCCCCTGGGTCACCTGGAGCCAGACGGCAGGCATCAGCGTCAGCACCTTTTTTGCCTACGTGTTTGTGCAGTGGTGGGCCTTTCGCCGCAGCGACGGCGGCGGGGAATTTGTCCAGCGGCTGGCGGCGGCGAAAACAGAGGCCGAAGCGGAGCGGGCGGCGTGGCTGTTCAACGGACTACACTATGGGGTGCGCACCTGGCCCTGGGTGGTGGTGGCCCTGGCGGCGGTGGTGCTCTACCCCGACCTAGCAGACCGGGAGCTGGGCTACCCCAAGCTGATGCTGGATTTCCTGCCCCCCGTGCTGCTGGGAATGGTGGTGGCTTCCCTGGTGGCCGCGTTCATGAGCACCGTATCTACCCTAATCAACTGGGGGGCCTCTTACTTGACCAACGACCTCTACGCCCGCTTCTTTCGGCCCCAGGCTACCCAGTCAGAGCTAGTAACGGCGGGGCGGCTGGCCTCAGTTGCGGTGACCCTGCTGGGGGCGATCGCCGCCTTTTTTGCCCAAGACGTGGCCACCGTGTTCCGCTTGGTGATTGCCATTGGCACCGGGCCAGGGCTGGTGCTAATTTTGCGGTGGCTGTGGTGGCGGATTAACGCGGCGGCGGAGCTGGCGGCCATGGTGGCGGGGTTTGTGATTGGCTTTGCCACCAGCGTGGTACCCGTGGTGCAAATCGAGGACTTTGGCTGGCGGCTGACGGTGACTTCCCTGCTCACTGCGGCAATTTGGATTATGGTGATGCTGGCCACGCCGCCAGAGTCTCCTGAAGTGCTCAGCGCCTTCTACCGCCGCATCCGCCCGCCGGGGCCGGGGTGGCGATCGCAGCAGCTAGAGACGGGGCTACCCCCGGCTCAGTCGTTGGTGAATAGCCTGGGATGCGTGGTGGCGGGGGTGCTGCTGCTGTTTGGCAGCATGTTTGCCCTGGGCGGTTTTTTACTGCTGCAGCCGCTGACGGGATGGATATCGCTAGTGGTGGCGGCGGTGGCTGGGTTTTGGCTGCGGCGACTCAGCCGTCGCAGACGCGACCATCGGCAGGCCGTTGAGCAAGCTTAGGCTTGTACCCACATTCCGCCCTTTGAATTGGCACATTTGGAATTAAAGGCAGAAGCACTGATATTACTGGGATTCAGAGTCTTGTAGTTCGCTTGAACCACAGAGAGGCAATTCTCAATAAGCCCAAGCTATTGACGGCTTCGCCAACAAAAATTCCTGTAATCCTCATTGCTTCGTGTTAATTATCCGATGTGCCAGTTGGAAGTGCGGAGAATGGGATGCAAAACATCGATGCGATCGCAAGCCAATTGAAGGAGACCCAGGTCTTTAGACAACATAACGTGCTTCAAACTGCGCTATTCGCCTGGGCTGTAACGAATGTGCACGCCGTCCAGGTATTCTCTTCCTGGTATTCTGTCTTGGAAGAACCTCTGGTGACTCTGGGCGCTCTGCTCGCAGCACAAACACAGGTAAGCCATCGATGACGCGGTATAGGTTTAGATATGTGCAGTCATAGCCTTGCCTTTTCAGCTCCCTGGCTCGTTCATTCCGCTGCTGGTGCGCTGCCGTATCTTCCCCTGGCTCCGGGACAAAAGCCTCTTCTATCACCTCGTGCATTATCCTAGCTCCTAGTTTTAGCTCAAATTAGACGGACTAGATCTACGACCAACGAAACAAGCCCAGCCTTCGATTTTCCCTCGTCTTAGCG
>JBHJHJ010000019.1:0-9386 GCA_050330955.1 Elainellaceae cyanobacterium | reverse complement strand
GTGGGTGCGGTAATTGTGCTGCTACTGTGGCTCTACATGAGCTCCCTGGTGATGCTGATTGGGGCGCAGCTCAATGTCATTGTGGGTGAGTCAATGCAGGGTAAGCCGATGAGCCGAATTAACTGGCACTCCAAGTGGCTGCGCCGTAAGTTCCACCGCCGATGATCCGCCGATGACGCTCAACAAAGACCGCATTTTGATTATCGGCGGCGGCGTGGTGGGGGCCATGCTGGCCTACGAGTTGAGCCAGCGCTATAGCCAAATCACGCTTTTAGACCGGCAGCCCCCGGCCCAAGCCTCTACGGGAGCTGCTTTGGGCGTGCTGATGGGGGCCATTAGCCGCAAAACAAAGGGCCGCGCCTGGGCCATGCGGCAGCAGAGTCTGCTCCGCTATGACGCCCTGGTTGATGAGCTACAGCGGCAGGGCCATCAAGTAGCCTACAACCGCCACGGCATCGTGAAGCTGCTGTTTGAGGAAGATGATCGCGATCGCTGGGAAGCGCTGGCACAGGCGCGGCGAGAGCAGGGCTGGCTGCTACACCTGTGGAGCCAAGAGACGCTCCTAACCCACTGTCCCACCGTGAGTCTGGATAATCCGCAGGCCGGACGCGTGACTGGGGCCGTGTATTCAGGGGGCGATCGCCAGGTTCATCCGCAGCAGCTTACCCTGGCCCTGCTAGAGGCGGCCCGCGCTCAGGGGACGCAGACCCACTTCGAGGCCTCGGTCAAATCCCTAGGGGAAAGGCACGGCAGACCCTACGCCCTATTGCAAAGCGGCGATCGCCACGAAGCAGACTGGATTATCGTTGCGGCGGGGCTGGGTTCAGCGGGCCTAACCCAATCGCTGCCCCACAGCAGCGCCGTCGATATCCGCCCCATTCTGGGGCAGGCCATGGAAATTTCCCTAGAATCGCCGCTGGATACCGCTGCATTTCGACCGGTGGTGACGGGAAACGATATTCACATTGTGCCACTAGGAACACCCGCAGATATAGCAACTTATTGGGTTGGCGCGACGGTAGAGTTTCCCGAAGACGGTGACGGAACCGCCATTGAGGCAGAACGACAGGCGATGTGGGCTGGGGCGATCGCTATGTGCCCGCCTTTGGCGTCAGCGCAGGTGCTGCGTACTTGGTGGGGGAAGCGCCCTCGCCCCTACGGCAGGCCTGCCCCGGTGATCGAGCGGTTGCCGGCACATCCTCGCGTCATTGTGGCCAGCGGCCACTACCGCAACGGCGTGCTGCTGGCGCCCGCGACCGCGCAGCGGGTGATGGAATTGATGCAGCAATGACTAGTACGTGTTTAGCGACTTTGGACAAAAAGCCATATTCCTTGGTCTTACCCCCCTCAATCCCCCCTTGGAAAGGGGGGAAGCTATGTTCTCCCCCTTTCCAAGGGGGAGCTAGAGGGGGTAACCTGAGACGCTAAACACATACAATGACTACGTTATTGCTGGGATAGGCGCTTGACGACGGCGCCGCCGAGGCGGCGGTGGGCATCATCTAGTAGGGCTGGGATTTTGTCGCGGTGGGGGCTGTGAGCAAGGCACGGGGCCAACACCTCTGGGTTAACGCGGCTCGCCTTGTTGCCGGGGAACCAGTGGCTGGCGGTGCCCAGCATGTTATAGCGCGTTCGGGCATAGTCCACCATGTCGTAGGCGATCGCCAGGTTTCTCAGCCACAGAATCGCAGGAATGTTGAGGCTACCGGGGGTCTCTTCGGGGGTGGGCAACCCCTGTCGCCAGGTTTTGTACCACGCTTCGCCAAGGGCGTCGATGGCGACCTGCTCCAGCCGGTGGAGAATAGGCGGCAGGATTTCGTCAGCGCGATCCAGTAAATCTAGCGTTTTGAGGTGCTCATCAAAGTCTGAGGGGCGGGCAGCCCCTAGGCTCAGGGTGTGTACTTGGGGATGGCTGAGGCAAAACAGGTCGTTGAACACCATAGGGGACAGGGGATCGCAGAGCGCCACGAGCTTGGCGGGCGGGTCGTAGAGCTTGCCGCCTTTGTCGGAGGGGCTGATGATAAACACCCCCATGTCCTGCCGGGCAGCGGCGGTAATGGCGGGCCAGTTAACCTGATTGATGTAGTACCAGTGGAGGTTGACGTAATCGAACTGGCCGGTCTCAATGGCGCGGACAATTACCTTTGTGGGGCCGTGGGTTGAGAACCCAATGAAGCGCACCTTGCCTTCAGCCTGCAGCGATCGCGCCACATCCAGGCAACCGCCGGGGCGAACGCTCCACTCTAGATGCTCAGGGGTGTTGATGCCGTGCAGCCCCAGTAGATCGATGTAGTCAAGCCTAAGGTTAGCAAGGGATTGGTGAACAATTTTGCGGAACGCTTGGGGATCGGCCTGGGGGGAAACCTTGGTTTGCACAATCAGCTGCTGCCTCGGCAGCTTAGGCAGAACTTTGCCCAACTGCACCTCTGAGGTGCCGTAGCCGCGAGCGGTTTCGATGTGGTTAATGCCCACCTCTAGCGCCTTTCGAATTGTGGCCTCTAGATTATCTTGGTTCTTCTTGGGAATGGCCCACTGGGGCACATCTTTCCAGGAATGCTGATAGCGCATCCCGCCGCAGGAGAACACGGGCATGGAAAGGTTGGTGCGACCAAAGCGACGATACTGCATATGCGGTGACGTAACAAACAACAGGCCAGACGCGATAGACCCGGTGCGATAGACCAGCAGCGTCCACGCCTAATGTAGCGCGATCTCCGCATCCTCGCGGTGGTGTATGGCAAGGCGATCGAGGAGGGTAGCGCTTGCCTCATTGAGGCCGATCAGCTCCACCTCGACCCCCCGTTTGCGGAAGCGCAGGACCACTTTATCTACTGCGTCCACCGCCGACTGGTCCCACAGGTGGGCATGGGTGAGGTCGATAATTGCCTCATCCAGCTCTTCCCTGAAATCGAACGCGCTCAAAAACGTTTCTACAGACACAAAGAAGATCTGGCCGCTGACCCGGTAGACGCGCTTGGTTTCCCCGACAAGTTCCGAACTGACCTCAATCAGCGCTGCAATCTTGCGGCTGAAGAAGATGGCGCTGAGGGCAACGCCGATAATGACGCCGATGGCAAGGTTGTGGGTCAGCAGCGTCACCAGAACCGTCGTGACCATCACTGCGGTCTCGCTCTTAGGCACGGCGCGAATGTTGCGCAGCGATGCCCAGCTGAAGGTGCTAATCGACACCATAATCATCACTGCTACCAGCGCCGCCATAGGAATGCGGGCTACCCAGTCCCCCAGCAGTAAAATACAAACCATCAGAAAGATGCCGGCGCTTAGGGTCGAAAGGCGGGTCCGTCCGCCAGAGCGGATGTTGATCACCGACTGGCCAATCATGGCGCACCCGGCCATGCCGCCAAAGCAGCCTGCAACAATGTTTGCCACGCCTTGGCCCACGGCCTCCTGGTTTTTATCACTCCGGGTATCGGTGAGGTCGTCAATGACGTTGGCCGTCAAAAAGGACTCCAGCAAGCCTACACAGGAAAGTGCTAGGGCGTAGGGCAAGATAATCTCAATTGTTTCGAAGGTGAGGGGCACGGCAGGAAGGGACAGCCCCGGCAGCGTGGTGGGCAGCGTTCCCATATCGCCCACGGTGGGCACATCCCAGCCGAAGGTCATGGCGAACCCGGTCAGCACGACGATCGCGATTAGGGGAGACGGCACTACTTTGCTGATGTAGGGCATGCCGTAGATGATTGCGAGCCCCGTTAGTACCATAATGTAGACTAGCGGAGGCACGTTTTCGAGCTGGGGAAGCTGCGCGCTAAAAATAAGAATGGCCAGGGCGTTGACAAAACCGATCATCACGGCGCGAGGCACAAAGCGCATCTGGTTGCCCAGCTTCACCAAACCCCAGACGATCTGCAGGAGTCCCGTGAGAATCGTGGTGGCAAACAGGTAGCTGAGCCCGTGGTCTTTGACCAGCGTTGTCATGAGCAGGGCCATGGCCCCCGTGGCCGCTGAAATCATGCCTGGACGCCCACCTAGGAAGGAGGTCACAATTGCGATGCAAAATGAGGCGTATAGCCCCACCTTCGGGTCTACACCCGCAATAATGGAGAAAGCGATCGCCTCTGGAATTAGAGCTAGCGCGACCACAGTACCCGCCAAAAGATCGCTGCGGACGTTTGAAAACCAGGCCCGCCTTGTAAACACGGCAGTTATGTTGTCCATTCCCTTCCTCGATACTTCTGCTAATAGCTAATGCTTTTTGGGCTGGTGCCTTATCACGGCTTTAAGACACCATGCCTGGTCAAACTTTATCAATAAACCCTGTGGGTTAGAGCGCATACAGACATAGCTGCAGCCCAGTCGGCAGCAGCCCATCACTTTCCCAGGGGATTACCCGTATGCCATCAGTATAAATAACTATTACCAACTTTCGATAGATTTTATTCTTAGCAAATTGTACAAATGGCAGTTGCCTGAATCATTGTGCCCAATATCTTAATGGGAAAGCCGTGATACAGCCTGTCCGATACCGCAAAGTAACGCCGAGAGGATGCATTGTGAACCATACCGTGGGACAACAATTTCAATCCGCCCTAGTGGGAGCGCTCTGGGGCTATGGTCAGAGCGGTTCCTCCCTGTCCATACCGTTGACCTACTGGTCTGAGCTGCCCATCTCGCCTGCGGATATAGCTGATCCGCTTCTAAAGCAGGCGACCTCGGCGCCGCTGGATTTTATTGTTGCATTACTACCAATGCTGCTGGTCTACAGCGATGATGAGGCTGCCTTGCGCCGCCGGCTCAGGCAAATAGGGGATAAGACCACCGCCACTGCTGTAGCAGCTGAAGGAACCCTCGCACTTCGACGCTTGGTTGGAGCAGCGATCGCAAGAAAGCCTCTGAAGCTGGCGATCGCCCTGCCGCCCGAAACAAAATCCTCCTGTCTATTCCCCTATTTGAGTACGGCGCTAGCTTATGAGGAGAGCGGGGCCGGGGCTATCCAGGTCCGAAACGCCCTAGAGAAGGTCGTTGGAGAGCCCCCGTCTAATAGCGCTGCTCAAGCTGCTACCGCTTTTACCCTCGCCCTATACAGCGCTTTAAGAACTCCAGATTTTCCGGAGCTAGTCGGCAGGAGCCTTCTTCCCCTGCTCACCCCAAACGTTGCAGGTGCAGCGGCCGCGATCGCAGGCTATCTCTGTGGTCTAGTCCAGGGACCATCCGAGATGTCCCTTGAGCGTTACCAAATGCTAAGTGCTTGCCTGCCAGCGGGTTCCCCCCGCGTCTCCTCAGCAACCATCAACCAGCTCGCTCAGCAGCTTCACGCGGCCTGGGGTGGCGCTATCCCTGCACGGCTGGGGCCTGCGGCGATCGCCATGTTCAATACTTAGCGATCGCTAAAAACAGGCGTTCCGGGCAAGTTGAGCTTGGTTATACTATATAGTCAGGACGAGTGTATCCTGCAGCAGTTCACGATAGGCTAACCGATAGCCGTCGCATACGGTTCGTAGGTCCTTCCATACGAATTTACGTTGGCTCACCTTCTATGGGTCTTATAGTTGTCACTGGTTTAGTCGTCTAGCGGTCAGTTGCTATGAAGTCATTTCGCCTAATGGCGCGGCGCTTTGAGCAGTGGTGCTCGCCGACAAACCGCTCGTCCAGACGTCAGCCGCCGTCCAATTTTTTCCTCCGGCACAGACCTGCAGGGCGTCCCCATGCCAAAGCAACTCAACCCAAAGTCGGTATCGCTGGTCATGCGGCTTTCGGGGCAAACGGCAATCGCGCAGAAAGTCGCTTGGCCAACCGTGGTTTACTTGTTCAGTCGCGGGAGCTGATGACTTGGCTCGGGGAACATCCCTCTTGCTCCGGTACAACCCGCCCAAAGCGCAGTAAGCCAAACCTCTATGCTTATCCGCTTCTCTTTACCGTTGCAGTTGCTTCTCTCACAAGCGCGATTGGCTACCGTCTATACAACAAGCCGCAGCTTAGCGTAGGGACCATCGCGCCCCAAACCCAGCGGGCCCCAGAGACGGTTTCTGTAGAAGATAAGGAAGCCACCGAGCAACAGCGGCTAGAAGCTAGCCAGGGAGCAATTCCGGTGCTCGCTATTGACTCTGATGTCAACCAGCGCATTTATCAATCGCTTTCCCGCCTCATTAGCATTGGGGATGACTACCGGGAGCAAGCTGGGCCTTTTCCGTTCGTTGACTCCTCTATCCTGTCAACAACGGCCCAGGACTATCTCCGCAGTGTCCCGAAAGACAAATGGCAGCGCATTCTTGCCATTATTGAGCGGGGCACCGACAGCTTTTCTATCGACTCAGCGATCGCAACCGCTCAGCCCTCCCAGAAGCTAGCGGTCCTCGAGCTTCAAAGCTACAGGAACATCGCTTCGGCAGATGACTTTTCTGCGCTGAGGCAGTCTATTGTGCGAGCGCGGCAGAGCTACGGCGCTGCATCAACAGCTCTCGATGCCTCGGGTGAAAAATCTAGTCTATTTACTGATAGCCAGATTCTATCGCTGAGTGATCCAGCCTGGATTCAGGCGAAGCAGGTCATGCGTCAGACCCTGGAGAATATTTTGCTGCAGGGGGTCGCGAAGGGACTGCCCCCTGAGCAGCTTGAAAAGGCGATTCGGTCTCAACTCAAAGACGCCGCTCCTCGAGATGTGACGGCTTCAGTCAGCACGTTTCTCCTAGAGGTGATTCAGCCCAACTTAGTCGAGGATACGGAGCAGACTCGGCTAAAGGCCGAGCAGACGGCAGAAGCGGTGAAACCAGAAATGGTCTCAATTCGCGAAGGCGAAATTATTGTCCAGGCTGGGGAGACAATTGAGCGATCGCAGTTCGTTTTGCTCGATCACTTTAGCCTTAGCCGTCGCGGCGTTGACTGGCTGGGGCTAGCGGGGTTTGCTGGAGTAGTCGGCGGCAGCGTTGTTGTTTTTCTTCTGGTTGAACGTCGGTTCCACGCCCGCCTGCGGCAGCGGGATCATATGCTGGTGCTGATGCTGTGCTTGAGCACGCCCCTACTCCTGGTTACGGGGTTACCCTCCACGAGTTTGCCCGCAGTGGGGCTCCTGGTAGGCAGCTTCTATGGCTCGAGCCTAGGGTTAACGGTGGTGGCCCTGCTAGGGACGCTGTTGCCTATTGGTATGGCAGGTTCTATTGCGTCTGCGCCTTTGATGGCCAGCGTTGCCGGGGGACTGGTGGGTACCCTGCTGGCCGGTCGATTGAGATCCCGCGAGGAGCTGGCCCTGCTAGGGGGCGCGGTTGGTCTTGTCCAAGGATTGGTTTATCTCATCATTAGCCTGATTGTGAGCACAGCCACCAGCCCGATCTGGCTAGTGATGCTGATGAACTCGTTGATTCAAGCGCTGATGGGGGTAGCCTGGAGTATCGCGGCGTTGGGAATTAGCCCGTATCTCGAAAATCTGTTCGATTTGGTCACGCCAATTCGGCTTGTGGAGCTGTCAAACCCGAACCGCCCAACCTTGAAGCGGCTAGCATCGGAAGCGCCAGGAACGTTTCAGCACACCCTTTTTGTGGCGAGTCTCGCAGAAGCCGCTGCCCGCGAGCTGGGTTGTAACGTGGAGCTAGTGAGGGCCGGTACGCTCTATCACGACATTGGCAAGATGCACGATCCCGAAGGCTTCATCGAAAATCAGATGGGGGGGACCAACAAACACGACTTGATCGACGACCCTTGGGAGAGCGCCAAAATTATTAAAAAGCACGTCAGCGAGGGTTTAGTGATGGCCCGCAAGTGTCGTCTGCCGGGAGCCATTCAGGCCTTCATCCCTGAGCATCAGGGGACCATGCTGATCACCTATTTTTACTACCAGGCGAAAGAGCGGGCTAAGAGCGACCCGACCATTGAAGTGGACGAGCGAGATTTTCGCTACTGTGGCCCAACGCCCCAGTCCCGGGAGACGGGTATTGTGATGGTGGCGGATTCCTGTGAGGCGGCGCTGCGATCGCTCAAGGATGCCACACCGGAGGAGGCGCTCGCCATGGTCAACCGCATTCTACGGGCCCGCTGGCAGGATAACCAGCTCGTCGATTCAGGGCTCAGCCGTCAGGACATGGCTAGAATTGCCGAGATTTTTGTGCGGGTTTGGCAGCAGTATAACCACAAGCGCATTCCCTACCCCAAAGCCGCCCTGCAGCCCCCCTCACCGGTCTCGCTCTAGCCGTAATTGTGAATTGCTCCACCCAGGTTCGGCAAATTGGATTCAAACTGTCGCTAGAACCGAATTTCGCTGGCGTGAAGGAGTCAGTATTCTGGTAATTGTAAGCGCCTTAAGTTCCTATTTCAAAACCGGGTCTCACCGGCTTCCTCATTAATTAATAGCCGAACTAAAGCGCTGAAATTTCAGAAACACACGTCTTTAAAAGGTGAAAACTATGGCACTTATTCGTTGGCAACCCTTCCGAGAAATGACCGAAGTTCAGCGAGAAATGAACCGTCTGTTTGACGACATGCTCTCTCCGTCCCCGAATCGAGACAGCATGGGCACGCTTTTCTCTCCTGCGGCTGAGCTTGCCGAGACCGATGACCACTACGAGCTGAAGCTAGAAGTCCCTGGTTTAGAGCCCGATGACATCAACATCGAGGCTACTGCCGAGGCGATCGCCATCAGCGGCGAGCGTCGCTCTGAGACGAAGACCGAAGGGTCTGGTCTAGCCCGTACGGAGTTCCGCTATGGCAAGTTCCAGCGCGTAATCCCACTGCCGGGTCGTATCCAGAACCAACAGGTGGCTGCCGAGTACAAGAACGGCATTCTCCACTTAACCCTTCCCAAGGCTGAGGAAGAGAAAAATAAGGTGGTGAAGGTCAGCGTAGCCCAATAGCTTGACTCAGTAACGTCATCCATGACGCAGATTTGGGCCTGCAGCTCATGTATGCTTGTAAGCCGAGAGGGTGCCCTCTCGGCTTTTTATTGCGTTGATGCGCCTAATCTCCACGATGAGCGATCCTATCCAAACTCAGCCCAGACCTACCCAGGTACCCGAAGACACTAGCGCGATCGCCCGCTACTTCCAGTTTTCAGCGCTGGGCACTAACCTGCGCACCGAAATTTTGGCGGGGTTGACAACCTTTGTCACCATGGCCTACATCCTAGTGGTGAATCCAGGCATTTTGTCTAACGCCATATTCTTAGATGAATCAGGGGATCTATTTGGAGAGCTAGCGATCGCCACCGCCCTTTCCGCCGCCGTCGCAACGGTGATCATGGGTCTCTACGCCAACTACCCCTTTGCTCTTGCGCCGGGCATGGGGCTCAACGCATTCTTTGCGTTTTCAGTGGTACTGGGGTTGGGCGTAGACTGGCGCCTAGCCCTAGCCGTGGTGATGATTGAAGGGCTAATTTTTATCTTGCTGACCCTCACAAACCTGCGGGCAACGCTGATCAAGATTATTCCAGAATGCCTCAA
>JBHJHJ010000018.1:0-3940 GCA_050330955.1 Elainellaceae cyanobacterium | reverse complement strand
GCCTGCAGGTCAACCGAGGCGCCAGTGCGATCGACGCAGTAGCGACCGAACACCAGCTTATTGCTCAAAAGGGCCTCAGGGCCGATGCGAGAGTACTCAAAGATGACGCTGTTGTCGATGGTGGCACCACTGCAAATGCGGCAGCTTGGACCGATCATCGTGGGTCCAATGATGCGGGCGCCGTCTTCGATGCGGGTCATTGCGCCGATGTAGACTGGTCCTTGGATGTCGACCTTATCCCAGTTCACCGCAACGTTGAGGCCGGTGTAGACCCCTGGCTTCACCTCAACGCCGGGGATAGGCACATTTTTGATGTCGCCCTGCAGTACGCCGCGAACTGCATGCCAGTAGTCTGGCACTTTACCGATATCAACCCACTCGAAGTCCATGGAGATGCCGTAAAAAGGTGCGTCTTTCTCCACGAGCTTAGGGAACAGATCACCGCCAATATCAAATTCTTGACCAGAAGGAATGTAGTCAAAGATTTCCGGCTCGAAAATATAGATGCCGGTGTTGATGTCGGTGCTGATGGCTTCCTCGACCGAGGGCTTCTCCTGAAACTGCTTAATTTTGCCAGTTTCATCCGTCACTACGACCCCATAGCTCGACACCTGCTCGCGGGGCACGGGCTTCATGATGATGGTGGCGATGGAGCCTTTCTCACGGTGCCACTGGATTGCCTTGGTTAGATCTAGGTCGATTAGCGCATCGCCGCAGAGTACCACAAAGGTGTCGTCGAAAAACGGCGCAAAGTCTTGAATCTTTCGCATGCCGCCCGCTGAGCCCAGAGCGTCTCCGATCAGCTCACCGTCCTCAATTCGGCCTTCAAAAGAATAGCCAATCTGGACGCCAAAGCGCTGTCCATCTCTGAAGTAGCTCTCGATCTCGTTAGCGAGGTGACTGACGTTGACCATCACTTGATCAAATCCATGCTGCCGCAGGAGATCGAGCAAAAACTCCATCACGGGCTTTTGCATGATGGGAATCATTGGCTTGGGTATGGTGTAGGTAATCGGGCGAACTCGGGTACCCTTACCGGCAGCCAGGATCATCGCTTTCATATACTTTACTTTCCTCTACGTCAGGCTATATATGGACTAATTTCTCAGAAGTACTGTACGAACTGGACTCGTCTAACAATTCGAATAAATTTAATGTACGCGTCCATCCTGTGTGAACCCCTTCAGTTTTTCATACGTCATAAATCAGTGGCACCAGTAGATTGACAACTTTATGTAATCTATATTGGTCGATGGGAGGTCTATAAATTTGCTGCGGTTGTTATCTGCTAGTGATGACAAGAATCTGATCAAATCCCCAGAGTGGGCCAGTCGAGATAATGGGCCAGTCGAGATAGCGGGCTAGTCGAGGGCGGTCATGGATTTTATGACGTCACCAGTGACCTCTTCATCCGCTTGAATAGCCCGAACATTCAGATCTTGGTAGAACGCCTGCTGGGACAGTTCTACCTTAGACTGTGCGGACAGAAATAAGAGTGCCCAAAAAACCCCGACGCGATCGCTCTGGGCGCTGCGGTGGGTCTGGTTGGCGTTGACCTGAGCGCAAATGTCAGAGGCGGTCCACCAGTCCAGCAGGTGCTCAAATTCTAACCACTGAGAGCCCTGGCTGATGTGGGGCCAGTGCTCGTGAAGGGCGCGCTCTAAGGCCTCCGCCACTTCAGACAGGTTTTCCTGGTGGGCAAGCTGGGCGATCGCCCTCACCGCTTTCGACTTGGTGTGGGGCTTGGGGCGCCGCGCCCGCCGCCGGGGGGTATGCTCAGCGATCGCGGTGGCCATCACTTCGAGCTGTTGGATGAGCTCTTGCAGGGTGATGGGCCTGTGCTGCGGGGGCTGGGCCACGGCGCGGCGGCGGATTCGCTTTTCTAGGTGAAGCGGTAGCCGGGGAGCGGCGTCATCACCTTCGGCCTCCTCTATCCGCTCCTCTTCGGGCTGGTCGCTGCGGGCGAGGCTGTCGGCCTTCAGCAGCACCAGCATCGAAGCATAGAGAAACGCCTGCCCCGACTCAGACAGGTCGGCTTCATAAGGGGCCTGCCCTTGCCCTTGCGCTTGGCCGGGGCGCAACTGGCTTAAAAAGCGATCTATTACGTCAATCACCTTGACGTTCCACGGGTCAATCTCGCCCCGCTCGGCCAAATCAATGAGAAAAGCGATCGCATTTTGGGCTAAGGATTGGGCCATGGGGTGTTGCCCTAGTGGGGGTCGACTTATAAATTAAGGTGCGCTTTGGGTAGAGCAAGCTGAAGATGACCCAGTCACTTAAAGACGAGCAAAGTAAACTGCGGCGAGTCCGATTAGGGTCAGGAGCAGGGCTGGAACCACGAGACTCCAAGCGTTTAAGGGAGACGTAATCTCTATCCAGCTCACCGCCATCGGCTCATCTTTGAGAACGTCATTTTACATTCTATAGCGATCCTAGAGCTAAAGCGGAAACATGGGCTGTAGAATGAGCCCCACCCCAACCAATACCGCGATCAAAACAGCGCCAACGCCCAAGGGATTAGGAACCCAGAAAGCCACATCGAGATGATTAGCCCGCTCGGGGTCGATGTGCCATTCCAAGGCTCTACTGTCAGACCGGTTATTGGACTGGTTCAGGGTAAGCTGGTTAGCCGCCCCATCGAAAAGGCAGCTCAAGAGCGAGGGCTCGTTAGCCTCAACAACGGGACTTGGCGCGCTCAAACGCAGCGTTCCATCAAGCAAGCCGTTAATCTGTCGAAGCTGCATACCCGCTTGGGAAACCTGCTGCAGCGATCGCAGATCCACATCGAGGCTGAGCCGGTTCCGCTGGGCCACAAGCACGTTGCAGTCGCGGGTGGCCGTAAAGCGAGCAATAGACTGGCCCGGTTCTGAAAGTAATCCCTGAGGCCCGACCTCGAACCCAGAAACGAGGCGGTTAAATTTGTCCGTTAGGTCTCGGTTGTTGAAGAACGGCACCTTGAGGCGCAAATCGCCGTCGCTCTCGCGGGCGGTGCCCCCCATTTGCTGGACCTGCTGCTTAATCTGCGATTTCCAGCGTTCCATGGCGTCAGAATCAAGCTGGCTGAGGCGATCGCTCAGGACAATGCGCTCTTCAATTTGGCCATGGTTCGCATCGGTAAAGCGAATTGCGACGTCGGTATCCAGGCACCCCCCGGCCAGCAGGGCAAGTACGGCAACCAAAATTAAGCGTGCTAGGGGTGCAAGCGTCTTGTACATGTTCTGCTGCCCTGCGCTAAACGCCCGTCAGGACTTGGGAGGAAGTCGCTCGCAGAGGTGAGCCCTCAGCAGCAGCCGACGCGTAAACCTCACAGGAATTGTTGGGGCTCTCGATTAGAACCACTTTGTGGAGCGCAGCGCCAGTCTCGCGAATCGGCGCCTCCAGCAGGTCTCGAATGCGGACGGCGATGTGCTCTGCTGTGGGCACCACATCCTCGAAGTAGGAAATATCTTTGTTGAGGAAGGTGTGGTCAAACGGCTCCACCACCTCGTCCTCAATAATCTGCTGGAGCTGCCCCAGGTCGGCAGTCATGCCCGTGCGGGGGTCAATCTGCCCCTTGACCGTCACTTCTAGATGATAGTTATGGCCGTGACCGTTGACCCGAGCGCACTTGCCGTAAATCTCAAGGTTCTCCTCAAGGCTGAGGTGCGGCAGCGCCAGCCGGTGGGCAGCGCTGAAGTGAGTCTTGATGGTTAAATAGGCGTCCATATTTTGCCCCTCGTAGTCTGCCCAAAGGTTTGAGTTTTCAAAAATCCGAATGCGCGTCAGCGGCAGGTGCGCGGTCAGGCGGTGCCAAATCACTCGCGCAATGTTTTCGGTAGTCGGCAAGGTGTCCTGAAACTCTGGCCAGGCGTCGTTGAGACAGGAAAAGTCAAGCTGCTGAGTGACCTCCCGCTTGATCACCTGCTTCACATCTGACAGGTTGAGCACCATGCCGTACTGG
>JBHJHJ010000017.1:0-4781 GCA_050330955.1 Elainellaceae cyanobacterium | reverse complement strand
GTCTTCCAGATTAGAGACTGCAAAGAAGGTAGGCGTTCGCGTTCCCGCAGAATCTTGCCGGATAACGGCTATACCGGAGAACTGCATAGCCGCTTCGGTAAAATCCTGCTGGATGTCTGGATTTTTGTTAGTAAATCCAGGTGACGTTCTCGTTAGGGAGCCGTCGCCAATAAAATAGCCCAGCAGCTTCACCTGGTGCTCAGGCAGTGACGCTGTACCGAAGATGGGTAGACGTCTCGGTACAGCCACCTTCTGGCCGACCTGTAGCTCCTGCAACGGTCGCCAGCCCTGAACCGTTAAGAACGGGTGAGACAGGGTAGTTTCAATAACTTTGCCTAAGCGGGTTCTAACTTGAAAAACCGGCTTGAGTCCATCGTCGATGTAGGCCCCCGGTTGGGTATGCTTTAGCCGCCAGTCGGCATCTAGGGTCAAAAGTGAGGCCGCCTGGCTAGTGTAAATGTTTTGAATGGTTCGAATGCTGCCGTCAGCGACCACAATCTCAGAATCAGCGCTAAGGCACTTCCCCATTGACGGACGACCTGCCGCAATAATCAAATCCGATCGCTGAAAGCCCTGGGTCATGGCGTCTAGGTCATAGAACCCCGAGGGAATTCCCGGCAGTACCAGACCCTCGGCCCGATTTTCGATGTCGGCAAAAGTCGAGATTAGAATTTCAGACGTAGGGGAAAGGCCCTGAGTCGGCCGGTCTTGCGTCACCGCGAAAAGCTGCTGCTCCGCCTGGTCCACCACCGTTTCTAGGGAAGACCGGGTATCGTAGCCCATTTGGGCAATCTCATGGCCCGTCTGAATCAGCCGCCGCCGCAGAGCTTTGTCGTTAACGAGTTGGGCGTACTGGTCCACGTTCACCGCGCTCACGGTGCGGTCCACCAGCTGAATCAGCCGTCCTTGCCCGCCCACCTTTTCCAGCACGCCGTTATCCCGCAGCCAAGTGGCAATCCGCATCAGGTCCGTAGGCTGGCCTTGGGCAAATAGCGCCAGCGCCGCCCGGTATATCTCCTGATGGGCGCTGATGTAAAACGCCTCAGGCCGCAAAGTGTCAATGATGCGACCCAGGGCTTCTGGGTCCAGCAAAATACCCCCCAGGATCGCCTCCTCTGCGTCGATGTTTTGGGGCGGAAGGCGATCGCTATAGGATTCGAAAACAGGTTCGCTGACCATGGGTTACTCGCGGCAGTACACTCATACAACCTAAGTAGTATCCCCCAAGGAGGAGCTAGAGGGGGGTACTCTCCCCCTCGGGGGAGCTAGAAGGGGGGTAAGTCAAAGCGGGGCTACGTGAATTTCCACCGTCGCCGTCACCTCGGGGTGCAGCTTAATGGTGGCGTTGTAGAAGCCGAGCTGGTTGATGTCCGGCACCGTAATCACGTGGCGATCGACCTCGCGGGTTGTGCTCTCCTGAATGGCGTCCGCCACTTCGCGGTCGGTCACCGTACCAAAGATGGCTTCGCCTTCGCCCACTTGCTTTTTCACGACGAAGCGGCCCACCGTCTCCAGCGCCGTCTTCAGCGATTCCGCCTGTGCCTTCTCTTCAATCAAGCGCTGCCGCTCCTCTTCTCGGCGGCGCTCCGCCTGCTTTAAGATGCCAGGGGTTACGCGCACAGCCAGACCCTTGGGAAACAAATAGTTGCGGGCATAGCCAGGGGCTACCTCAACGAGATCGCCGTTTTGCCCGAGCTTGCGAACGTCCTCTTGCAGGACGACTTGAACACGTTGTGCCATCTGCTAAACCTGTTTACTAAATCATTCTTTGCTTGAGTCAGCTTACTATAATAGTCGATGCGCCCAATTTGGGCCACCCTTATTGCATCCCTGATGCGTGACATCGTCTGCCATAGCAGAACACCGTCAGTGGAAGTGAACCACCGATGGCGTTTTTCCACCAATGACTTTATTACGGCGATCGCAGCCATTCCCGCAGGGTTAGTTCCGCTTCGACGCTATCCCGCTAGCGATCGCACTTTGGGTGAGGAGATTTTAGGGCAGTTAGATGGCGGGCCATCCACAACGCCATTGTCGCTGCTACAGCACAATGTACGGGGTTAGAAATTCAATTGTTAGCGCGCCTATTGACAAGATGCCTGCAGCAAATCTATTGCGATCGCTGCAATGGACTGTATCGTCTTCGCAACAGGTTGGGGCGATGGATAATGGCTTTGTGGCGATCGCATTAAGCTTTGGATAACCCCGTTGATAATATCGAGCTGCCTGTGTCGCGTTGGGCACAGTAAGACTGGCCTTTACCCCGTGATTACACGATATGCCAATGCAAAACACGAACCGCCGCCTTAGCGGCACCCTGATCCAGCAGGATATTACGGCCTACAACGGCCTCAGCTTCATCAAGAATTACACCACGCCCCGGACCCAGGCGTCGCCGGAGGTGCTGGAGCAGACCTACCAGGCCATGCTGGCGGCCCAGCAGGTGGAAACGGAGCAGCAGGCGGCGTACAGGGCCGCTGTGGATGCGGCTCGCCAGGCGGAGTGGGATTTTCACAATGCGGTGCTGGCGATGAAGGAAGTGGTGCGCGGCACCTATGGCTCTGACAGCGATGAGGCGCAGGCTGTGGGGCTGAAGAAGAAGTCGGAGCGCAGGCGGGCCCGGCGGGGGGCGTCTACGACGGCGTAGTGTCTACTGATTTCTAGTGGTGGTCTGAGGCTGGCCGTTTGGCTGGTTTTGGGTCTTTATCCCTGTGCAGATTTTGAATCGGGGTGCTGCATAGGGATTTTTTTATAGGGTGACGTTGCTATCTACGTTACCGATGACGGTGCCGCCGTGGACTTGGCCGATGGTTTGGTTGTTGTTGCCCGTGATGGTCTGATTAATTTGGGTGCCCTTCGCTTCCGGTGGTTTGGGCTGCGTTGCCTCTTTCGCGTCAGTGGATAGCTGAATCAGGTCGCGCACTAGGCCCATCAGGCCTGAAACGTAGTTTTCGGGGGTGTCGAGCCGGTGGTAGTGCAAGCGGTTTAGATCCTGGGGGACGTTGCAGTCTTGCACCAGGATTGGGATGACTCGCTTGTCTAGGGTTTGGGCGGTTTCCCATTCCCAGGTGACGTATTGGGAGGCGACTGAGGCTGGGGTGAGCAGCACGAGGACGGCATCTACGGCTTTGATGGCTTGGCGGAGCTGGTTTTTCCAGTCTTGTCCGCTGCGCATGTCTTCGATGTCTCGCCAGATTTGGAAGCCGCTGCGCTGGAGGTCTTGGCGGAGTTGGGCGGCGGCGGTGTTGCCGTCTTTGCGGGCGTAGGAGAGGAAGAGTGTTGTGGGCATAGCGCAAGTAGTCCTGGTGGTGTTTTGCTTTGTGCTTGGGGGCGTTGCCCCCAAACCCCCTTTGCTGGGGGACGGGGTGCCTCCCCCAGCGGCCCCCTGCACAAGGCCGGCTGTATTGGGAGTTTTACTGGGTGTGTGCATGGCACGATCGCCTCAGTGCGTAACCCGTCGCTGCGATGTGTGGCACATCGGCAAAATTTTCGCCCCATCGCCACGTGCTGTAGGGTGGGTCGGAGCGCAGCGTGACCCACCATAACCGCCGCAAATCACGACCGACGACGCAGTGATTTGAGCACCAAGAACGCCGCGATCGCGATCGCGACAATGCCCGCCGCAACTCACCAGCGACCCGCTAGCAGATTTGACGCGATGAGGGCGAGGGCAGCGGCGACGGCGGCTAACCCAAGGATACGCGATGCGAGGCCGGGGCGACGCGGCTGTTGAGCTTGTTGCAGCCATCCTGTCACGGTTTTAGTGTCTGGAGAATCGGGGTGGAGTTTGGTCAGCGCTTCTTGCCAAGCTACGATCGCATGCGGAAATTGCTTCTTCTTTTCATGCAGTACGCCTATATTCATTAAAGTTCTTCCCTCCCCATGCCAGTCACTAATAGCTTGCTTAATTTCTAAGCTTCTCTCGTAGCAAGACATGGCAGCATTCCATCGACGCCTTTTTCTGTGGACCATGCCTAAATTTTTGAGGGTCTGCGATTGGCCACGAATATCACATAGTGCACGTTTGATTTCTAGGCTTTGCTTAAAGCAGGATTCAGCAGCGTCTAAATCACCTTGATCTTGGTAGGCAAGACCTAAGTTACTGAGAGTTCGTCCTTCTCCATCGCGGTCGCCACAGGCGCGACAAATCTCTAAATCTTGCAGAAAACAAACAATTGCTTCCTCCCATCGCTTCTGTCTGTAATATATGCTGGCCAAATTATTGAGGACTTTACCCTCACCATGGCGATCATCTGTAGACCGACAGATCTTAAGACTTTGCTCACAATAAGTAATGGCTTCAGGCCAATGACCTAATTTTCTATAAACAATACTCAAACTGTTGAGAGCATACGTTTCCTCATGAAGGTTACTTGAATGCCGAGCGGCAGTGAGCGCTTGCTTCCCTATCCATATGTCCTCTATCCAATAAGAGCGAATGTCAAAAAATTCTGCTAAGTTTCGCGCAAAGGAAATGACAGTACTCCAATCCTGCTGCTGCATTGCCCAGCGATCGCTCATCAGCAGGTTCTGTCGCTCCTGCTCAAACCAGCTTACCGCCCTCATCGGCAAAGTTGCTTCGATTTCTTCTGCAGACTCGTCCTGGTTTTCAGCAAATTTCTGGGCAAGCTCGCGCCGCTTCACTGGGCGCAGGCAGCTATCCATGAATTTCGCCCACTCCAGATAATGCTGCGTCACCCGCCGCCGCGCGGCCTCTTGCTCCTCCTCCGTCTTCTGCTTCAGCTCCTCCCGCGATAGCAGCCGTACCAAATCATGGAACT